>JAJZYZ010000072.1 GCA_021797815.1 Bacillota bacterium
ACTCAAGGTCACGGCACGGCCGCAAAGCCCGGCGCCGTATCCCGTGCGTTGGCCGATCCGGAATCACCCGCCGAAGAAAGCGACACAAAACATCACGATGAACCCGATGATGAACCAGGTCCAGAACTGCCGGCGATGACGCCGCACTGTCTTTTCATCATCGCCCCATAGTTCTTCCCACCACGGTCTACCCGACTTCGAGATCGGCTCCAGCCCTCGGCGCGGCACCAGGCACCATCTCCTGTCAAAGAAGAGCCGGTAAGAGCCTCCCCCGCATCCGCGAACGCCAGTCCCGCTCGCGAGTGGAGGCGTATAAAGCATGAAAGTGCAGCGGAATCTTGCCGCCATCATACTCCCCGGCGCCAGGAACAAGGAGGCGGCCTTCCGATGCCTGTTAAATATGGCTGCGCGCCTCGACGAGAACACCGACCCTGGCGAGATGGGCCGCATTATGCGGCCCTCTTGAGGGACGCCGCGCGGGCGTCCCTCAACCACGCGTCAGCGACCCTGGCCGGAAGACGCGAAAGGCAGGAGCCTTGTCATCAGAGGCGCCCGAGTCCTCCGGCCACCAACGCGGTTTCCGCCGGCTCGCCGGCCGGGCCTGGTTGGGCGGACGATCACCATGTCCGCACGGGTCTAAGGGATCGCGAAGACGACCTTGCCGAACAGTTCGCCGGCTTCCATCGCCGTTTCCGCCTCCCCCACGTTCTCAAGCCCCACCACCCGGTCAATGACGGGACGGATCTGATGTTCGGTCACGAAGGCCAGCATCTGCGAGAAGTCCGCGGGGCTTCCCATCGTGCTGCCGCGCACGTCCAGCTGCTTGAAGAAGAGCCGCGGCATGACCAGATTGTTGACCGCGCCGGTAGTGGCGCCGAACACGACGATCCGTGCCCCGGGCCGTGCGAGCGCGACCAGATCCGAAAACGTCTGCCCGCCCACGCTGTCGAGGGCAAGGTCGAAACCCCCGCCCAGGTCCCGGCGGAGGCCGCGCACCCAGTCCTCGGCCGTGTAGAGGGCACCGCCCCGGGCCCCCATTTCACGGGCCCGTTGAAGCTTTTCGGCGCGACTCGTGGTTACCCACACTTCAGCTCCTGCCGCCACCGCCATGGCCAGTGCCAATGTAGCGACCCCGCCCCCGATGCCGGGAATGAGGACCGACTCCCCCGCCCGCAGACCCCCGCGTGTAAAGAGCGCACGAAACGACGTGACGCCGCCCAGCGGGAGCGCGGCCGCCTCCTCCCACGTCAGATAGGCTGGCTTCGGAAACACGTTGGCCGCCGGGACCACCACATACTCGGCAAAGGTCCCGTTGACGGGAATACCCAAAATCGAGAACTCTGATCCATAGAAGCGGGGATCCGGTCCCCAGTTGAGGCTCGGGTTGATAATCACCGGGTCGCCGGGCGTCAGAACCGCCACACCGTCGCCCATGGAGACCACTTCTCCCGCCCCATCCGACCCCGGAACCGCCGGGAGCTTTACGCCAGGGTAGAGTCCTACCCGGGCATAGGCATCGCGACGATTGAGAGCCGCCGCGCGCACCCGTACCAGCACTTCTCCCGGTCCGGGGGTTGGTGTGGGAATCTCCTCTACCAGCAGTTTTTCCGGCCCGCCCAACTCGCGCAGCATCACCGCACGCATGTGTCGCCGCCTTTCTTCACGCACCACGTTCCGTCAGGGTCGGAAACCGCCGGGCACCGGCGGCCGCCTCGAAGGCCGCCGCGATTCGGATGAGGGTCGGCTCGCTGAAGGCGCTCCCCGTGAACGTGATGCCAATGGGCCCGTCTTCGTCTGTGTAGCCGGCCGGCACGGTGATGGACGGATAGCCGGCCTTGGCTGCGATGCCCGCGCCCGCCGTGGCCGGAAACACGAGGGCGCTGAGCCCGTTGTCGTGGAGGGCACGGTCGATCCCCTCGGTCCGCGAACGGGCAAGGTCCTGAAGCCGGGCCTCCAGATATCGGGATTCCGTAAGCGACCCGCTCAAAGCCTGGGCTTCCTCGAACCATACCTGGCCGTACCGAAGCGCACGGGCCGCGTGCTCCCGGTTGTACCTGATGACCTCCGCCATTGTATGTACCGGCGACCAGGCCGGAAGCCGCCCCAGATACGCGTTTAGGGCAGGCTGGAATTCGTACACCAGGACGGACCAGTCGCCGAGCTCCGCTCCGTGGGGCAGCGCCACCGGGTCCACGATGGTCCCGCCCAGCGCCCCTAGCGTGCCCAGGGCATCCCGCAGTACGGCGGCGGCCGTGTCGGACACCCGCGCCCAGTAGCCCTCCCGGGGGAGCCCGATCCGGATCCCGGCCAGATCACGCGCCCGAGACGCCTCCAACAGTGCGTCGCCGAATGTCCGCGGCGCCGGGCCATGGAGCGTGGCCGGGTCGGCACGGTCGGGGCCGGCCAGGACAGCCAGGAGAAGGGCGGCGTCGGCGACCGTGCCCGTCATGGGTCCGGCCGTGTCCTGACTCGGGGCGATGGGGACGATGGCGGTGCGGCTCACGAGGCCGAGGGTCGGCTTGATGCCGACGATGCCGTTCGAAGACGACGGACTCAGAATGGACCCCGAGGTCTCCGTCCCGACCGCGAGAGGGGCAAATCCCGCTGCGACCGCGGCACCGGACCCCGAACTGGAGCCGCCCACGTCGAACCGGCCGGGGCCATGCGGGTTCAATACCTGGCCGCCGAGGGAGCTGTACCCGTTCGGCATGTTCTTGGTCATAAAGTTGGCCCACTCGGTCAGATTGGCCTTGCCCAGGATGAGGGCTCCAGCGCGCTTCAAACGCCGTACCAGCGGGGCCTCACGCACGCCGTACTGGGCGTGCAGCGCCACCGACCCGGCCGTGGTGTGCAGCTGGCCGACCGTGCCGATATTGTCTTTCAGCAGCACCGGAAGCCCGTGCAGGGGCCCGCGCACCCGGCCTTGGGCGCGCTCGCGATCCAACATCTCGGCCTGTTGGAGCGCGGTGGGATCAATTTCCCGGACCGCATTCAGCCGTTCGTTCTCCAGATTGTGCTGACCGATGCGGCGGAGAAAAGCGGCGGTGATTTCCTGGGCAGACAGCTCGCCCACTCCCATCGCCCGCTCCAAATCTACCGCGCTTCGCTGCCAGATCGGACGGCCCTCGCCGTCCTCGGTCCCGTTCGCCATTACTAAATCCCCCTCATCCTCACCACCGGTCAGCCGCCGGTCGGCCGCAGCGGGCCTTGCGTCATGCATCGCCAGGTGGCGTCGGAAACTCTCCGAGTCATTCAGGGGCCCTCGCTCGACAACGAAAGCACGGGCGGGTCGCCCGGCCAGCGCACGCTCACCACCCACCGTACCCCGTGCGGATGTGACCAGTCGACGGGCCGAGGACTGCGCGGTCCGTCGGATGCCGCCACCACCCATCCCGGCCGCGGAGGAATGCCGAGCGGACGCTGATGGACGAACCGGAACCGCCGGGCCAGGTCCTCACGGGGCGTGTGGGCCACCAGCTCTTGAATTTCACGAATCTCTTCGAGGTACTGATCCCCCATCGCCAGGGTGTCGGGGCCCGTCAGGATGCGCGCCCTCCCCACCTCCGGGTGGCCGGCCTCGTGAGGCCGCCAGCGCTGAAGCAGGGCGGCCGTCCTCGCGCGCGCCAAGTCCTCGTCCGGTGCGTCCACCACCCAGGTCTGCTCCCACATGGTGCCCCCTCCGGCCATACCCGCATGCTACCATTCCAGGTGGGCGGCCTTGAAGCGTCCGCTCCCGCCGCCCGTCTCTCACAACGCAAGGACGGTGCCGGCGACCCTGTGAGCGAGGAGGCGCATATGGGATTCGGACCGCGCGCGCGTGATGGCGATGGCGCCCGGAAGGCCATTTCCGACCTGATCCTCCTCCTGTACCCCGAACATGCCACCCCAGCGGCCCTCGCGGCGCTGGACCGGCTCTCCGCACTGCTCCTCGAGAGCGGTGCCCCGCTCAGCTTTCGCAGCATGGATCGACTGCTCAGGGATCCGGCGTGGAGGGAACAGCTCCTCGACCGCGCCCCGGATTCTCGCCCCGCCTTCGCGTGGGCCGCGGGGGTGCCTATCTTGCCGTCCGAGCTGGATCCCGACTTTGCCTGGCTGCTCCAGGACCGCCTGGCGGCCGCCGGCGACGAAGAAGAACCTGGCCCTACGGACCGGTAAGCCGATTGATTGCCTCCAGCACCGCGGTCGTAGGCTCGAGGGTGTCAAATACCGCCTGGGCGCCCGCCTGCCGCAGCGCGTCGGCGCCATAGTGGCCCGTGGCCACCCCGATGAGCGGCACCCCGTTGGCGGCGGCGGCATCAGCATCGCGCGGCGTGTCCCCAAACGCCACCGCCCGCGCCTTGGTCGCCCCATAGTAAGCCTGCGCGCGCTCGAGAGCGGCACGGAGCATGCCGGGCCGGTCGGGCGCGTCGCTCCCGAATCCTCCCACCGGAAAGATCCCGTCGAGGCCGGCGGCGCGGAGCTTGATGGCGGCTCCCCGTTCCAGATTGCCGGTTCCCACCGCGAGTCCCACCCTAGGATCCTGGGCAAGCGTGTGCAGGAGCAGCTGGGCCCCGGGCATGGCTGTCACCGGGTGGGAGACCGTCGCCAGCAGCAATTCCTTCAAGAAGGCCTCTTGGAGCCGGTTCCAGTGGTCGGGATCGAGCGGGAGATCCTGTTCGACCGCCGCCTCCCGCAGCACCATCGGATCCGTCTTGCCGGCAAACTCCCGGCCGGTAAAGAGGCCGGTCCGCCCATACACCGATTCGAACGCTTTGTCCATCGCCTGGTGGCCGGCCCCATGGCCATCCACCAGGGTCCCGTCCAGGTCGAAGATGACTATCCGGCTCACGTTGGGGTCCATGGCCCGCTCCTCTCCACACATGTCTATATACCCTCATCGACGCCGTCGCACCGTTTCCGACGGGCCATTGACAGCGCTCCTTCTACCCTCTCACAATTCCTCCATCTTACCCTCCGCCCTACCGCCCACACGGTTGGCTTTTCCCGCTTTGCTATTAAGCTTGGTTGTGGATCTCACGAAGCTGCGCCATAATAAGGTGACGTTCAAGTGTGACAACATCATCGTGGACTTGAACGAGAACGCATTTTCAGGGAGTGTGGGTAGAGAACGTGACCAGTGCAGAAACGCAGACGCTCTATGTCGGCAACCTTCCTTGGGCGGTAACCGAGGCTGACCTCATGGATGCCTTCGCCGAATTTCAGGCCGTTTCGGCCCGCGTCGCCACCGACCGGGAGACCGGACGGTCGCGTGGGTTCGGATTCGTGGACGTTCCTAAGGACTCTGCCGCGGCCGCCGTCGAAAAGCTGAACGGCGCCGAGTGGGGCGGCCGCATCATGGTCGTCAACGAAGCCCGTCCGCGGGGCGCTTTTCGCTAACAACGATCCCGGGCGGGTCCCACCCCCGAGACAGTTTGAACGGCCGCCCGACGGGCGGCCGTTCGCGTTGTCGATACTCAAGCCGAAGCGAGCGTGCCCTCCAGAACCGCGTCGGGCCGGATGGGCAGATCGGTAATGCGCACCCCGGCGGCATCGAAGACGGCGTTGGCAATGGCCGCCGCCCCCGGAATCGCCGGCGGCTCCCCGACCCCTTTGGCCCCGAACGGGCCGTCCGGCGCGGGTACTTCGACCAGTTCCACCTCGATGTCCGGCACGTCGTGGCTGGTGGGCAGGAGATAGTCCATGAAGCTCGTGCCCGTGAGCTGGCCGCCCTCGTCATAGGTCAGCGCTTCCAGCGTGGCGCGCCCGATGCCCTGGGCGACGCCGCCGTGGATCTGACCCATGACCTCCCGGGGATTGAGCGCCCGGCCCACATCCTGGATAGCGAGATAGCCCAGCACACGGACCAGGCCCGTCTCGCGGTCCACGTCCACTTCCACCAGATGGGCGGCGAAGCCGGGCGCCTGCTTGGTGATGGCGCTGCGGCCCTGGGCAAAGAGCGGCGCGTGGGTGCCCCCGAAGCGGACGGTCCCGGAGGCCAGTTCGGCGACGGTGACGCCGCGGCCCGGGACTCCCTTGACCGACACCACTCCCCGCTCGATCTCGAGGTCCTCGGAAGACGCTTCCAGCCGTTCCGCCGCCATCTCCAGAATCTGCCGCCGCACCTCGGTGGCCGCGGCCTGGACCGCCGCGCCTACCGTGTAGGTGGTCTTGCTGCCGCCGGCCATGCCGGCATACGGCGCCTGGGCCGTGTCCGAGTACTGCACCCGCACCTGCTCGATGGGGATGGACAACACTTCGGCGGCAATGGCTCGAAACGAGCTGTTGGTGCCCGTGATATCCACCGATCCCACCTGCACCACCACGGTGCCGTCGCCATGCACCTGACAGGCGGCCGCGGCCGGTTCAAGCCCGCCGTTCCAGCCGCCCACCGCCACCCCGACCCCGCGGCCGGGGATCCGGCTCTGCTGCTTCCAGCGGGGGTGGTCACGCAGCCGCTCCAGGCATTCGTAGAGGCCGGTGCGCGGCCAGGCGCGGCCACTCGGCTGGGGGTCGCCTTCGCGCGACACGTTTTTCAGCCGGAACTCCACCGGATCCCAATCAAGCTTGCGCGTCAGCTCATCGATGGCAGACTCCAGGGCGAAATAGGCCTGGGGGGCTCCCGGGGCCCGGTAGGCTCCGTTGGGGGTCTTGTTGGTCAACACTTCCAGCCCCACCAGATCGAGATTCGGGCACCGGTAGGTGGCCCCCATCATGAACGCCGCCAGCCCCGCCGGGGCGCCGCCTTCCGCGCCGCAGTCGAATATCGCCTGCACCTGCATGGCCGTCAGGGTCCCGTCGCGCTTTCCGCCGATCTTGGTCGTGATGACGGCGCCGGGACCGGAGTTGTTGACCAGAAAGTCGTGCAGCCGGTCCAGGATGACCGACACCGGGCGGTTAAGCTTCTTCGAGAGCGCGGCCACCAGTGACTCCAGGAGAACGGTCTTGCCGCCGAAGCCGCCGCCAACGGTCGTGCCGCTTACGGTTACGTCCTGCAGACCTAAGCCCAGGTGCTGGGCCACCGACCGCCGCACCATGAACTGTCCCTGGGTGGCCGTCCATACGTGGATCCCGCCGTCCGGGTCCACGTCGGCCGTGGTGCCGTGCGTCTCCATGAAACCCTGGTATACCCAGGGCAGGCGGAACGTCCGCTCCACCACGACGTCCGCCGCCTGAAAGCCGGCGGCGACGTCCCCCCGTTCATAGCGCGTGGTGTTGGAAATATTGGGCGAGTGCACTTCCACCTCGCCGGCGCCGCCGGCCGTCTCTCCGTGGGCGCCGGCGTCGGCCGACGCTTCCACCTGGCCGGTGCGGACGGGCGGGGCGTCATCGCGCATCGCCGCCTCCACGTCGATCACGGCCGGAAGTTCCTCGAAGTCGACCTCTACCCGTTCGGCCGCGTCTTCCGCCACCGCCGGGTCGTCCGCCACCACCACCGCCACCGGCTCGCCGACGTAGAAGGTTTCGCGGTCGGCGAGAAGGCCGGTACGGGGCAGCGTCTCGGCCGTGAACACACCGATAACGCCGGGGAGGCGGGCCTCCTCGGTTCGGATGCCGCGCACCCGGGCGTGGGCGAACGGGCTCAGGATGAGGCGCGCGTAGGTCATGTTCTTGAAGTCGTAGTCCTGAACGTATCCGCCCCGGCCCTTTAACTTGGCCGGGCCTTCCTGTCGGAGCTGCGACTGACCTATGTAACTATCTTGGGCCAATCTCGTACCTCCCCTGCGGTCACCTGTCTCTATCATACCGGTCCGCCCGGTTTGCGGAAGAGTGCGCGCGGCCGGCATGCGCCGGTCCGGGCCCCGGAGCGGCGGTTTTCCCGGCCGCGATGGTAGACTGGATGCGGCCTGATGCGGGAGATGGGGAGGGGCTTTCGTAATGCTGGATTTTGACGCGCTTGCGGCTTTTGACACGCATGTCCATCTGGGCACGCGCGAGTGGATGGTGGACTCGATGGGACCCTATCATGCCTCCGTGGAACGGTACTTCAACACCAAGATGGAGCCGGTCGAACTGTCAGAGATGGTGGACCTTTACCGCGGACTCAATCTGGGCGCGCTGCTCCTCGCCTGGGACGCGGAACGGCACACCGGCCGTCCACCCCTCTCCAACCGACGGGTCGCCGCCATCTGCGAGCAGTACCCGGACGTGTTTATCGGGTTCGGAAGCGTCGATCCCCATCGCGCCGATGCCGAGGCACGCCTGGAAGAAGTGCGGGATCTGGGCCTTCTCGGCCTGAAGCTTCACCCCACCCTCCAGAACTTCGAGCCGGACGATCCATCGCTGGCGCCCTTCTTCGAGTCGGCGGCGCGGCTCGGGCTTCGCCTCCTGGTCCACACCGGCACGAGCGGCGTCGGCGCCGGAGAGCCGGGCGGTCAGGGTCTCGCGCTCGATTACTGCCGGCCCATGCGGCTTGACGCGCTCGCTGCCCGGTATCCGGAGATGTCAATCCTGCTGGCCCACGTCGGCTGGCCCTGGCATCTGGAGGCGCTGGCGATGGCGCTTCACAAGACCAACGTATTTATTGACATCTCCGGCTGGAAGCCGAAATATCTGCCGCCAGACGTGCTCCGGGACATGAAGGGGCGGCTCCGCCGCCAGTTCTGCTTCGGCACCGACTACCCCATGTTTGACCCACAAGCCCAGCTGGCGGCCATGGAGGAACTGGCCCTGCCCGACAGCGTCGCCCCCCTCGTGATGAAAGACAACGCCCGCCGCTTCCTCGGTCTCGGCACGGCCGGCTAGACCGGGGCCAGCAGGGGGCTGCACGATGACATGGGAACCGGAGATGCCGGCAGGTGATCCGCCTGGCCGAGCCGCAACGCGGCTGGCCCTGTTCGCGAGCTGGCTTGCGGGCGTGAACTGCCGCGCCCCGCTGGTCGCCACCGGTGCCCTGCTGCCGCTCGTGATGCCGGCCCTCCGTCTGTCGCCGACGGCGGCGAGCCTCCTCACGGCGCTGCCCCTGCTGGTGCTGGCGGCCCTTTCTCTGCCGGGCGGCTTCCTCACCCATCGCCTGGGTCCGCGTCTCGCCCTCCTCGTGACCCAGCTCGTAATTGCGGTCGGCGGTGCGCTCAGGGCGGTGGCGGCGGGACCGTTCGTCTTTTTCGCGGCTGTGGCGGTGCTGGGCTCCGGAATCGGACTCGCCCAGCCGGCCCTGGCTCACGCCGCCCGCCGCATATCGGGTCGGCGGGCGACCGTGGCCACCACCGTTTACTCGAACGGGCTCGTACTGGGAGGGCTCCTCGGAAGCGCGCTGTCGGCGCCGCTCCTCCTGCCGTGGACCGGTGGCTCCTGGCGGGGCGTATTCCTGCTGTGGGGAGTGCTGGGCGTGGTGGCGGGCGTGCTCTGGCTCTTCATTCCCCTCGCGCATGACCCGGAGGTACCCGCCCCGGGCGCCCGCCGGCAATCGGTCCACTTTCCGGGATTCGGACCCCTTATCGTGGTCTTCTGCTGTGAGAGTGCCATCTTCTACGGGCTCGTCACGTGGCTCCCCGACTTTTACGTCGCGGGCGGCGCCAGTCTCGCGGCGGCCGCGGTTCCGGTGAGCATCATGTCCGCAGGCTCCGTGCTGGGCGTGGTCATAACCCCCATGCTCCTGCGGCGGGTCGGCGGGTTTCGGGGCACCCTTCTTTTGACCGGCGTGCTGGATGTGGCCGCCCTGGCCCTGCTGTTGGTGGACCCTGGCCTCGGTGACCTCGCGGCCGCCGTGGTCGGGGCCGGCACCGCCATCGCCCTGACGGTGGGCCTGGCGGTGCCGGCCGTTCTGGCTCCGGCCACCGAAACCGGCCGCGTGTCCGGGATTCTTCTCGCCATCGGTTACGCGGTCGCCGCACTCGGCCCGGTCGAGATTGGCGGGCTGAAGGACCTCACGGGCGCGTTTGGACCCGGGTTCGCGGTGCTGGGCGCGCTCGCGGTCGTGTGGTCGCTGGCTGCGCTGCTCCTGCCGCGCTGGGATGTCACGGGCACCTGATCACGACGCCGGCCGCACCTCTGGACGCAGGGAACGCACCCGCACGCCTGACCGTTCGAGCGCGGCATGCAGCTGACGCGCAAGTTCCGGCGCACCCGGCGTGTCACCATGCACGCACAGGGTGTCGACGCGCACTTCAATCACGGTCCCGTCGTGGGCCGTCACCTTTCCGTCCTCCACCATGCGAAGCGCCCGCTCGGCAATCTGGGCGGGATCGGTAAAGACGGAGCCTGCCACCCGCCGCGACAGGAGCGTGCCGTCGGGATTGTAGGCCCGGTCGGCGTACGCCTCGTACGCCACCGGGAGACCCGCCGCCTCGGCCGCCCGCGCAAGCTCGCCGCCATAGGCAATCAGGAGGAGGCTGGGGTCGAAGTCGGCGATGCCGGCCACGATGGCATCGGCCAAGGCCCGGTCGGTCATGGCCAGATTGTTGAGCTGACCATGCGGCTTCACATGCTGCAGGGTTGTGCCGGCCCGTCGGCAGAAGGCGTGGAGGGCCCCGATCTGGTAGAGGACGTCGGTCCGCGCCTCCTGTGCGGTGAGGGCGAGATTCCGCCGTCCAAAACCGACCAGGTCCGAAAATCCCGGGTGTACGCCCACCCGGACGTGCAGACGGACCGCTTCCTCCACCGTCGCGGCCATGACGCGCGGATCCCCGGCGTGAAACCCGCACGCCACGTTGGCCGAGGTGATATGGGGCAGGAGGTCGCTGTCGG
>JAJZYZ010000016.1 GCA_021797815.1 Bacillota bacterium
ACCCGGTGGCTCGCGCAACGCATGACGTGGACGGGTCGATCCCCGCTCACGCGGGGGAGCCATCTACCACGTCAATGCCCCTCCTTTAGTAGAGGGTCGATCCCCGCTCACGCGGGGGAGTCTCGAAGGCCACACTGCCGGGGTAATACGCGCTGGGTCGATCCCCGCTCACGCGGGGGAGCCGCGAGTGACCGGTCGGTGGTCCAGGTCAAGCCGGGTCGATCCCCGCTCACGCGGGGGAGCCCCCGACCAAGTGTCCGCCCAGGACCGCCGCCGGGGTCGATCCCCGCTCACGCGGGGGAGCCGCCACCTGCGCGCGGCACCAGTCGGTGGCCGTGGGTCGATCCCCGCTCACGCGGGGGAGCCAGGGGGAGCGGTGGCTCCTATGCCTACTACTAGGGTCGATCCCCGCTCACGCGGGGGAGCCGGTTTTATCGCGTTTGGCGGTCGGTCGAGTCTGGGTCGATCCCCGCTCACGCGGGGGATCCGCAGGGACGTTGATCACCTGGTCGAGGCCGAGGGGTCGATCCCCGCTCACGCGGGGGAGCCTACGATAGGGATGTATACGCCACGGGTAGCCCGGGTCGATCCCCGCTCACGCGGGGGAGCCTTCGGGTCGAGGTCCTCTAACACCGCCCCCGGGGGTCGATCCCCGCTCACGCGGGGGAGCCGGCGTCACGATTGATGTCGGATTGCCATAGCACGGTCGATCCCCGCTCACGCGGGGGAGCCGTCCTCTGGTACTCCGGCCGCGCGTAGCAAGGCGGTCGATCCCCGCTCACGCGGGGGAGCCATTCAGACGATCCCCGTGACGACCCTGACCCAGGGTCGATCCCCGCTCACGCGGGGGAGCCCGTTGCGCTTGTTGCGCTTGCCCCGTTGCGCAGGGTCGATCCCCGCTCACGCGGGGGAGCCTCTCCTGCTCGCATGGCTCGCAAGCTCGATCCAGGTCGATCCCCGCTCACGCGGGGGAGCCCTCCCATGACGCCCGAAGAGGAAGAGGCCTTAGGGTCGATCCCCGCTCACGCGGGGGAGCCGTGAAACCCCAGAGCGCGATCTCATAGGCAGTCGGTCGATCCCCGCTCACGCGGGGGAGCCCCGGGGAGCATCCAGAAGAGTCGGTGGGGCTGGGGTCGATCCCCGCTCACGCGGGGGAGCCCGCTATTTCGCAGGCTTCGGAGTGCCCGCAGGCGGTCGATCCCCGCTCACGCGGGGGAGCCATTCAGACGATCCCCGTGACGACCCTGACCCAGGGTCGATCCCCGCTCACGCGGGGGAGCCTCCCAGCTGACGGGCATGATTAACCTCGCGCAGGGTCGATCCCCGCTCACGCGGGGGAGCCTCTATGCCGCTAGAGGCGCCGGGCCATACCGGGGGTCGATCCCCGCTCACGCGGGGGAGCCACCATCACGACCGACGAAACCTGGAACATCCTGGGTCGATCCCCGCTCACGCGGGGGAGCCGCCAAAATAGCGCCAAACGTGGGCGGGAGGAACGGTCGATCCCCGCTCACGCGGGGGAGCCGCGACCAGCGTGGGCGGTCCCACCTGCGGGGGCGGTCGATCCCCGCTCACGCGGGGGAGCCGCGGTATCGACCCGGACAAAACGGCGTATCAGGGGTCGATCCCCGCTCACGCGGGGGAGCCGCGCGGATGGCGGCGTCGAGGGAGCCGCAGTAGGGTCGATCCCCGCTCACGCGGGGGAGCCCGACCATGTGTTGATCCCTCGCCATGCTAGGAAGGTCGATCCCCGCTCACGCGGGGGAGCCCGATCGTGAACCCAGGGGTCGCGTCAACACGCGGGTCGATCCCCGCTCACGCGGGGGAGCCCGCCGCCGGTGTGCTGGCCTCTCACATCAAAAGGGTCGATCCCCGCTCACGCGGGGGAGCCCCCGCGAGGGCGTCCTGCCGCGCTTGGCGGGGAGGTCGATCCCCGCTCACGCGGGGGAACCGGGTATAGCTCATACCCTGGTAGGTATCCCCAGGGTCGATCCCCGCTCACGCGGGGGAGCCCCGCTGCATGAACGGAAAGGCTGCTAGAATCGCGGTCGATCCCCGCTCACGCGGGGGAGCCGCGGCGTCCGAGGCATCGAGCGGAGGCGGGGTGGGTCGATCCCCGCTCACGCGGGGGAGCCCCCTACACCACCACACAGGTCACCGACGGCGGCGGTCGATCCCCGCTCACGCGGGGGAGCCCCGTCCTCCTCGAGGGGTCCGCCCCGGCCCCCGGGTCGATCCCCGCTCACGCGGGGGAGCCAGGTGTAGCCCGTGACCGCCAGCTGCCACTGGAGGTCGATCCCCGCTCACGCGGGGGAGCCGCCGCCTAGAACGTGGACAGACGGGCATCGAGGGGTCGATCCCCGCTCACGCGGGGGAGCCATCCTGACACACCACTAGAAGCTGATCCCCAACGGTCGATCCCCGCTCACGCGGGGGAGCCCGAAGCCCGCAAAGCCTGCGAAATAGCGCCAAAGGTCGATCCCCGCTCACGCGGGGGAGCCGCCCTCATCAACCTGGGCGGCGCGTTCCACGCGGGTCGATCCCCGCTCACGCGGGGGAGCCGCGAGCGACCGGTCGGTGGTCCAGGTCAAGCCGGGTCGATCCCCGCTCACGCGGGGGAGCCGTGACCTTGGTCAGCGCCCCGCTCAGGCTCGCGGGTCGATCCCCGCTCACGCGGGGGAGCCCCGGTCGGACTCAGGAACGGCGCCGGCTGCGGGGGTCGATCCCCGCTCACGCGGGGGAGCCTCCCGAATTGGCCGCGGCGGTCGACTCCATCAGGGTCGATCCCCGCTCACGCGGGGGAGCCTCTTGACAGCCTATCACCCTGGGACGTATGATACGACCTTCGTTGTGTTATTCACTTGTCAAGGATCGCCGGGCGAACTCTCGGTGGCAACTGCTGTTCGCTTAGTCAGTACTATCCCGTCGCGTTCCACGAGCTCGACCGGAGGAATTCCTAAAACCCTGACCGATTGGCCAGCGGGGAGATCAATGGAGTCCCAAACCATTACGATACTGGCGTTCTCCTCGTCGTAGAACCAGTCGGATAAAACATCCCAAATCCTGGCTCGAACGGCTGGGGATATCCGAGCCGCTGTGTAGACGCCGGGTCCCAACTCCAACATAGACGACGCTAGAAAGCCCCTTACGCGATTAGAAGCGTTCCGCGTCACCACTACGGTCATGGACGTGCAGTAACTCCTTTATCTGCTCGATCATGGTCGGAATGAGTTTATGGCGTCGAAACCACTCAGCGGCGGCGAGACGAACCTCCCGTTCGAGGCTCTTGTGCGGGGACTTAAGGACAGTGGATGCCGCCGAAAAAGC
Organism: Bacillota bacterium; assembly: GCA_021797815.1. Taxonomy (GTDB): domain Bacteria; phylum Bacillota; class Sulfobacillia; order Sulfobacillales; family JAIMBI01; genus JAKATP01. Next base: position 3,328 of record JAJZYZ010000016.1, read on the forward strand.
CAGAGGCAGAGTGACACTCACGCGGAAGAGATCGGCAATGTCCAATGAAAACGCGTTACTCGATTCCTCGTGTATGAAACCAAGGGGCGGCAATGCCCCGACAGCAGCGACGGCTATTTCCGCCGCCGATTCTACGAACGTCGCGGCATGATTGACAGCCTGGTTTGGAATGTCGGCGGCTTCGGGATTGTCACGGTCATACCGACGGCCTATCCACTCTATCCCATGCTGGCGCGCAAGAATACGGTACGACTCGCGGAGCCGCCCCCCCTCCATGCCGCGCATCTGGGCGATGTCGCGTTGAACGGGACGCTCCCCAAATCGGATGGCGTACATTTCTCTCGCCACGTCCAGCCGTAGACTTTCGTCCGCCCACAAGGTGGCATGGGCGCGTGCCACGTCCGACCGACCTTGCCCTATGGGTGGCGCCGTGTAGAGCTTAACCCCGCCATCGCCGACGGCGGCCAGCAACGTCCCATGGCGAGCTAGCAGGCGAAGAACATCGTGCGTCACGGTTGTGCCGGGCCCTATGAGGAGCATCGAGATTGTTTGATAGGGAATAGCATAAGTACCAGGGTCCAGCTGGTCGCTGGCACTGGCGACGAACTGTAAGGTACCGTCTTCTACGGACAGCCGGCCGCGGGACAACCATAGTAGCCCATGTCTGTCCACGTGGGGAATTCGGGAGGCGGCCAGCCCTAAGCGCCCACGAAACAGATGAGGGGAACTCATCGGGGCGCACGCAGGAGCAGCATTCCGTATCCGAACGCCCGATGACGCCCCACGCCTCTGAGCAGCAGGGTGCGAAATACGTCCGGATTTTGGACGGTCAACCGTCCTCGAAACAAAGCCTGGGGCCTAACGATGGTGTTCTGGCGACGCCCCGTAGAACCCGCCTGATCTTTTCGAACTTGGTGAACGAAGCGGAATCCCTCAAGATTCGCCTCGTCTAATAAGACGCCGTCGCCCTCTTCCAACTGGGTGCGGATCCAGTCTTTGTAGACTTGGGTTCTGTCAAGTGTGCCCGGTTCAGCATGATCTGCGCGCATCAGAAAGACGTCCTTCTCGACTCGCGGATTGGACCGGCGCCCAACGGGGCAGCAGATAACCTCGAACCCCAGCTGACGGCCAGCCCCGAAATCTGGCATCACCTTGCTCGCGATATCGGAGCGGTTCGGGGTAACGGTCGCAACCATCGGAGAAGCATAGTTTCGCATTTGCTCCTGAAGGGCTTCGGCCCCGTGCCCGCTGTACGCGAGTACGCGGGTGGGGCGGTGACCGTCCACCAACAGCCGCCAGGGGTAGGGTGCTAAGTCGCCAAAGGCTGCCTTCATCCACGCATGTGTCGTGTAGCCAAGATCTTCGTCACGCGCTGCTGCCTGCAGACTCTGCACTTTGGCGAACCGTAGTAGCGCCGCCGTGTCGATAAGTATCTCGACCATGTATAGCTCACCCATCACTGCTGACCATCCACAGCTATGAGCCCCTCACTTCTCCAACGGCTTCCGGCCATGAGCTGGTTTCGCCAGTCACGCAGATCATATACTGGGCGCCCGGACCCTGATTGTTGCGTGCCGTCGGCCGGCCAACATGCCTCCAGTTGGCCGGAATGGACACGTCGACGACCCGCCCGATCCCACGCGCCGACACTGCGAAGAATGTCGAGCAGGTTGGGCCCGCTCACCAGGGGTGTAGTGGGGTCAAGCAAGGGCCGGGCTGGTACGCAACTCTTACGCCCCAAAAATAGCGGCCGTTTCGGATGTCTTAGTGCCTGTCCCAAGTGTTCCAGGCTTGGCCAGTCATCAGAATCTAACGCTACAGCTATGGTCATCAGGCCATCTGCCCAGTAGTGCCGGAACCGCTGCGAGGTTCCTGCGGTCGCCTCTCCTTTCCCCCTTTGCTCCGGCTTGCCCCGAGTAGTCCAACCTGCTTCCTTCATCGAGTCCTGTCCGAGGTCGACCGTCTGATAATCAAGCAGTGGCTGAGGGGCTACGTCCCATCGTGCCGCGTACTTGACACGACTCTGCAGGCCTTCGAGCTCACGGGAGTCTCCGTGGGATAAACCGAGGGCGTTGGCGAACAATCCAGTCAACATCGCCTGACCAGGAAACCGATCAGTAAAGCCGTGCTGATCGACGACCACACCGCCGAAACTCATCATCGGGGCGTCCACGCGAAGGATTAGAGCCTCCATCAGCTACGCCCCAGGGCCGTTTCCAACGACTCGACGATGGCGGTAGCCAGGGGCTGCCGTTCCCCCATGCCCGGCCAGTCATAGGTGGTAGCCACGCGGCGCAGCTCTGCGGTCGGGCCATACATGCTGTCCATAGCAGAAATGTATTGGGCCAGCGCACCAACCGATGACTGCATGACGTCACCCGTGCCGGAAACGGGTCGCAAGAAGGCATTGGCGAGGCTTCGCGGCTGAGAGGTACCCACTTCAAGAACCACGCAATCAGCGCGCGCGTACGGGGCCGTCGCCCCGAGTTTGGCTCCAGGCGTGACCTCTGCTATCGCGTGAACCAGCAGCTCGAGGAGGCGTCGGGCGGGGAGCAGGTCCTGTGCCTGCCATGCATTGGAGTCGGTGCCCGAAAGATTGCTCACCAAGAGCGGGACGTCTACCACGACATAGCCGTAGAACACGCCGGCTCCAAGCTCCATATCGTTTGCATGAGCGGCGCCGGTCTCCTCGAGCCGTGCCAGGTCATCCACCACTGTGAAGAAGTCGACTTCCGTATCGAGGGCATGGGTGGTAAAGGCATGGGCAACATGCACCGGGGCATCAACCCGAGCCAGTATGTCCGAGGTCACAAAACGACCGAACATCGCTCCCTCAAATCCCACCATGGGATCTGCCGCTCCAGCAGCCCTCATCAATGCGGCCAGGTTGGCCCGATGCTCCTTTTTCTTTAACGTCTCGTCCAGATGGGCAATCCCAAGCTCTAAGGTCTCCTTGTGCGAGGCCTCCTCAATCAGATGAACGAAATAGTCGATCTCCGGTTTGCCAAATAGTATGGGCTGCCGCATGGCCAACCCTTCCTCCAAGGGTTTCTTGTCCCCCGTGGACATGAAAAGATTCTTCGCCAACGTCTGTATGAGCGCCTCGGCGGCCGCAGAGTCGAGTCCGTCCTCTTCGAGCCGCGTCTTCACGATGCGATCAAAAACGTGCCGGGTACGAACCCCCGATGGGAGGCCGAGTTCCTGGTGAACCATCCACGTGCGCCAGTGCCTTTTTTGGCTCTGGCTGGAGATGCGGAGCCTCGGAGCACTGCCAAACGAGATACGTTTGGCCAAGCCGGCATCGTCGCGATTCAACAGCGTCGCATGATAGCTGGTCAGAAAGTGAATCTGTAAGAACACATCCCTCACCCTTTCGTAACAGTGTGATAGAAGTCGGAAGCAATGAGCCGACGCAGTTGTTCACGCGCAGATGCGTCGTGGGTTAGGACCAGGCGAGCCGCATCCGCCCAGTTTACCGACCGCCCTTTGGCGGCGAGAAAGCGCGCCATGCGGATTACCAAAGTGCGGAGGACCGGCCCTTCGGCCGCTAGCAAGCGCTCCAATCGCGCTTCTGAGTACTGAAGATCGGCCAGGCCACGGCCGAGAGGATGGTGGGGATCATGGCCGCCAGGGCTGAGAAGCGCCAGCCCACCCACCACCGTGACCCAATCGTCGACGGATTCGGAACCGCGGTCCCACTCGTCCGGTAGGAATCGCATGGCAAAGCGGTAGAACGCCACCGGAATGCTTCGATCTGGATTGAGCCGACGGAGGCCCGCCAACTCTCCCGGGGTAGCGGCTGAGCTGGACAGATAGGCGGAAGCTCGGCCTACCACCACCGCCAGCGAAGTGCGCTCTATGTCAGACGTCTTGTCTCATCTCCTTTCTCATCCACGGAAAGAATCGGGGGCTGTGCAGGATTCCGAAGAAGGTCCGTTCAGCCTCAACTTGCGCGCGATAGGCTCGTCCGGCGCGGTGGGGCCAGCCCACTTCAACGTCGTGGAGCACGCTCAGGGCATGACTAGTTAGTTGCTCGACCCACTGGGTCAGGGCGTCCTGCTCGTTGTCGTCGTCGGCATGGTCCCAGACCCACGGGAAATAGTCCGCTCGCCATCGTTGTTCGAAGGCGCGGTCGGCACGGATCCACCACGCCCCTGTCGCCGTTCGGTCCATAACCACCGTGGCGGGCCCGCCTTCCAGGTACACAAACACGGCACGTCGAAGGGCCTGGGTCGTCTTCGACGCGTAGTCGAGTCCAGCCTTGCTGAGTGATGTCAGGTGTTGACGCCTCTCCCTGCCTCCAAAAAGTGTGGGAACCACCTGAGGCGGGATGCGAACCGTTTCCGCGTAAAATCCTTCCGTCTTCCCCTGTCCTCGGACCAGAACCGAGGCCAGCAACCACATCTCACTTCGCGCCCAGTCACTTCCTGGACGCTGCAAAGCAGATAGACCGAGGTCGTCACCAAATACCAGGCGCCGCATCACGTCTGCGGTGAGACCCCTCGGTGAGACCGTGAGGGCCTTGGCCGTGGCCTCCTTACTATCCGCAGATCCCAGCTCAGTCGGGAGCCAGGGATCGCCCAGCACGCCCAATAGTTGTTTAGCGTCGATGCGGTCGTTTTGGCAGGACACATCTTCTGCCCAGATTTGCTCCCCGTCACTCCGCAGGCGAACACGCCGGCACACTTCTATGAAGCACGGGTCCAGCGCTGTCAAAGGTAAGGGTGTCACCCCGTCCCAGGGAACCGTCCAAAGAAGAACCAGGCCATCAGAGTCGTAATGATACGGAGCTGCGAGCAGCTCTTGGCGGTGAGCCAAAAGCCGCTCCACGGCGTCGATCCATCGACGGCCCCAACGAAAACTCTGGACGAGTTCCACCACCAGACGATTGCCGAACCCACTGTTCATGCGGGAGATGCCGCGATTGCCGGCGCCGAGATACCCGCTCATTGTTTGAAGGCTAACTAGGGCGTAAACCCAGTCATCCGGCTGCGCCCGCGTTGCCCGTGCAGCCTTAACGTCGTGATTCTTTGACGTCACCAGAAGGTCGAGCGCGTCGGGAGTGACCGCCTTCACTTTCAGACGCCCGATGTCACTGACGGGTAGCGGGGGCTGCATGAAGGCGGCGAGTCGCGGATTAGGACTAACGAGCGCCCAGGCGTCTAGAGTGTCGCCGGCCAACTCGCTCAATGCGGCCTCCCAGAACTGGGAGCGCTGCACAGCGCTCGTCTTTCCATGCCGGGCTAATAGGGCTGCGCCTAGGTAACACAGAAAGATGTGCCAGGCATCTTCCTGGTGGCGCTGTAGGGCGCCATAGGTGTCAAGCTGGTCTTGCCCCAGCGATTCCAAAAGGTCTGGCAAGGTGAGCCGCTGGCTCTGTCCGGCCAGTTCCACGCGAAAGATCGGGTCGGTCAAAAGATTCGCATTCATGCGCTCGGTGTCTCCACTTCCAGGCCAAATCGGGTGTACCGATACGTTCGATCTCCAAAAGCAAACCGGATGGCGGTCCTGTCTTCGTCCAGAACGGTAGCAGGAAGGGTCTGGTCCCGGGGTGCCATGAATCCTGGTATGAGCATTTCCGTGACCGTTTGCCCAAAGGGACTGATTACGGGTCGGCTCAACGGGACGCTCAGAGTATCTAAACCAAGGCGCGTTGTGACCCGTTGTCCCAGTTCCCGGAACGCCACCGTGTGGAACGGTTCGTCAAACCCTAGAATCACGTGAGAGGCCGTAACCGACAGCGCGAGTTCTTTGCCTTCTACCCGGGCTCCGTGGTTCTTCCAACGTTCTTCGGTTAGCCCACCAAGCGCATCGGGATGGGTAGTACCCTCGACCCACAGCCGATTCTCTGAAGGAACTCGCATCAACTGTCGCTCGGACACCATCTGTCGCGTAAGTTCGAGAACCCGCAGATCTTCGTATACGCTTCCTAGCCCCACCTGTGTCCAGGGGGCTTGAGCCCGTCCCGATTTGTCGAGAGCGCTGCTCATATCCTCTGGGGTTGTTAGGACCACGCATCGAGGATCCGACAATCCGGACGGGCGTACTCGGCCGGCATGTCGATGCAGGCGTCCGATGCGCTGCAGCAGCACGTCGGCCGGAGCGAGGTCCGTGACCAGGAAATCGGCGTCCAGATCCAGGCTTTGTTCGAGGGTCTGCGTGCCGATCACAAGAGCCGGTCCGTCAGGTCCTCTTGCTCCGAACCGAGACACGAGCACACGATCCATGACGGCCCGGTCGGCCCGGCTGAACCTCCCGTGGTGTGGGCACGCTAGGCCGTTGACTTGGTAGATCCAGTCGGAGGAGATGAGGGTGCTCTCCTCGACGGCGCGAAGCAATGCGATCGCCCGGGCCACCGTGTTCATAACGACCAGTACCCGCGCGCCAGCCTGCAAGGGACGCTCCAGAACCTCGCACACGCGCTCAGGGATAAACGCCCAGGGCTCCGTCTCCAAGGCGATGTGCCGATCCACGACCGTTTCAGAAACGGGCAAAGACGTACCGTCGCGGAAGGTTAGTGCCGGATACGAGGCGTGGATGGCCTGGTCTAGAGGTGCAGGAGTGCTCGGCGGCTTGACATAACGGGACTTAGCAAGGCTCCCCAGTGTCGCTGAAAGGAGCAACGCGTACCCGTCGATGCTCAAATGATGGTCAAGGAGGCGTTCCAAAAGTGCCGTCATGTAAACATCGGACGCGTGCACCTCGTCCACCACCAGCAGGTGACGGTCGACACAGACCGATCGCAAGTGGGCATGGTTGACTTGCAGCACCGACAGCAAGCCCTGGTCGATTGTCCCGACCACTACGGTTCCCGCCAAAAAGCGCTTAGGCCCTTCAGCCGCCCAAACCCGCTCGTTCCGCCACTGGTCCGACTCAAGGTCCATATGCGAGTCTTCAACGGCCGCCAAGAGCGTTGACGGGTCGAGACCGTCGACTTGGGAGTACCCGGGCGTGGCGAGCACGGTGACAGGGCGAGTTAGCGGATCGGGGAACCAGCGCACTATGGTGTCGTTGACCCGGTCATACATAGCCTGCGCCGCGACACGAGTAGGCAGGGCAAAAAACAAGCCATCAACCAAGTTAGCTCGGAACAGGCGATACCACCAGTTGAGCGCAGCTTCTGTCTTGCCAGATCCTGTTTCTGCTTCTGCAATGAGGAGGTGGGCGTTTGCCGTCTCTATCGGCAAGGAGTCGAGGGCCGCCTGCAGAGGCCTTGGCGGAGAAGCATAGGGGAAGCGGTCGCGAAACGTGTCGAGGTTGTGGAGACTCACAAATTGCCACAGAGTCCGGGGGTCGAGTCCGACAACCCGGAGGATCGCCGGAGCCGCGCTGCGATCATGCGTCACTCGCTGCTCGAATGACACATTCTCGATAGGGAACCAGCGAGCGTTAGACCCGAGCCAGTCCGCCAAAGATACCAGGCCCGCGAATCGATGATGAAGCTGGGGGGATTTTGGCAGGGCCGGTCCGCGCTCAAGAACTCGGGGAAAGGCTCTGCGGCCCCACTCAAGAATGGCGGACACAGCGTCCATAGGGTCTCGGGTGCCATCTGACACCCACCACTCCGTACGCGCCTGCCAGTACGTGCCGCTCATTTCGCCGTTAAAGCGTACCGGTCGCCCGTGGTGAGAAAACGTGGCCAAGAGGTAGCAGTACGCGTCCACGTCGTCGGCAAACCAGTCCCCAATTGTGGGTCCCAGCACATCAAGGAAGCGCCGCTGCAAGTCCGGGTCGGACACTTCGGCGTCTAAGAGGGGGGCCAGTTCGCGAACGTGTCCAGCGCGCGGATACTCGGGAGATAGCACCTTGCGCTGAAAACCTAAATTGGCCTTGCCGGCGTCATGCAACATTGCCAGCAGGGCCAGGCGATCCACGTCAAAGTCCGTAATCGGGCGCTCACTGCTTTCGACGAGGGCTCGGTGCATGGCGGGCATTTCCGATAGAGCCCGAAACATCACACCCACATCCAGGCAATGTGCGGCCAGAGGCAAGGATTTCTGCTGCCCTTCTATATACTTGCCCCAGAACGCTAATCCCGGGTGATTACTCATTTTTGAGTCAGCCATTCCCCTCACACCAACACATCCAGGATGAGCGTAACCAACTACGGAGGCGGCTTCAAATATCTGGCTCTTAAAACGCCGCTCGTCAATACTTCTCCGGGGGAAGAAGAGGCGGTTGCGCCACGAGGCGATGAAGGTGCGGCCATCCCCGGGAGTCTTGTTGAAGGAGGACCCGGTATAACGTCATACAATCGGTCTCCGCACGGTGTGCCACCGATACCGCAAGGTCATAATCGGCGGCCAGGGCGCCTAAGCGCCTGGATGGATGGCCATATCGAGACCATGGGATCTGGTGCATGGAGCAGCGCCAGGGGCGCGATCTGGCTGCGGGAAAGAGTCGGACCAAAAATGCCCGGTCGAATGGTGCGTTGTGTGCGATGATCCCGTCTGCCTTGCAGATAAGTCCTGCAACGGTTTCTTCGTGAAGACGTTGACCACGGACCTCCGCAGGCGAGATTCCATGGATGGCAAAGGCGGACGACCAGCTCCGAGCCATCGGCTCTCGAAGGCCCACATACGAGTTCACTACGCGGGCCGTCATCTGAGGACGCCACTGCAAACGAATCAAGAGTGCACCCAATTCCACGACCTCGTCCCGCTGAGGGTCGAGGCCTGTGGTCTCCACGTCCACGATTAAGATGAACTGGGTTTGCTCCACAGTCGTCACCCCGCCCTCGGGCACTGACTGCCATATTTGTCGCGCGTGCCACACGTTTCGTCAACTAGCTAACGCCGCAGCGTCGGGGCCGAGGGGATGTCGGCAACGTTTGCAAAGCCGCGCCTAATCGCTAGTGACCGCCTCCTCCGGTCGTACGGGGTTCGTCTACGGTTTGCCCGGGCTTTTCAGCACTGTCGTCGGGAGGTCTCACCTCCACCCGCATGCGGGGAAGATGTTCGGGATAGCGCTCCTGGAGGTAACGGACCAGCTGTTCTTGGACCATCACGATGAGATTCCAGCGATGGGTGGAGTCGCGCGCACTGAAGAGGGCCCGCATGCCGATGGTCTCCGGGCTCACGGTCGTGACCTGGAGATTCCACACTTTGCGGTCCCAGTCGGCAGAGGCGTGGAGAATCCTCTGCAGCTCCTGGCGGACGGCGTCCACATCCACCCGGTAGTCGGCGTAGATGGTGACGTAACCCAAAAGGTCGGACGTCTTATACGTCCAGTTCTCGAAGGGCTGCTGCAAGATGTACGCCAGCGGGACGATGAGGCGGCGAAGATCCCACACCCTGACCACCACGTACGCGGCCGTAATTTCCTCGATCTGGCCCCAGTAAGCGCTCGAGGATGTGGGAGCCGAAACCACCACGACGTCATTCAGTCGGAGCGGTTGGGTGATGGCTATCTGCAGGCCCGCAAATAGGTTCGTCAAGAGGGGCTGCGCGGCAAGACCAGCCACGATGCCGACGATGCCGGCCGAGGCAAGGATGCTGGTGCCGAGGGCCCGTACGCCCGGAAGTGTCATAAGCATCGCGCCGATGGCGAGGATGACGACCAGGACGCCCACAACTTTCCCGACGACATCGACCCGGGTGCGGAGCTTTCGCACCAGAAGGTCGTCGGCGCCCGCTGTCTGGTAGCGGGCCGCCGCCACCTCCGAGCCCACCCGCAGCAAGGCGATGACCACCCAGGCAATGGTAGCAATGAATGCTAAGATCGCCACCTCTTTCATGAGACCGTGCGGCGCATTCGGGAACCGGACCGTCTCCAACATCACAACGGCTCCGAGGAGGACGGCCGCCAGACGGGCCGGACCGCGAAGAGTGTCGAGAACGATGTTGCGAAGCGGCGACTGGCCCTTACGGTCGCGTACAATGGCAAACGCGAGCGCCTGCGCCAGAAGGGCCAGCAGCATGGCCGCCAGCAAGGAGAGATATGGGTCCCATGCTTGTAATGTCATCCGATAGTCCGATGCCCCCTCTGTCTTCTTTCCTCAGTTCCGAGCTGTTCACGCGAACGCCTTGCCATAGGACTTTCGTTGACCGCCCCGGTTAAGGTAGACAGCATGGACAGACCTGTTCGAATCGCGGTCATGGTGAGAAGGCTCGGCGGCCGCGGCGGCATGGAGCGGGTGATCAACACGTTGGCGACGGCGGCCGCTCGGGCCGCACCACCTGCCCGGCTCGAGGTGTGGTGCTTTGGGGTGCCGCATGACTCCGAGTGGCTTACCGATCTTTCTTATCGCGTCGTGAACATCGATCAGGGCACCGGACGCTTTTTTCAGCTGAAAGCGAAGCTTCCGCTCTACGCGCGGGCGGCGCGTAGATTCATGGCGGAGTCGGCGCCCGACGTCGTTCTCGCGACAGATCCGGTGTTCGTGCGGGCGCTGCTTCAGGCCAGGGGTCGGAGTGACGCGCCGCGCGTCTATTCCTGGATTCATTTTGCGGTCGACCGGGTGGCCAACCGCAGCTGGCTGTCAGACGCGGACGGACATCTGGCCATCAGCACTCAGATCGCGGACGAGATCCGCGCTCTCGGCACCCGGCGGGACCCGGTGGTGGTCGGAAATCCTCTCTCGCACACCGACTATCCACTGCTGCCGGCACCGACTGATGAAGCGCGCATTCTCTACATCGGGCGGCTGCAAAACCATCAGAAGCGCATCGACCTCTTGGTGGAGGCACTGTCGAAGCTGACCCGCTACCGTTTCCGGCTCGATATCGCGGGCGACGGCCCCGACCGCCCCATGCTGGAGGAACTGATCTCCCGGGCGGGCATCGAGCAGCGCGTGAGGTGGCATGGGTGGCAGGCGGATCCCTGGGCGACCGTCCAGGAGGCAAGCGTGCTGGTCCTGCCGTCTGACTTCGAGGGTTTTCCCATGGTGCTGCTGGAGGCGCTGGCGCATGGCATTCCCGTGGTGGCCACTGACTGCAACGCCGGACCACGCGACGTGGTGGTGCCGGGCGCCAACGGTCTTCTGGTTCCCACCGGTGACGTCGAGGCGCTCGGCCGCGCGCTGGAGGCCTTTCTGCGGCCGGGGGCGGAGGAAATGGCCTGGCCGGCCCTCCGACGCCGCGAGGATGTGCTGGATCGATTTTCGGATGCCGTGGTCTGGCAGCGCATCCGTGATGCCCTCAAGGCTGGCGCCTGATCGTCGGGCCGGCGGCCCGTCTGAACGGCAGGGCACGAGCCCACAGATTTCCCGGTGATAGCGGTATCGGTGACCATTCTCGTGGGTAGCCGCGAGTCCCGGGGATACGGGGCAGGCCCGGAAAGCTCCGTCATCATGAGGCGGTAACAGGGGAGCGCGCCCCGCCGCCCCATCTTGCTCGCGCCCCCCGTGTTTAGCGAAAGACACCCCTTCAGCGTTCAGGACCGGTCCCCTCGGCAATAACGCCCCGTCAAATTTGAGAGCCCGGACCTGCGCACGGCCACCAGCCGGTGTCGCCGACGGCTTTGGTTTCCTGTGGCCGCTCGCTACCGCTCTTGCTGCCACTTTGGCATCCGGTGGCGGCCAGCGGGAGTTCGAAGGCGTACGCCGATGTCACCATGCGGGATGTGGGGCGGCGTTCCGCGAGCGCCTGCATCTATACCCCCCGTCTCCGTCACGAACCGATTCCGGCTGAAAAGCTGCGACCCGGAGCCACATGACGTGTGGCGGATTGAGCGGGGTCCTCTGACCGCGAAGGCCGTCTGGCCGGCGTCGCGCCGTGGCAGGTGAGTTGTGCGACGCCCGCCATTTAGAAGATGCGCGCCAACCCCGTCGGTACCGGCACGTGATGACAGTGCCGCGGGCGCCCTGCGAGAGGACCCAGTGGCGGGAGGACGGGTGACTCTGTCCCCGCTCGTCCCTCGCTGAGCGGTGATCTGTTCCGCTGACCCTTGGGTGCCCGGAACACGGGGTCCAAAAGGCCCGCGACGAAGGTCCTTCAGACGCCCCATGCAGGAACGGTCAGGACGGTCGCGCGGGGTCCCATGACCGCTGTTCTCCGACGGTCACCCCCCTAGACTCGTGGTATAGAGAGCGACTCCGGGAGGCGAGACCCATGGACCCAGTGCTGAAGCACATCGCGACCGCCATGACGGTCGCCATGCTGGCCACCCTTGCCATCATCTTTACCTTAAGCGGAACTCACGTGGCGGCGGGAAGGACCAACACTTCGCAGGCCCATGCGGTCACCGCCGCGGCCCGGGCAGTGAATGTGCGCCTCGTCATCAACGCCAACGGGCCCCATGGGTGGCCGACCTTTACGTTGAGCCGGCTTAAGCTGCCTGACAACGCCATCGTGCACCTCACCATCGTGAACAACGACAATGGTGGAGGCGCGCTTGCCGGCCCGTTCGGCCAGCCCCAGGGGCTCATCGGGCCTGAGCGCGTGAATGGCAAGGCCATCACGCTGTCGAATGTCTCGGTTGCGCACACGTTTACCGTTCCTGCCCTGGGCGTGAACATCGTCGTGCCGACGGCGCCGAACAACGGAACGGTCACCGTCGAGGCCACCTTCCGGGTGACCCGGACCGGAAGCTTTCGCTGGCAGTGCATGGCCCCGTGCGGCACCGGAGCCACGGGATGGAGCGGGCCGATGGCGACGGTGGGTTACATGACAGGAAATCTCGAGGTTCAGGGCTAAGTCAGAAGCGATAAATAGGCAAGGCGGGCGTTCACCCAAAAACGCCCGTTGACGAATTCCCTAGAGCAGGAGTGGCCGACCGATGGAGTGCGCGACCCCCATCTCCACGGAAGCCGGAACGCAGTCGCCGCCAGCATCCAGGATGCCGCGGGTTAGGAATTTCATGCGCCGGGCCCTCGGAGCCTTCTGGCTTCTGGACGGTCTCTTGCAGCTGCAGCCACGCATGTTTGAGACGGCCATGCTGCACACGGTCATGGAACCCCTGGTCGTGAGTGAGCCCACCTGGATTTCCGACACCGTATCCTGGGCCATCAGAATCATGACCCCGCATGTGGTCGTGTGGAATCTCGCCATTGTGGCCGTAGAGATTCTCATCGGGAGCCTCCTTCTATTCGGACGGCAAGGTCCCGCGGTCCGTGTCGGCCTGTGGCTGTCCATAGGTTGGGCGGCCGTGGTCTGGTTGTTTGGCGAGGGACTCGGCGGGGTTCTGACCGGCAGCGCGACCGTCGTGAGCGGGGAGCCCGGCGCGGTGCTGCTCTATGGATGGATGGCCGTCACCCTGTTGCTTTCGGATCGGCACTGGCAATTCGGCCGCCGCCTGAGTGCGGTGCGGGACGCCCCCACGGTGTTTTTCGGGCTGGGTGCGCTGCAGCAGATGGCGCCGCTGTTCTGGACGCCCATGGGTCTCGCCTCGCAATTTCAGTCGACGTGGAGCCTCGAGCCGGCATTTTTTCAACATACGATGTTCTGGGTGGTCATCTTGGCGTACGATCACCCGGTGGCGGTGAATCTCGCGTTTGTCATCGGACTCGCGTATGTGGCCGGAGCTCTGGCCACGCGGCGAGGCGGCGGGGTGGTATACCTCGTCGCGGGCGTGCTGATGTTCATCATGTGGTGGTGCGGGCAGGGGCTGGGTGCAATATTTACCGGATTTTCCACCGATCTCAATACGATGCCGCTTCTGGCCCTCATGATGGTGCCGGGATATCTCGTGGACCGTGCCGTGGTGGAAACGGCCGACAGGGAGATGCGCCCGGCCGCCGGCATGCGTCCGGCATCGCTCTGACGACCCTGGAGCCAGTTGCAGCAGAAGGAGGCGCCCGCGGTGGCGTACGTGATCACGTCGGCCTGTATCAACGAGACGACGTTTGACCCGGAGTGCGAGCGGGTGTGCGAGGCCGACGCTATTCATCGGGGCCGCTATACGCGCCTCATCGACCCGGATGCGTGCACCGACTGCGGCCTGTGCGACCCGGTGTGTCCGGTCGGTGCCATCTTTCCCCACACTCGGGTGCCGGAGTCTGAACGGGAGTGGATCGAGCTCAACCGGCAATGGTGGCAGCACGCCTCATCGTGATTCAGCGTCTGGGTAAACCGGTGTGCGGCATGGCGTTTTCCACCCGCCGATCGGGTTGCGGAGGCATCGCGTCGCGTGATATTCTGAGCCACACGGACACGGCGTGGGCGTCGTGTGGCGTGCCCGTGACAAGTACATCGGAGGGGTGCCCGAGAGGCTAAAGGGGGCGGTCTGTAAAATCGCTGGCTTACGCCTACGTTGGTTCGAATCCAACCCCCTCCACCATTGATATCGCGGGGTAGAGCAGCCAGGTAGCTCGTCGGGCTCATAACCCGGAGGTCGCAGGTTCAAATCCTGCCCCCGCAACCATGCTCACGTAGCTCAGCTGGCAGAGCACGTCCTTGGTAAGGACGAGGTCACCGGTTCAAGCCCGGTCGTGAGCTCCAGAATTAGCTGTCCCGGCTGGCGCCGGGGCAGTTTTTTGTCGATGAGACCGGGCCCACGCTTTCCCATGCCGGCGAAGGAATGGATGGCGGTGATGGCGAACGCGGTCGAACAGGGACGGGTGCGGCATGGCGATGCAGCCGGTAGAGGCGGAGGATCGGGTCGGCCAGATGCTCGCGGAGATCGAACGCGCGATCGGCGTCACGTTGGACCACGGGCGGCCCGGCCTCGCGGCCCGCGTCAAAAACCGGGCCGCCAGACGACTCGCGCCGGCTCTGCGTGCCGGAAGTCCGCCCGCCCGCCTGGACCAGTTGCTGAACCATCGAGAAGCGGCCGTGAGGGACATCGGGGCCGTTCTGCTGGCCGAATGCCGGTATCCGCGGGTCGAGCGCCTGGAACGCGCCCGCGTTCTTTCCCTCGATGATGACTGGGAAGTGCGGGAATGGGCGGCAGGCCCGCTCCGTGAAAGTGTGCGCGACGACCTCGGATCGGGGCTGACCGCCCTGGTGGCGGTGGGCGGACGGGTGAGGCGCGCCGCCGTGCTGGTCGCCCGCGACCTGGTCCTCGAAAGGGTGCTTGACGCGGAACAGGCGCGTCGGGTCGCGGATGCGGTGGTCGATGACCCGGACGCGCATGTGCGCAAGACTGTCGGCCGCTTCTTTCTCGGCGATACCGTCTCTCGCCGGTACCCTGCCGCGATGGCGAGCTGGCTTCGCAAACGGGCCCGGGACCGTCAGGTGAGTGAAGCATTTTGGAAGAACGTGACGGACCTCGTAAGCGCGGCGGCCGTCCGGGGCCATGGCGGGGAGTTCCGAGGGGCCATAACGGCGCTCATTTCCGCCGCATCTCCGCCGCGGGTGATGGCCAGGCTTCGAGCGTTCATGATGGAGGAACAGGATGGCTGAGACCAAAGTCCATCTCCATTGGGGCGACGGCATCGTGGCGGAGGAAGTGCGCCTCACCACGTCTTATCACGTCGCGGTGGCGCAGCTCATCGTCATGGAGGACCACTCCGAGCTTCTTCGCTTTTGTTGGTACGACCACACCGGGCGGTTTCATCGCTCTCCGCTGATTGTGGATCCGAAGACGTGGGCCGATCTCCTCCGGGTGGCGAAGGCGCAGGCACCCCGGCTCTACGAGCGGCTCCGCGGCGAGGATGAAGCGGCCGGTGAACAGGCTTGACACGGTGGAACACTCCTATTTCGGACGCTGGTGCCGGATGGAGCAAGGGAAACCGCCGGGCGGCCGTCCGCTCGGTGCCCCCCGGGAAGCGATGGGTCTTGGCCCCAGGACGGAGCCGGGGTTTTGCTGCCCGGCCACCGCGGCCGTGGGAGGTGTGAGATGGCGCGCCAGAAGACTCGCAAGCAGATCCACTTCACCGAGTACGACGGAGGGCCGGAAGGGGTTCGCGTCCCGCCGGGCTTTTCGGAAGACGGTGTGGTTGGGAGTGTGACGGGAGGAGAACGCTCCCCCGGCGCGGCGCGGGCCGTGGGGCGGATCGTGTTGGGAGACGGCCTTCTTGCCATGCGCGCACTCCCCGACGCGTCCTTCGACGCCATTTACCTCGATCCACCCTTCCGAACCGGTAAAGCTCAAACGGCGGACCGCGCGCAGTTTCCTGACCAATGGTCCAGCATGGACGCCTATCTGAACTGGCTCTTTCCGTTCGTGGAGGAAGCGCAGCGGCTCCTGACTCCGACCGGCTGGTTCTGGCTCCACCTCGACTGGCACAGTGTCCACTACGCGAAGGTGCTGACGGACGGGATCTTCGGGGCCCGCCACTTCCGGAACGAGATTGTGTGGCACTACACCGGACGGCGGACGCCGGCCGATCGCCGCTTCAACCAGAAGCACGACACGCTTCTTCTCTATGCGCGCAGCGAGAAGAGCCGCCTCAGTCCGCTTGCGGAAGCGTGGAGCCGGGAGGACTACCTGCACATGAAGCGTCAGCAGCTTCAGCACGATCCCGATGGCCGCGAATGGATCTGGGGACATGCGGGCCGGGGTCGCTCGCGGGCTTACAAGATCTATATCGACGAGCAGGTGAGCCGGGGACGTGCCGTCGACAGCGTCTGGGACATCCCGATTATCAACACCAGCGCGGAGGAACGTACCGGCTACCCCACACAGAAGCCAGTGGCCCTCCTGGAGCGCGTCTGCCGGACGAGTGTCCCGCCCGGTGGTCTCATCGGCGACTTCATGGCCGGATCCGGCACCACGGGCGTCGCGGCCTGTCGGACTGGCCGGCGCTTCTATCTGGTGGACCGGCTGCCGGAAGCGGTTCGGATTGCGGAAGAACGCATGGCGGATGCCGGCTGTCCCGTGCGCGCTGAAGAAAATCCGTAGGCGTCACATGGCCTTCGATGGTGGTACATGAATGACATGGGCGTGAAAGAATGTTCCGGCGCGCGGCATCGGTAGAGGAACGGGAAGGGAGCTTCCGCCGTGCGGGTTTTGGTGCTCTCAGACATCCATGGCAACACCCCGGCTCTGCAAGCGGTGCTTGCCGACAGCGAGGCCTGCCCCGTCGACGCGCTTGTGGTCACGGGGGACGTGCTGATCGGCCCGGATCCCCTGGGGGTCCTGGACCTTCTGGCGGCGGTGCCCTATCCGGTTCACACTGTGCGGGGCAACGCCGATCAAGAGCTCGTGGACGCCTTTGACGGCGTGTACGCTCCGACTGGCGACCGCTATTGGGACGAGCTCACCTTATGGGCGGCAGGGCAGATAGACCGCACCATCCGGGATCAGATCGCCGGCTGGCCGACGGGGATAACCCTGCCTGTGGACGGCATCGGCGAGGTTCTCTTCGTGCATGCCACTCCCTGGTCGCTCACTGACATCGTGCTGGTGGACACGTCCATGGCGCGCTGGGATGCCGCATTGAGGGGCATAGACGCCGATGCCGTCGTGCTGGGACACACGCACATGCCCTTTGCCCGCCGGGTGGACCGGCGCCTCATTGTGAACGCCGGCAGCGTCGGCATGCCCTATGGGCATGAGGGCGCGTCGTGGCTGGCATTGGGGCGTCAGGTGGTGTTCGGGCAGACCCTTTACGACGTCCAGGAGGCGGCGCGGCGAATCCTCGGGGGCGGGTGTCCGGGCGCTTCCGTGTTCGTGCAAGACTTCGTGCTCTCCCATCCGAGCGACCGGGAAGCGCTGAGTGTATTCGGGTCCCGGGCCGAGGAACCGTCGGCGGATTAGGCGTTTTTCTTGGGAGTGGGTGTCCGGCCGGACGAAGCGGCCGAGGGCCCAACGGATAACGACGAACGCGGGCCCAGCCTATCGATGCGGCAGGCCAGGGTGTTACACTGGCGCACAAGACTTATCTCGCCAGGTACCGGAACGCGCCGGGTGACGGACGGATCTGAAGCCGCCCCCCTCGGCGCCGGCCCCGTGGGCGAGCTTTTCCGTTCGCATGCAGAGGCACCGGTCTTAACAGGAGGCTATCATCGTGGGCTACGACGCGGGAACCATCGAGGCAAAGTGGCGGAAACGCTGGGCGGACGAAGGCGTGGGCGAGGTGGATCTCGACCGCGCTCCGCGGCCTTTTTACAATTTGCTGATGTTCCCCTATCCGTCGGCCGAGGGCCTGCACATCGGCAATGTGTTTGCCTTCACGGGCGTCGACGTCCACGGGCGCTACAAGGCGCTTTGCGGTCACGACGTCTTTGAACCGATCGGGTTTGACGCGTTTGGCATGCACAGTGAGAACTTTGCCCTCAAGGTGAACAAGCATCCCATGGGGCTCGTGGCGGAGAACGTGCGTCATTTTCGTGAGCAGCTCCAGCGCATGGAGGGGCGGTTCGCGTGGTCGCATGTGGTTGACACAACCACCCCCGAGTACTACCGGTTCACGCAGTGGATTTTCCTGCAGATGTTCAAGCGGGGTCTCGCGGAGCGGCGCATGGCGCCTGTCAACTGGTGCCCGTCCTGCCTGACCGTGCTGGCTGACGAGCAGGTGATACAAGGAGCCTGCGAGCGTTGCGGAACGCCCGTGGTGACGCGAAACCTCGAGCAGTGGTTCCTGAAGATCACACGCTATGCGGACCGGCTCCTCGACCATCTGCCGGATCTTGACTGGTCGGAGGTGGTGAAGACCGCGCAGCGGAACTGGATCGGCCGCAGCGAGGGGCTCGAGATGGCGTTTCCGGTGGTGGATCACGAAGGGTCAGAAGTGGCGTTCTTCACGACCCGTCCCGACACCATCTATGGCGCTTCTTTCATTGTCCTCGCGCCCGAGCATCCCCTGCTGCCGGACATCGTGGCGCCGGAACGGCGGGCTATGGTGGATGCTTACGTTCGCGAGGCCGTAAATCGGCGCGACACCGACCGGATGGACATGACCCGGGAGAAGACCGGTGTAGACACCGGCGCCCGGGCACGCAATCTGGCTACGGGCGAGGAGATTCCCATCTGGGTCGCGGACTACGTTCTTGGCACCTACGGCACCGGCGCCATTATGGCGGTGCCGGCGCACGACCAGCGCGACTTCGAGTTTGCCCGGCGATTTGGCCTGCCGGTACCGGTCGTGGTGACCCCGGAGAGCAGGCTTTCCGACCCGCTGCCCGAGGCGTTTTCCGGTGAAGGCACCCTCGTTCATTCGGGACCCTTTGACGGTCTTTCCAGCGAGGACGCGAGAGAGGCCGTCATCGACTGGGCCCGCCGAGAGGGACTGGGCCAACGACGTGTCACCTATCGCCTGCGTGACTGGCTCATATCGCGGCAGCGCTACTGGGGTCCGCCCATTCCCCTTATCTATTGCGACGGCTGCGGCATCGTGCCGGTCCCGGAGGAGGACCTGCCGGTGGTGCTGCCCTATGTGGAGAATTTCCGGCCCACCGGAACGGGGGTGTCTCCGCTGGCGGCGGTGCCCGAGTTCGTAAATACCCCGTGTCCGCGCTGCGGGCGGCCGGCGCGCAGGGAAACTGACGTGTCGGACAACTTTCTCGATTCAGCCTGGTACTACCTGCGCTACCCCTCTACCGACCGGAACGACGTCATCGTGGACCCGGACCGCACGGCCCGGTGGCTCCCGGTTGACATGTACATCGGCGGCAAGGAGCACTCGGTGCTGCATCTCCTGTACACACGCTTTGTGTGCATGGTGCTGAACGAGATTGGCGTCATCGACTTTGACGAGCCGTTCAAGCAGTTTCGGGCACACGGGATGATGATCATGAACGGATCCAAGATGTCGAAGTCGCGGGGCAACGTGGTGAACCCCGACCACCTCTTTGACCGCTACGGAGCCGACACCACCCGCATGTACCTGATGTTCATGGGTCCCTACCAGGAGGGCGCAGACTTTTCGGACAAGGGCATCCGCGGCATCGAGCGGTTCCTTAACCGGGTGTGGGATCTGGTCACGGGCACGTCCCTAAAGAGAAACACCGAGGGTGTGACAGAGGCGGCGCAGCGCATTCGCCACCGCACAATCGCCCGGGTGACCCGCGACATTGCGGCCCTTCACTACAACACCGCCGTAGCCGCCCTGATGGAGTACGTAAACGCCCTCAGTCAGAGCGGGGCCACCGCCGAGGATGTGGAGACCCTGCTGGTCCTCCTGTGGCCGTTCACGCCCGCCATGGCCGACGAGCTGTGGGAGTTCACCGGCCATGCGGCGGGGATCTGGAAGGCATCCTGGCCGGTCGCGGACGAGCGCTACCTGCAGGATGCCGAGGTGGAGATACCGATCCAGGTGAACGGCCGCGTGCGCGACCGCATGACCGTCCCGGTGGACCTACCCGAGGAGGACGCCGTCGCCCTGGCCATGGACCGCGACCGGATCAAGGCGGCGCTGTCGGGCCCGCCGACGCGCGTCGTCTACGTGCCCGGCCGGACGCTCAACATCGTCGTGCTGTCGGCGGCGGGAGCCGAAGCGTCTCCCTAACTACAGCTTCCGGGGCTTCTTGTCGCCACGGGCGAAGGCCGCGAGCTCCTCTTCGGACCGGAAGCCCACGAGACGGCCGGTCTCTTCGCCGTTCGCGAACCGGATAGTGGTGGGAATACCGACCACGCGATAACGCGACGCCAACTCCGGTTCCTCATCGGTGTCGACGTGCACCATCACGGCCGCGCCGCCCACTTCGTCTGCTGCCTGTTCCGCGACTGGACCCAGCCGCCGACAGTGCGGTCACCAGTTGGCGCCGAAAACTACGACGGTGGGCGTCGTTGCCCGCAGTACGACCTCGTCAAAAGTGACCGTGTCCACTTCCGAAAGAACCATAAAAGCCTCCTTAAAAAGCCTCCTTGACTACGTCTTGAACGACGCCTTCCCCATATGGTACCAAGCTCCACGACCCTACACAGCACGGGGGGAAGGCGACGGCTCCGGGCCACCAGGGCCGCGTGGGCCAAGACGTAGAGATTGCTATGATGGCGACAACGGAGTGATGCGGTGTTCCAGCGAAACGGCGTGAGCATCCGGCCGATGGAGCTTGATGACATCGACCGTCTCTACGATTGGCACCGCGACCTCGAAATCGAGTCCGGGGCCGGATGGAGCGCGTGGATGTCGCGGGCCCGCTTCGTTCATCGTTACGAAGAGATGGTGCGCGAGCCGCCCGAGGACTTCCTGCTGTTTGGGATCGAGTATGAAGGGGATCTCGTGGGATATGTCGAGCTGGCGGAGATCAGTCGGATCGCACGCCGGGCCGCAGTCGGCTTCGTGGTGGGCGACCGCGGCCGGCGTCGGCGCGGCATCGCCACCGACGCCCTCATCCTGACCCTCGACTACGGCTTCGCCCTGGAGGACCTTGAGCGCATCTACGCGGAGGTGTACACGTTCAACGCCGCCTCCGCCGCCCTGGTCGAGAAAGTCGGCTTCCGGCACGAGGGAACGCTCCGACAGCACGAGGTGCACCAGGGGCGGCGCACCGACCTCGCCATCTATGGCATGCTGCGCGACGAGTTCTACGAACGGTACCCGACCGTTCTGCCGAATCTCGGCCGGGAGTAGGGGAGTAGAAGGACTGCAAGAACTGGAAGAAGGAGGCCCCTCATGTACATGGTCAGCAGGATAAGGGGTGGCTGGGGCGTCCTCGCCGCCGTGATCGGAGCGGCAGGCTTCGTGCTCAGTTGGATTCCGTTCATCGGCATCGCCATCGGCTACATCCTCGGTCTTGTGGCGATTGCCACCGGCGTGGCGGGCCTCGTCCGGCCGGGATCGAAGGGGCTGGCCCTGGCCGGCATCGGCCTCGGCATCGTGACCCTCATGTTTAAGAGCATTCCCATCATTCGCTGGCTGTAGGCGAGCTGCCGGACGGGTCCGTCGGCGGGTGGCGTCATCGAGCTTAAATTGACACGTCGCTGGCACGGGTGCTACTATCGTTCAGCATCGATGGGAGGATGGCGTCGTGCGCACGGTTATTACGCTCGCCTGCACGGAGTGCCGGCGACGCAATTACACCACCAGCAAGAACAAGAAGAACGACCCGAACCGCCTCGAGCGCCGGAAGTACTGCCGGTGGTGCCGCACGCACACGGTCCATCGTGAGACGCGCTGACGCCTGAACGGCTCATCTCCCGGAAAGCGGGCGACCTCAATGGGGATGAAGATGGGACCGAAAGGGAAGTCAACGCGGCCTACAGAACCGTCCGGCCCTCAGCAGCTGGTGCGCGACGTGGCGCTGGAGCTGAAGCGGGTGGTGTGGCCAACGCCGCGCCAGGCGCTCGGATATACCGGATTTGTTGTACTGGCTGTCATTGTGGTCTCGTTGTTGACGGTGGTGCTGGACCTGTTTTTCGGATTCGCCATCGGCAAGATCGTGCCCTAGGACTTCACACGTCGGATATGGTGGCTCCGGCGTATTTTTGTTGGGGAGGCGGCACCTAACCTTGGCGGAAAAGGAATGGTACGTCATCCATACGTACTCCGGGTACGAGAACAAGGTGAAGGCGAACCTGGAGAAGCGCGTGGAGTCCATGAACATGGAGGACAAGATCTTTCAGGTCGAAGTTCCCATGGAAGAGGAGCTCGAGGTCAAGGACGGCAAGAAGCGTCTCGTCAAAAAGAAGACGTTCCCCGGCTATGTCCTCGTGCAGATGATCATGACGGACGACTCCTGGTACGTGGTGCGCAACACCCCGGGCGTGACCGGCTTCGTCGGTTCGGGTTCGCGGCCCATCCCGCTCCTGGAAGAGGAGATGAAAATCATCCTCGGCCAGGTCAAGCGCGAGGTGCAGGTGCCGAAGATCCGGGTTGAGGTGGGCCAGTCCGTGGAGGTTCGGGACGGACCCTTCGAGGGATTCACGGGCGTCGTGGAGGAAGTCCATCCGGACCGTGGCAAGGTGCGGGTGGTCGTATCCATGTTCGGCCGCGACACACCATTGGAATTGGATTTCGGTCAGATTCAAGAGTTGCATTAGGTCGCCGCGAGCAGGCGGCAGCGGAGTGGGAGGAACGTAGAGCGCATGGCCAAGAAAGTCGTGGCCGTCATCAAACTGCAGATCCAGGCGGGCAAAGCTACCCCGGCCCCGCCCGTTGGCCCGGCCCTCGGCCAGCACGGCGTCAACATTATGGCGTTCGTGAAGGAGTACAACGAGCGTACGGCCAGCCAGACGGGTCTCGTGATTCCGGTCGAGATCTCGGTCTTTGAGGACCGGTCATTCAGCTTTGTCACGAAGACGCCGCCGGCGGCCGTGCTGATCAAGAAGGCACTCAATCTCGAGAGCGGCTCCAACACGCCCAACACGAAGAAGGTCGGGCAGTTGAACCGCGCGCGGCTCCGCGAGATTGCGGAGACCAAGCTTCCGGATCTCAATACAGACAACCTGGAGGCGGCCATGCAGATGCTTGCGGGCACCGCCAGGAGCATGGGCGTCGAAATCGTCGACTGACGGCCGTTCGTGGGAGGCTCGTGCCGTTTGACCACACAGGAGGGAAGAGTCTGATGTCCAAAGTGACCAAGCACCAGCGGGAAGTCGCAGCCCTTTACGATCGGGACCGGTTGTACAGCCTGGAAGAGGCCGTGGCCCTCACCCGCAAGCTTGCGCGGGCCAAGTTTGACGAGACCGTCGAGGTGGCCGTTCGTCTCGGCGTCGACCCCCGCCATGCCGATCAGGTGGTGCGGGGAGCGGTGGTCTTGCCGCGCGGCACCGGACGCATGGCGCGGGTGGCCGTTTTCGCCAAAGGCGACAAGGCTAAGGAAGCGGAGCAGGCCGGCGCGGACGTCGTGGGCGCGGAAGACCTCGTGGCCCGGGTCCGCGAAGGCTGGCTTGACTTTGATTCCGCCGTCGCCACCCCAGACATGATGGGAGCGGTCGGTCAGCTCGGGCGCATCCTCGGCCCGCGCGGACTCATGCCGAACCCGAAGACCGGCACGGTGACGTTTGATGTGGCCCACGCGGTCCAGGAGATCAAGGCGGGCAAGGTGGAGTTCCGCTGCGACCAGGCGGGAATCGTGCACGGACCGATGGGGAAGGTAAGCTTCGAGGACGAGGCGCTGTTGGAAAACGTGCGGGCGTTCATCGACTCCATCGTGCGTGCCAAGCCGACGGGAGCCAAGGGGCAGTACGTTCGCACCATTGCGCTCTCGACGACCATGGGCCCCGGCATCAAGGTAAACCCGGCGGGTATGGAGCGTTTGTCCGCTTCCGCCTGACCACGGCGACGCCGTTATCCTGACGGGCCCCCATCTTTCGAGGGATGGGGGCCCGATTTTTTGTCCATTGTCGTCCCGACATGCGGTTACTCCAACGCTAACACGGTGTGAGCGCATCCAGATGAGGCGCATACCCGGAGTTCCGGACATAATCCGCCGCGCCAGGAGGCAGGACCACACGATGCAAGAGGCGGGAAGCCTGTACGTCGGCGCGGGTTTCGCGTGCGTCGAGCGATTGGCTATCATGTCCGGAGGAACGCTTGGTGTCCGCGATCGTCTGTTGCTGGGGACTCCGGCACTCGTCTTCGGCATCGTTCTAGGAGTCGTCGGCAAAGCCTCGTTCGACGCAACGCCGGGCGAGTGAGAAGGGTAGGTCGGGTCATGCCACGCGTAATCGTGATGATGGGTGGGCCGTCCTCGGAGCATGAAGTCTCTCTGGCTTCGGGCCGCATGGTGGCCGATGCCCTGCCCCGTGACCGCTACCAGGTCGCCGCCCTTGTCATCGGGCGCGATGGACGCTGGGCGCTTACACCTCCCGAGGAGCTCGCCGCGCTCGAACCGCATCCGGTGGAGGGCGCGTTGGTGCCGGTCCACCCCTCGGAAACACTCGCGGGGATGCAGGAGCTTGGTCATGCGGACGTCGTGTTCCTGGCGTTTCACGGAAAGTTTGGCGAAGACGGAACCTTGCAGGGCATGCTGGAAACCCTCGGCATTCCCTATACAGGCAGCGGGCCTCTAGCTTCGGCGCTGGCCATGCACAAAGACAAGGCCAAGGACGTTTTCCGCATGAACGGCCTTCTGGTGCCCGAGGGACAGGTAGTAACGGTCGACCAGGTGCGAGCCGACCTGGCGGGCACCGTGACCCGGCTGCTCGCGGTCGTGGGACTGCCGGCGGTGGTAAAGCCGAATCAGGGGGGCTCGAGTCTCGGTGTGAGTCTCGTCGAGACCGGGGAGCAGTTGGAGGCCGCCCTCATGGCGGCGGCGCGGCAGGACGCCTATGTGCTGGTGGAGGAGAAAGTAGAGGGAGTTGAGCTTACCTGCCCGATTCTGGAGACGGAAGAAGGGCTGCCGCAAGCGCTCCCCGTGATCGAGATTGTCCCCCACCGCGGTGCTTTCTTCGACTTCGCTTCCAAGTACGAGAATGGGGGTGCCGACGAGATCGTTCCGGCACGCATTTCCGACGCGGTCAAAGATGCCTGCCAGCAGGCGGCCCTCACGGCGCACCGGGCCTTCGGGTGCGCGGGGTTCTCCCGCACGGACATGATCTGGACGCAGCGAGGACCTGTGGTGCTCGAGATCAACACGATTCCCGGCATGACGCCAAACTCGCTCCTGCCCCGGTCGGCCCGGGCCGCAGGCATCGAGTTCTCGGCCCTGGTGGACCGCCTGGTGCGCCTCGCCCTCACGCGCGCGGAGCGTGAACGAAAGCTCTGAACTCGAAGCCCTCCCGGCTGCGGCGGGTGCCCGAGCTGCCGACCACCGCACCGCGCGGACCGCTGTTTTATCGCAGATAAGCTCATTTAGAGGTGTCGGCCGCATGCCGCATCCGTGCCCGTCAATTCCCAAAGACTGTTAAGCTTCAAGACGGGAGGGCACCGATGCCCGGCGTGCAGCCGCCACGAAGTTTTCGCGACCAGGTCGCGTTCGCGCGCGACATCGTGCTGGTGTTGTTTGGCGCGGGCGTCATCGTGGCGGCCATCTGGACCGTACTCTCCCGCGTCGGCGACGTCGTGCTGGTGCTCATCCTGTCGATGATGTTCAGCATGTTCCTGTCGCCGTCGGTGAAGGTGCTGAATCGGTACATGGCCCGGCCCTGGGCCGTGCTCATCGTCGTGACGGCCGCGACGGCCCTTTTTCTGGGCGGCGGGGTGCTGGTCATCACCATCCTCATCGGACAGTTGGCGGGGCTGGCCGTCAACCTGCCGCATGAATTGACCCAGGTGGCCAATTCGGCGAGCCATCTGCTGGTCCTGGCCAAGCAGCTTGGGGTCAGCACCCAGGTGAGCGCGCTGGAAGGACGACTCGTCTCGAGCGTGGGAACGGTGTCGCGGGTGGTGCTGACCCAATCTCTGCACTTTCTTCTGGGGCTGGTATCCGCCCTGGGCGATGCCGTCATCACGATTTTCATCACCGTCTACCTGCTTCTCGACACCCACCGCATCCAGGCCGCCATCCTCCGCCTCGTGCCGACGGGCAGCCGTTCGAGCATGCTGGACGTTCAGACGACAGTCACCCGGGTCATCCGCGGGTATCTTCGCGGCCAGCTGACCCTGTCGCTGGTGGTGGGCCTCGGGTTTGGCCTCGGCTCGTGGTTTATCGGGCTGCCCTATCCGTTTGCGCTCGGAGTATTTGCGGGCCTCATGGAACTCATACCCCTTCTGGGCCCGGTGCTGGCCGCTATCATTCCTTTCCTGCTGGCTCTTTTCGGCCATCATCCCTACGTACAGGGGCTCGAGGTGGTCGTGCTCTACACCGCGGTGCATGTGCTGGAGTCGCAGATCCTGGTCCCGCGCATCATGCGGAGCCAGGTGGGACTTCACCCCGTGCTGTCGGTGGTGGCCCTCATGACGGGGGCTCTGCTGCTCGGCATCTGGGGAGCCGTTTTCGCCGTTCCGGTAGCCGGTATCATCGTGGCTGCCTGGATTGCCGGCGTCGGGGCGTGGCGCCGCCGGCTTGTCCTCCAAAGCCCGCTGTTGATGCCAGAACCCGTGCGCGGAGAAGACACGGGTCCTCGAAGATAGCGAGAAGCCGAGGGCTGGCGGGGACGTGACCGGTACGGCCAGGGAACGGCAGTCACGGCTGTCGTCGGCGATGCGTCCCGCGTCAGCCTGGGATGGCCGCGTCCTTCATCACGAGCGTGCGAGGAGGCGCGGCGAAAAGGCGCTCCAGCCCCCGCGGGCAAACTCCCACAGCACGCCCGGTCCGCTCGGACTTTGGAGAAGAACAAAGCCCGTGCGGGGACCGACAAAGTCCGCACAAGAGCTCACCCGGCCGCTTTGGATGCTGGCCGCCAGCCGCGGCGGAAGCGGCATCGCCGCCCATGTTCGCGCCGCATTGACTGTCCGGTAGAGCCGCTGTCCGGTCCAGAGCCACCAGACCCGGGACCCCGCGGCAAATAGACGAACGACGGGCGGCACCCCCCGCATCAAGATCGGCTGTCCGGTCCGCGCCCACTGCCCATTCGCCGTCGGAGCCGACAGGACTGACAGCCGCGTCACGGTCGCCGCCGCGTTCTCGGCGCTTGCCACCGTGACCCATGCCGCACTGGTCGGAACCGGGATGGGCGCGTTGAGCTGCCAGGTGCCGGGAGTCCCGGAAAAGCGGGGCGCCGGCACCGACGCCGGCGTCCACGTGGCACCGCCGTCGGCCGTTTGATACAACACCGGTGACTCGGGGGCGCCTGACACCGTTACCAGGGTGCTGGCCGGAAGCCATCCGTCGATCGAGGTTGTCGCGACAGCTGTCCCCTTAATGCCCAGGGTCGTCGTCCCCGCAGGCGTATCCCCCTCGCCGAGGGCGGTCCAGGACGCTCCGCCATTTACGGTCTCCCACAGTTGAGTAGCATCCCGTCCCGTTCCACCGGCGAGCGTATCGAGGCACCACAACGTTTTGTCCGTACGAATGCTGCAGCGAAGCTCGGGGTAGCCCTCGCCGGCCCGTGTGCTCCGGGGAAGCGGCGCGGACTCAAAACGCCAGCTCTCACCCGGCGCAAGGACTCCTGTGGTGATCTGCAGGCGCGAGTCCGACGACATCGTGAGCGACACCAAGAGGAGACGTCCGTCGGGCCCGGCAGAGAGCCTTGAATGGCTGCCGACCGGGTGGACGGGCGCCCACGTGTGGCCCGCATTGTCCGTTTGATAGAGCACGGAGAGGCTGATGGCCGCACCGGCGCGCGGCGTCGTCATGGCGATGGCCTGGAGGCCTGCGCTTGCGGTCGCTCCGGGGGCTGACGATGTCGATGAGGCTCGTCGGCCGGGCGGGCGGGAGGACGGAGCACGGCTCCCCTGAACACCACACCCCGCCATCAGCGAAGCCGCCGCCAGCAGCAGAAGAAACCGTCCCGGTGAGCCCTTCCCCACGGCGGACCGTGCACGCACGGCATACCTGCCTCTCTTCTTCCACCGCCCCGCCCGGTGCCCGATCCTGCTTCTGGCTGTAGCAACGAATGGCGGCGAGACTAAGTTTCGATGGGGGCGTCGCCCCGAGGCCTGGGTGTCGCTCGGACAGCCTCAAATGCCCCGGACGCCGCGAAAGATATGCCGGCTCGGCATCCCACCGGCGCCTGATGGCCGCGCTCGAGTCTGGGTGCGGCTTCGCTCCCCATGCGATATGGCGTGGAACCGCGCTATCCGGTGTAGCGGAGGGCCTCGATGGGATTCAGGCGTGAGGCCCGAAGGGCCGGATAGAGTCCGAACCCAAGCCCCACCACGGTGCTGAAGACGAAGGCCAGGACGACCGACGTGGGCGAGAAGACGGCGGGACTGTGGAGGATGAGAGGGGCAAGGCGCAGAAGGGCCACGCCAACGCCGATGCCAAGGAGCCCCCCGGTCAGGCTCACCCCCATGGACTCGAGGAGAAACTGAAGCACGACGTCTTCGGGAACACCCCCGACCGCGCGTCGGATGCCAATCTCCCGCGTCCGTTCGGTGACCGAGACCAGCATGATGTTCATGATCCCGATCCCGCCCACCAGCAGGGACACGGCAGCAGTGCCGGCCAGAAGGTCGGTGAACGTCTGGCGCGTGGCCGACAGGGCAGCCAGGACCTGGTCCTCCGATTGAACGTTCACAGCGCTCGGACTGCCGTAAAGATTGGTGTAGAGATTGGTGAGCCAGCCGTCCACCAGCGCCGCCTGGGAGGCGGAGGCGGCCTGGACCATCACGAGGCTCAGGCCGTTGGTACCGAGAAGAGCCTGGGCGGTTGACAGGGGAATGAACACCTCGTTGTCCTGGCTGGTGCCCGGTCCCTGCCCCACCGGATTCAACACGCCCACGATGCGAAATTGCTGGCCCAAAAGCGCCACCGACTGTCCGACCGGGTCGCTGTGTCCGAAGAGATTGGCACTGACGCTGGCGCCTAACACGACCACGTGACGGCCGAACTGAGCGTCGACGGAGCTTAGAAAACGACCGCCGGCCAGATGAAGCGATCCCAAGTCGGCGTATGCCGGGGTGGTGCCCACCACGGGCGCCGCCACCGTCGTCGTGCCTGCCGTGAGTTTGCCGCCAGAGTCCAATACCGGCACGACTCGCTCCGCCAGGGACACATTCTGGCGGATGTAGGGCACCTCGGCGGTCGTGAAGGAGGTGCCCGCCGCCGGGCTGACAAAGAGCAGGTTGGTCCCCAGGGTTTCGATGCGGGACGTGACCGCACTGGAGGCGCCGTTGCCGATGGCCACCAGCACAATCACGGCGGCGACGCCAATCACCACCCCCAGCATGGTCAGCAGGGTGCGAAGCTTATGACCCCATATCCCGTGCCAGGCCACCCGCGCCGCATCACTCCAGCTCATCGCTGTCCTCCCCCGGCAGCGCCGTCCGCAAGCGCCCGTCCTGCATGCGCAGCACGCGCTCGCACGCGCCCGCTACGTCGGGGGCATGGGTGACGACGACCACGGTGCGCCCGGTCCGGTGCAGTTCTTGCAGAACCTTCAAGATCTCCCGACCGGTGGCCGCATCCAGGTTGCCCGTGGGCTCGTCGGCCAGGAGCAAGGGGGGATCGCCCACGAGCGCCCGGGCAATCGCGACGCGCTGCTGCTGTCCCCCTGACAGCTGCATGGGATAGTGACGCAGCCGTTCACCCAACCCCATGGCTTCCAGAGCCTCGACGGCCCGCCGTTTCCGGATGCGGAGCGGGACTCGCCGGTAGATGAGCGGCAGTTCCACGTTGCCCATGGCCGTGAGCGTGGGGATCAGATTGAAATTCTGAAATACGAAGCCGATGGTGCGGTTCCGTTCATGGGACCACATCACGGGGTCGAAGCGCCCCACTTCCCGCCCGTTCAGCCAATACTGGCCACCGGTGGCCGCGTCGAGACCGGCAAGGATATTCATCAAGGTGGTCTTGCCGCATCCCGACTGTCCCATGATGGCCACCATGGCCCCCGCCTCGATGTCGAACGTGACGTCGTGCAGCGCCCGGAACGTATTGGGACCGAGCTGATAGTCCTTGGTTAGGTGACTGACACGAATCACGCCTTGCCTCCCTTGCGGGAGCCGCGCCGTCTGGCGCCGGAACGATGGACCCCGCGCCCCCGGGCTTTTAGGCGGAGCTTGCCGGCCGAGGAGGTGGGGACGGCCACGACGACCTGCGTCCCGACGTGGAGGAACGACGAGCGGACCGCCACCTTGGACGGCGTCTGCAGGATGACA
The DNA here is from genome assembly GCA_021797815.1 of Bacillota bacterium. Lineage (GTDB taxonomy): Bacteria > Bacillota > Sulfobacillia > Sulfobacillales > JAIMBI01 > JAKATP01. The sequence goes on from JAJZYZ010000016.1 coordinate 33,680, forward strand.
TGAACCGGAACAGCCTTGGTGGTCGACCCGTTCAGCACCAGCACCACGGCGTGCCCGCCGTGCGTGCGCAGTGCGGCGAGAGGCACCGTGAGGGCGTTTTTCACCTTCTGGAGCACGATGCTCACATTGCTGCTGACACCGTAGTACGGAAACTTGGGCCAGCCGGTCAAACCGGCGGTGACCGAAAAGGAGGCGACACCGTTCGTGTAGGCGGCCACCGGGGCGATGGCGGTCACGACGCCCGTCAAGCGGTGACCGGGGTACGCAGGCAGGCTCGCCACGAGGTGCTGGCCCACATGAATTTCCCCTATGTTGGTTTCCGGCACCGTTACCGTCACGGACCTGCCGCCCGACGCCACCGTGACCACGGGTGTGTTTACGCTCGCCGGGTCGCTGTCGGCCGCCGTCACCATCCCCGCGAACGGAGCCCGCATTGTAAGGGCCGCCACCTCATTGGTGAGGGCCGCCACGGAAGCCTGGTCTCCCTGCACCACGGAGCGGGCCTGGGCCTCGGCGGCGCTGAGGGCCGCGGCGCTGTCAGTGACAAACGCGTTATTCAAGGCGACCTGGCTCGCGGCAAGTGCGCTCTCATCCTGGACGACCCGGGAGGCGAGTGCGGGATCGCTGACCTGCAGCAGGACCGTCGAGGGCGCAGCACTGGCCCCCTGCGCAATCTCGACGCTGGCGACCGTGCCGGCCGCGGGACTGCTGTACGTGGTTCCCCCCTGGGTGGCAAGGGCCTCGCCGGCGGTGACGGTCTGACCCGCTGCCACCAGAAGGTGCACGGGCCCGTTGGCCGAGGCGCGGATTGTCAGGGAGGCGAGGAGGGCCTGGTCGTTCTGGAGGGTGTCTGCGGCCACCGTCACATTGTCGCGCGCCTCCTGAATGCTGGCCGCCGCTCCGTTGCTGGTGGCCGGGCTTTCGGCGGCCGACAGCCCCGCCTGCGCCTTTTGCAGCGCGGCCTCCGCGCTGGACAGCGCGGTCTGAAGGCCCGGGTCGGTCATCTGGCCCAGAATCTGACCTGAGACCACCGCCTGCCCCACCTGAACCCGAAGAGCGCTGACACTGGCGGAAGCGTCGGGCAGCGTGAACGTGGTGGTAGCAGTCGGCAGCACTTGGCCGGTGTCCTGGTAGGTGAGGGTTACGGTGCCACGGCGAACCGGGGCCGTGACATAACGGAGGACCGGAGGCGGCTCGCTGGCCCGGACAACGCCATAGGTGGCGCCGGCCAGCACGAGGCCGGTTCCGCAGGCCAAAAGCACGACGCGGGGCATGGACAGTCGGACTTTGCCAGGACGCGGACCCGGATCGAGCGGCGTCTGCAGGGTTCTCACCCTTCCCTTCAAGACAGGTCCGCTCTCGGCTCCGACGATGGGGATGCGGACTGGCCAACGGACGGTTGACAACGGGTAACAACGGTTAAGAACGGATGCACGGACACTGGTCGGTCACGGTGACGTTAGCAGGCCATTGTCAAGAAGCTATCAAGGTCGAAAAGAATGCGAACCGCGCACGTCTTGACGGGCCGTCGTCGCCGTGCCGGCGTGACCCGCGTGCCCGTAGCGCTTCGCAATCCTGCGCGCTCGTCTGCCGGTGGCCCACATCCTATACGACGCTCCTTCGATTTCTTCACAGAACCTTGATGCGGCCCATCTACACTGCTGTCCGGTTGGTAATGGACGAAACCCGACCGGGCCGCGAGAGCGCGGCCGTGGGCGCCGTCCCACGTGAGCGGAGGTCGTGAGGTGGAAATTGGAAAAGCTCTTCGGCGGGGAATCCTGGGAGCCGCAATGGTGTTCCTCATCGCCGGCGTCACGGCATGCGGGTCAACGACGCCGACCGCGGCCGCGTCTTCCACGACCTCCCGCTCCCATCATCACCCGGCGCATCATGCGCAGCGCCGGCGCCTGCACGGAAAGATCACCGCGCTCACGGCGACCACGCTGACCATCACGACGAAGAAAGGCATCGCGCGCACGGTTCACTACACGAGCACCACCCGGGTGAGAAGCGGGCACACCAGAGATTCGACCACCGCTCTCAAACTCGGCGAAGTGGTCACGGTATTGGAGAGGCGCGGGAGCGCCGTACTGCGGGCCGCGGCGATCCGGATCCGGCCCGGCACGTGAGCCTCGCTGACGGCTGACGGCCGCGCGGAGCAGATTCAGATCGGCCGGCGTCCTAAGATTGGCAGGCGCGGTGGCTCAGGAAGGCAGACCGGAGGGGAGCGTTGGCCGCTGCTTGAGACGCCCGCGGGAGCCTCAAGCGGCGCGCGGCAGAGCCGGCAGTGCCTTTACGGCGCGCCGCATTTGTGCTAAAGATATACGGACGCCCAAGACGACAGGGGCCTTCGGCTTAATCATCCTGTCCAGGCGACGAGTTTCAGAAAAGCGGCTTGCCGCGGCGACTGATCCTCTGTCTTGGGCGGACAGAGGTTTTTTGTTGCGAGGAGGTGAGTCACATTCCGACTCCGCAGAAGGTGGAGACGGTGCGCGAGACCGCGGACATGCTCCGCGGGGCGCAGGCAGTCGTGCTGGCCGATTTCCGGCAGCTCTCGGTCGCTCAGATGAACAAGATGCGCCGGGACCTCGCCGAGACCGGCGTCCAGGTTCGCATTATCAAAAACACACTTATCAAGCGGGCCGCGGATGAAGTGGGGATTGTGGGTCTCGATCCGTACCTCACCGGGCCGACCATCGTCATGGCCGCGACCTCCGATCCGGTGGCTCCTGCCCGGGGGGTCCAGCGAAAGACGCGCGAGCTCCGCACGCTTGAGATCAAGGCGGGAATCCTGGAGGGGCGGGTGCTGGACGCCGATGCCGTCCGCACGCTCGCGAACCTTCCCGGTCAGCAGGAACTCCGCGCCCAGGTGGTGGGCACCCTGGCGCAGCCGATCCGCATGCTGGTGACGGTCCTCGACGCGCCCATTGCCGGGCTCGCTCGGGCACTTGATCAGCTGCGTCAGCAAAAGGCGGCGGCCGGGACGGCCTGAGCCCGGCGTTGGAGAAGCCCACGAGGCTATAGTCTTTTAAGGAAGAGGGATCTGCATGGCGAAGGTCGAAGAAATCATCGAGAGCGTCAAGGGCATGAACGTGCTGGAACTGTCCCAGCTGGTGAAGGCCCTCGAAGAAGAGTTTGGGGTCAGCGCGGCCGCGCCGATGGCGGTAGCCGCGGCGCCCGCGGCAGGAGCCGCGGCGGAGGCCCCGGAGGTCGTCGAGCAGACCGAGTTTGATGTCATCATCACGGCCTCGGGCGACAAGAAGGTTCAGGTGATCAAGGCGGTTCGCGAGTTGACCGGACTCTCCCTTACGGAGGCGAAGGCGGTCGTGGATGCGGCCCCGAAGGCGGTCAAGGAGAAGATCTCCCGCGCCGACGCCGAGGCTGCGAAGGCGAAGCTGGAAGAGGCAGGCGCCAGCGTCGAGATCAAGTAGACAACTTCATCGGAAGCCCGCACCCAGTCGAGCGGAGTTCTTGACTGGGTTGCGGGCCTGCCGTATTATATAGACTTGCTATTTTACGTCCACGTTGAGTGCCTTGTCCTGGGCGCCGAAGTCGTTTTTAGACCTAATCGGGAACAAGGAGCTGACACCTGAATGGCCCAACCCCTCGAGAACCGCTCCGAGCGCGTGAGTTTCGCCTCCATCAATGAAGTGCTGGACATGCCGAACCTGATCGAGCTGCAACACAATTCCTATCGGTGGTTTTTGGAAAAAGGGCTGACCGAGCTTCTCCGAGACATATCTCCCATTCAGGACTTTACCGGCAACCTCCAGCTGGAGTTTGTCGACCACACGCTTAAGGCTCCCAAGTATTCCGTGGAGGACTGCAAGGAGCGGGACGTCACCTATTCGGCACCGCTCCACGTCCGCGTGCGTCTCCTTAATAAAGAGACCGGCGAGATAAAGGAGCAGGACGTCTTCATGGGCGACTTTCCGCTCATGACAGACAAGGGCACCTTCATCATCAACGGGGCCGAACGCGTCATCGTGAGTCAGCTGGTGCGCTCGCCTGGCGTCTACTTTGATGAAGAACTGGACCTGGCCGGAAAGCGGCTGTTTTCGTCGACGGTAATTCCGAACCGGGGCGCGTGGCTCGAGTTCGAGTCGGATGCGAATGACGTGCTGTCGGTCCGTATCGACCGGACCCGCAAGATCCCCGCCACCATCCTGCTCCGGGCTCTTGGCATCACCACCGACCAGCAGATCGTGGAGGCGGTCGGCGACGACGCCCGCATCCAGCAGACGCTGGCCAAGGATCCAAGCCGGACGGTGGAAGAGGCGCTCATCGAGATCTATAAGCGCCTGCGCCCCGGAGAGCCCCCGACCGTGGAGAGCGCCAACACGCTCTTGCAGTCGCTGTTCTTCGAGCCTAAGCGGTACGACCTCGCCGGAGTTGGCCGTTACAAGATTAACAAGAAGCTGGCGATCCGCCGGCGCATCATCGGGCAGGTGGCGGCCGAGACGGTTGTGGACCCCGAAAGCGGCGAGATCTTGGTGCACGAGGACGAGCGCATCAGCCGCGAGATGGCCGAGGCCATCGACCGCGCGGGCGTCCGCTCCATGAGCATCCGGGTGGAAGACGGCCGCGAGCTTATGGTGGTCTCCAACGCCCAGCCGAACCGCGACCAGAAGACCATCACGTCGGAGGACGTGGTCGCCGTCGTGAACTACATGATGTGCCTGCACTATGGTGTGGGGTCTGTGGACGACATCGACCATCTCGGCAACCGTCGTCTGCGGTCGGTGGGAGAGCTCCTGCAAAACCAGTTCCGGGTGGGCCTGGCGCGCATGGAGAGAGTCGTGCGCGAGCGCATGACCATTCAGGACGTGGAGTCCATTACCCCGCAGGCGCTCATCAATATCCGGCCGGTTGTGGCGGCGGTCAAGGAGTTCTTCGGCTCATCGCAGCTCTCGCAGTTCATGGACCAGACCAATCCGCTGGCGGAGCTGACGCACAAGCGGCGCCTGTCAGCCCTCGGACCGGGAGGACTCTCGCGAGAGCGGGCTGGCTTCGAGGTGCGTGACGTGCACCATTCACACTACGGCCGGATGTGCCCGATCGAGACGCCTGAGGGTCCGAACATCGGCCTCATCGGCTCATTGTCGACGTATGCCCGCGTCAACGAGTTCGGATTCATGGAGACCCCGTACCGCCCGGTGGACAAGGAGCGCGGCGTCGTGACGGATCAGGTGGTGTACCTGACCGCGGACGAGGAGGACGACGCCGTCATCGCGCAGGCCAACGAACCACTGGACGAGGCGGGCCGCTTTGAGCCCACCGACCCGCTCGGGCGGGTCACCGTGCGGTACAAGCATGACATTCTGGCCGTTGACCCGGACCAGGTGGATTTCATGGACGTGTCGCCGAAGCAGGTCGTGTCGATCGCGACCGCGCTTATCCCGTTCCTGGAGCATGACGACGCTAACCGCGCGCTCATGGGCGCCAACATGCAGCGGCAGGCCGTGCCGCTGCTGCGGACTGATGCGCCTGTCGTGGGCACCGGCATGGAGGGTAAGGCGGCGCGCGACTCCGGCGTGCTGGTTGTGGCGGAAGAAGACGGCGTTGTGGAGAGCGTGGCGGCGGACCATGTGATGATGCGCTACGCCTCGGGGCGTGTGGAGTCCTACAAACTCCAGAAGTTCGCGCGCTCCAACCAGGGCACATGCATCAACCAGCGGCCCATCGTGCACCCCGGTGACCGGGTCCGAGCGGGCGCCGTGCTGGCAGACGGGCCTTCCACGGACGAAGGAGAGCTGGCGCTCGGCCGCAACGTGCTGGTCGCGTTCATGCCCTGGGAGGGCTACAACTACGAGGACGCCATCCTGATTTCGGAGCGGCTGGTCAAGGACGACGTGTTCACCAGCATTCACATCGAGGAGTACGAGTGCGACGCCCGCGACACCAAGCTCGGGCCAGAAGAGATCACCCGCGACATTCCGAACGTCGGTGAGGAGGTCTTGAAGGACCTGGACGATCGCGGCATCATCCGCATCGGCGCCGAGGTGCGCCCGGGCGACATTCTGGTCGGCAAGGTGACGCCGAAGGGCGAGACCGAGCTCACGGCCGAGGAGAGGCTCCTGCGGGCCATCTTCGGAGAGAAGGCGCGCGAGGTGCGCGACACCTCGCTTAGGGTGCCGCACGGAGAATCGGGCATCGTGGTTAAAGTCGAAGAGTTCAGCCGCGAGAACAAGGACGAGGAACTCTCGCCGGGTGTGAATCAGCTGGTCCAGGTGTACATCGCCCAGAAGCGGAAGATTTCCGAAGGCGACAAGATGGCCGGCCGTCATGGCAACAAGGGGGTCATCTCCAAGATCCTGCCTGAGGAAGATATGCCCTTCATGCCGGACGGGATACCCGTCGACATCGTGCTGAACCCGCTCGGAGTGCCGTCGCGGATGAACATCGGCCAGGTGCTGGAGACGCACCTCGGATGGGCCGCGCGCGCGCTTGGCCTGCAAGTGGCAAGCCCGGTTTTCGACGGCGCCTCCGAGGATGAGGTGGCCGCGTTCCTGAACCGGGCGGGCCTGCCCCGCGACGGGAAGACCGTCCTCTATGACGGGCGCACCGGAGAGTCGTTCGACAACCCCATCACCGTGGGCGTGGTGTACATGCTGAAGCTGGCTCACCTGGTGGACGACAAGATCCACGCGCGGTCGACCGGCCCTTACTCACTCGTGACCCAGCAGCCCCTCGGGGGCAAGGCTCAGTTTGGCGGCCAGCGGTTCGGAGAGATGGAGGTGTGGGCGCTCGAAGCTTACGGCGCCGCCTACACGCTGCAGGAACTGTTGACCGTCAAGTCCGACGACATCGTCGGGCGGGTGAAGACCTACGAGGCCATCGTGAAGGGCGAGAATGTGCCGGAGCCGGGCGTTCCGGAGTCGTTCAAGGTGCTTATCAAGGAACTGCAGAGTCTGGGCCTTGATGTGAAGGTGCTGAACGAGCTGGACGAGGAGATCGAACTGAGGGAGATCGACGACGAGCCGATGGAGCCCCGACGCGACCTGCTTCCCGGTTCTCTGGACGACGAGGGCGCCCGCGAGCGTGAGTTGAAGCGGCTCATGGGAGACCAGTCCGGTGAACCGGCCCGCAAGGTGCCGGAAGGCTTCTCCGAACAGAACAGCGGAGATGAAGACTTGGAGGACGCGGAGAGCGACACGGTATTCTCCATTCTTCGCCGCGGACAGGCCGAGGCGGATGCCACTGATGAGGACACCGACGAAGGCGGGGAGGAGTAGTTTGTTGGACGTCAATAACTTCGACTCGATGCGGATCGCCCTGGCGTCGCCGGAGCAGATCCGGGAGTGGTCCAAAGGCGAGGTTAAGAAGCCGGAGACCATCAACTACCGGACCCTGCGTCCTGAACGGGAAGGCCTCTTCTGCGAGAAGATCTTCGGACCGGTCCGGGACTGGGAATGCCACTGCGGCAAGTACAAGCGCGTCCGCTACAAGGGCGTGGTGTGCGACCGCTGCGGCGTCGAGGTGACCCGGGCCAAGGTGCGGCGTGAGCGGATGGGCCACATCGAGCTGGCCGCGCCGGTCTCGCACATCTGGTACTTCAAGGGCATCCCGTCCCGCATGGGCCTCATCCTTGACATGTCTCCGCGGTCGCTTGAGAAAGTGCTGTATTTCGCGTCATACGTCGTAATCGAACCGGGCACCACGCCGCTTATGAAGAAGCAGCTCCTGGTCGAGGCGGAGTACCGCGAGCACCGTGAGAAGTACGGGCAGTATTTCCGGGCGGGCATGGGCGCCGAGGCCATCAAGGAACTCTTGATGGAGATCGACCTGGAGGAGATGTCGGCCGAGCTGCGGGAGGAGCTCAACTCCTCGTCCGGCCAGCGCCGCGTCCGGGCTATCCGCCGCCTGGAAGTGGTGGAGGCGTTCCGCCAGTCGGGCAACCGGCCCGAGTGGATGATCATGGACGTGGTTCCGGTGATCCCGCCCGACCTGCGCCCGATGGTGCAGCTGGACGGCGGGCGCTTTGCCACTTCCGATCTGAACGACCTCTACCGGCGCGTCATCAACCGCAACAATCGTTTGAAGCGGCTCTTGGATCTGGGCGCGCCTGACATCATCGTGCGCAACGAGAAGCGGATGCTGCAGGAAGCCGTCGACGCCCTCATCGACAACGGCCGCCGTGGCCGTCCGGTGACCGGGCCCGGCAACCGGCCGCTGAAGTCGCTGTCGGATCTGCTGAAGGGCAAGCAGGGGCGCTTTCGTCAGAACCTGCTGGGAAAGCGGGTCGACTACTCGGGACGGTCCGTGATCGTGGTTGGGCCTAACCTGAAGCTTCACCAGTGCGGGCTGCCGAAGGAGATGGCGCTCGAGCTGTTCAAGCCGTTCGTGATGAAGAAGCTTGTCAACGACGGATATGCCCACAACATCAAGTCGGCCAAGCGAATGGTGGAGCGTGTGCGTCCCGAGGTGTGGGACGTCCTGGAGGACGTCATCCGCGAGCACCCGGTTCTTCTAAACCGGGCCCCGACGCTGCACCGCCTCGGCATCCAGGCGTTTGAGCCGGTGCTGGTGGAGGGCCGCGCCATCCAGATTCACCCCCTCGTGTGCACGGCTTACAACGCCGACTTCGACGGGGACCAGATGGCCGTGCATGTGCCGCTGTCGGCCGAAGCCCAGTCCGAGGCGCGGGTGCTCATGCTGTCGTCGCACAACATCCTGAACCCGAAAGACGGTCGCCCCGTGGTGACGCCGACCCAGGACATGGTGCTCGGCTCCTATTACCTCACCCTCGATCGCACTGACGTGAAGGGCGAGGGCATGGTGCTGGCCGACGTGGCCGAGGCCATCATGGCGTACGAGCACGGGGTCTTGGACCTTCATGCCCGTGTCACCCTCCGTTTCGACGGAGAGGTGCGGCAGTCGACGCTGGGGCGGTTCCTCTTTAATGAGGCGCTGCCGCCGAAGCTCCGATTCATCGACCGGGTCGTGGACAGGCGGGAGCTTTCCCACCTGGTATCGGATCTGTTCCGGCATTTCGGCAACGGACTTACCGCGGACGTGCTGGACCAGGTGAAGGAACTGGGCTTTACCTACGCGACACGCGCCGGCACCACCATCTCCATCAGCGACATCGTGGTGCCGAAGGAGAAGGGCCAGATCCTGGAGCAGGCGGAGCTGCAGGTAGAGCAGGTGGACCGCCAGTACCGCCGGGGCCTCATCACCCAGGAAGAGCGCTACGAGCGGGTCATCGCCATCTGGACCGAGGCGAAGGAACTGGTGACCGAAGCCCTCATGGGCACGCTCGACCCGCTCAATCCGGTGTACATGATGGCAACGTCCGGGGCGCGAGGAAACATCCAGCAGATCTCGCAGCTGGCCGGCATGCGCGGCCTGATGGCCGACCCTTCGGGGCGGATCATCGAGCTGCCGATCCGGGCTAACTTCCGCGAGGGGCTTACGGTGCTGGAGTACTTCACGTCGACCCATGGAGCCAGAAAGGGGCTTGCTGACACGGCGCTTCGGACCGCCGACTCCGGTTATCTGACGCGGCGGCTGGTGGACGTGGCGCAGGACGTCATCATCCGGGAGCCGGACTGCGGCACGACCGAGGGCGTCGAGGTGTCCGAGATCCGTGATGGCGGGCAGCTCATCGAGGGGCTTTTGGACCGCCTCGTCGGCCGGCTCGCGGCCGAGACGGTGGCACACCCCGAAACGGGCGCCATTCTCGTCGGGCCGAACCAGATGATTGACGAGGAGCTCGGTCAGTCCATCATCGACGCCGGCGTCAGCTCCGTGCGGGTGCGCTCGGTGCTCACATGCCAGGCGCGCTTCGGTGTCTGCGTGGCTTGCTACGGACGCAACCTGGCCACCGGGTCGCTGGTGGAGGTGGGAGAGGCGGTCGGCATCATCGCGGCCCAGAGCATCGGCGAACCGGGCACTCAGCTCACCATGCGGACGTTCCACATGGGTGGAGTCGCCGGCGCCGACATCACCCAGGGCCTGCCGCGGGTGGAGGAGCTCTTCGAGGCCCGCAAGCCGAAGGGTCAGGCCATCATCACTGAGGTGGCGGGCACCGTGCATGTTGGTGAGAACAAGGGTCGGCGCGAGGTGACGGTGACAGCCGGTCCTGGCGAGGCGGAGGCGTACGCGGTGCCTTTTGGGGCGCGCGTGCGGGTCCACGACGGTGACGTGGTGGGGGCCGGGGACGAACTGACCGAAGGGTCCGTCAATCCGCATGATCTTCTGAAGGTCCGCGGTCCGCGCGGTGTCCAGGACTACCTGCTCCATGAGGTGCAGCGTGTGTACCGGCTGCAGGGTGTGGACATCAACGACAAGCACATCGAGGTCATGGTCCGGCAGATGATGCGCAAGATCAAAATCGAGGACGCGGGGGACACCTCGCTC
>JAJZYZ010000073.1 GCA_021797815.1 Bacillota bacterium
CCCCACAAGGTGACCGGGAGCGGGAAGCCGGACCCCGCGAAAACCGAGACACCGGCACTGGGGCCGGGGATGACAGAAACGGCGACTCCGGCCTCCCACGCCATCGCCACCACCTGCCGGCCGGGGTCTGAGATCGCGGGCATCCCCGCATCCGACACCAGCGCAATGGCCGCACCCTCGGCGGCTTTCTCGACCAGCACCCGGGCACGCTCCGGATCGGAGTGTTCGTGATAGCTGACGTACGGCGCCGTAACACCCAGCCGGCGGAGCCATGGCAAGCTTACGCGCGTGTCCTCCATCGCGATGAGGTCCACCTCGCGCAGCACCTCGGCCGCGCGCGGGCTCATGTCCTCAAGGTTGCCGATGGGGGTGGCGACGAGATAGAGGGTGCCGGGGCGGGTCCAGCGCTTGTCCATCGAGTGATCAGCGATTCCTTTCGCGCACGCGGCCACCGCTTGATCTCCCGTTCGCGCCTGAGCGCCGCCCGATGGTCAAGCCCGCTCTCTGCCCACACCAGTGTGACCGGACCCCGACCCCGCGTGTAGCGGGCGCCCCGTCCGCTGGCGTGGAGGGCCACCCGGCGGCTCAGATTGACCGTGACGCCGCAGTAGAAGGTCCCATCCTGGCAGAGAAGAAGGTATACGCTCCAGTCATCCCCGGTCAAAACAAAACTCCAGCCGGCGTCTGACGATTTCGCGGTTGGCATTCTGTTCGAGATCGAGAGCTGCCGAGACGACCGCGTCCCACTGCCCAATGAGGCGCCGCGCGGTCTCGGAATTACCCTCCAGCGCTCGCACCTGCGCGCGAAGTCCTTCGGAGACCGGGCCCAGTGACTCGGCCCAATCCGGCTGGCTCCAGTCCGGAGCTTGCGTGGAGACCGCTCCGGGCGACGGATCCCGGAACGCTACCCACCGGCACCGGGATCTGAGCGTGGGCAGCACGTCATGAACACCATCGGTGGTCAACACCACGACAACCGGGTCCGGCGGTTCCTCCACAAGCTTCAACAGCAGGTTGGATGCCTCGGGTGTCATCCGGTCCGCATCGCGCACGACAAACACCCGCACCGGGGCGAGCAGGGGCGGAACCAGCGCCCGCGTCGGGAAGTCGGCGACTTCGGCCCGTCCGATGCTGCGTGCCGAGCCAAGCTCAATCTCTGTCCAGTCGGGATGCGGGGCACCCGTGCAGGCACGACACGACTGCCCATCCGGATGCGTGCACAAAAACGCGCGCCGGAGGGCGTCCAGAACCCGCCGCTCGTCGTTGCGAGAGACTTCCACGAGATAGGCGTGTCCCCGCCGCCGGCGAACCGACGCCTCCAGATCCGCAAGCCGTTCTTCAAAACTTCTCATACCGGTCCACAGACAGCACGAAAATCGTGGCGCCGCCCACGGTCACCTCCACCGGGAACGGCACGTAGGGTTCTCCGCTGTGCGTGGGAGCGGTCGGTGTCAATGTTTCCTGACGCATCGAGGACGTGCGGCGCAGCACGGCCAGCACCTGCTCCACGTCGGGCTCTTCGGTACCGACAAGGATGGTGGTGTTGCCCTCCCGCAGAAATCCTCCCGTGCTGGCCAGCTTCGTGGCGCGAAATCCCCGGCGGTTCAGTTCATTGAGAGCCGTCAAGCCGTCCTTGTCCTGCAGGATGGCGATAATCAGCTTCATCCGCGGGCTTCCCCTTTCGGCTCCAAATAAGGTTCGACGATCCGACGAATGTGAGCCGCCACATCTTCCGGGGGCCTGTCGGCCTCCACAATTTGGATGTGAGGAAATTCGTCGGCCAGTCGCGCATATCCTTCCCGCACGCGGTCGCGAAAGGCCGGCGGGCGTTCCTCTATCCGGTCCTTGGGCCTCTCGGCGAACCCCCTGCCCGAAAACAAGAGCGTGAGGCTCGGCAACAGGCCGCCCGTGGCGATCTGGTTAAGCGCCATCACGGCATCGGGCCCCACTTCTGCCCCGTACCCTTGATAGGCTACGCTTGACTCCAGGTACCGGTCCATCAGCACGATGTCGCCGGCGGTGAGCCGCGGCCGCACGACCCGGGCCAAGAGCTCAGCCCGTGCCGCCGCAAACAGCAGGGCTTCGGCCATGGGTGTCGGTTCCGCCTCAGCTGTCAGCAACAACGTTCGAATGCTTTCGCCAAGAGCGGTGCCCCCAGGCTCCCGGACCGCCGTCACGGCATAACCCCGCGCCAGGAGCCAGTCGCGAAGGCGCTCAAGCTGCGTCGACTTTCCGAGACCGTCCAGCCCTTCAAACGCGATCAGGCATCCACGACCCAGACCCGCCACCCCCCTTGTCCCTGGTCGAGGCCCTCGATCATGGTCCCTCGCCGCGTCAGTTCTTCTACGTAGTCTAGAACGTCTTGGTGCAAGATCTCACCTGGCACGACGAGGGGGATGCCGGGGGGATAAGGCGTGAGCGCCTCGGCTGCCACCAGTCCTTCGACATCTGATAGAGGCATCGAGTGCCGGGGCATGTGGAACGCCTGCGCAATCTGCATGGCGCGGGGCGGGATGTCTGGATAGAGCGCCGTCACAGTCGGCACCCCAGGAGGCCCCAGCGCGTCCAGAAGTCGGATCCCGTCCTGTGTGAGGAGTCCCGCCTGTGGACCCATGATAAACGTAACGGAGGCGGGGCCCACCGCTTCGGGGGTGAAGCCGGCCGCTCCGAGCCGCTCCGCGACGGCGGCACCGTCTGCCGCAACGGTGAATTTCGCGGGGTCAACCCGCACGCCGCGGCGCTCTTCCTGGGCTTGCAGGACGCGATGCCCTCGCCGCTCGGCCAGGGCCCAGAGCTCCCGCGCCCAGTCTGTGTACGCCCCCCATCCCCCGTCGCCGTCCTCGCGGGCACGAACATATGCCTCGAGACCGGCCAGAAGAAGGTAGGAGGGCGATGACGTGCCCAGAACCCGCCACCATCGCTCCACAGCACCGCCTGGATCTGTATGGCGCGCAAGAAGGAGTCCAGACTGGGTGAGGACCGGCTCCGTCTTGTGCAGGCCGTGGGCCGCGAAATCGGCCCCTTCCCGAAGGGCATGCGGAGGCAGGGAGACATGACGGCCGAAATGACCCCCGTGAGCGGCGTCAACAAAGAGCGTGACACCCGGACCGGTAGGCGGCTCGGCCACAATGCCCTCGTAGGTCGGCGACACCAAGAGCCGCCGCGTCAATGCCTCGACCGGAGGTCCCCACATGTCCCGACTCGGAGGAAGCGGCACACCGAACACCGGATCCGTCGGGGCGCTCACCCATCGCACGTCCCACTCTCCGAGGAGAGCGGCGGCCAGGACGCTTCGGTGCGCGTGGCGCGGGATCTCAACCCGCGCGCCACGGGGAGCCCAGGCGAGGCTCCCGGCCAGCACGGGCAACGTCGCTCCCTGCACCGAAAGCCAGGCGGCTCCCGCTCCATATGCCGCCGCTGTTCGCGCCTGCAGATCCTGTAAGACCCCGGATGGAGCCGACAGGGAGTCAAGTCCCTCCACCTCCGTAAGGTCATACGTCCAGCAAAGAAAGTCGCCAGCATCAGGCATACGGCCGAAGTGGCCGGGCATATGAAGGCGCGTTCTCCTAGATGCCCGCTCCATGGCGTTTCGCAGGGGCAGTCCCCGGCGGTCTTGCACCTAGACCTCCTTGACACTCCAGAACTTCAACTCTTCAACAGGACAGGTCCGTCCGCAGCGCGCGCGTGATTTTCCGACGGCGAGCGCTCTCCCGTTCGCCAGGACTCGTCACATCAAGGAAGAGCGTGCACACGCCTGAAGATCACGGTGCCCTTCGAGCGATAGACGGTCAGCCAGGCGGGATCGTGGGCGAGAAACACCGCCAGCGCCGTGCCCCGCTGCCACAGAACATAGTCTACCCGGTAGCGGGCCAGCGTCGGATCCGGATTGGCCGTCAGATTGGCCACCCGGAGGAAGGTGCCGAGCACCCCGGTTCCGACATAGAAGTTGGTCCGCCCGTCGATGAACACCGGTATCCCGCGGGCGATCAGGTAGTCCCCCCACCGGTAGGTGCTGAACACCCGACCCGGGTGCCGGTTCAGGTAAGCGACCGCCGCCACCGGCTCCGCCGAGGGCGTCCCGGGAGGCTTCGATTTGCCCGAGAGCACGGTGAATCCGACAATTACGGCAAGAGGGAGCACAAGCCAGGCGGGCGATCGGCGGTCGAGAGCGTTCCAGGGCCGGAAACCAGAAGCCAGCACACTCCAGGCGATGACCCAGTACGGCATAAACCGCACCCCATGCAGCGTGGCCGTCAGCATGCCGCCGGTCAGGACCGCAAGCGGCCAGTCCACTTTCTCGTCGGTGCAGACGGCGAGCCAGAAGAGGGTCAGGGCAATCGGGCCGACCACCAGTACCAGCAGCAGGAGAATGTGGAAGTCGGGAGATTGCCACTCGGCAATCAGATTGCCGATGCGGCTGTCCAGCGAGTCGAGAAAGGCATAGCGGATGAGCGAGGGGCCATGCGGATTCACCAGCGTGGCGGCCAGGGAACCCAATAGGGTGAGCGTCGCCGGCCCCCGCGGGAGAGGATCGGTCGAAAATCGGCTCCAACGCACGGGCACCAAAGCCCAGACTACTTCAAGCACCAGGACCAGGAGGGCAAGGAGAAAGCTTTCGTGCAGGTTCGCCCACACCAAAAGCAAAGGCGGAATGGCGTAGAGCGCACGTGGGCGATTCCGGGCGGCTGCCAGCAGGGCCAGCAGGCCCGCAAAAAACAGATAGCTCCACTCCTGGGGACGGTCGCGGACAAAGAAGAAGAGACCGAACCCGGTAGTCGCAGCGAGAAGGCCGGCCCACGTGTAGCCCGCCCCTCGGACCCGGGCGGCAGCCGCCACCGCAAATACGGTCAGCGTGCCCACGCCCGCCGCCATCAGCCAGAATGCGACCGGACCCACGAGGTTGACCAGAACGGCCAGGAGCACCTGGTAACCCCACTCGGGATCAAACCATGGACGGTCGTGAAGAGTGTAGGAAAAAGGGTCACGGGTGATGAGCGCATGGTGCTGGAGCATATAGCGCCCCGTCGCCCACTGCCAGTACACGTCACCATTCATGCCACTGACCATCTGCATCCGCCACAGGATAAGAGCCCCAACCAACACTCCGAGAAGCCCGAGCGGGATGCCCCGGGTCTTTGTCATCCCTGCCCTTCTTTCATCGACACTCGATTCTCGCCCCGCCTAATTTCTCCTGCCCAAACACAGGGGGAAGGAGAGGAGGATGCAAGCGTCGGTGCGTGCGAAAGCGGCGGGGCCTTTGCCCGGGGGGCTCACCGCGTTCGCGATTCTGGCCCTGCCGCACCGCATCTTAGGACCACGGGCCAGGAAGTGCGTGAGCGCCGTCTCCCGGCAGGTTCCGAAGGTCTCGCCGACCCGCATCACCTAATGCGTGACGGGAACCCCGGCCCCCTAGCGTTCCCTGGCCATCACGCCCGGCACCCGGGTTCTCTTTTGGAAAGCCAATCCCGGCGCCCTCCGCTCAGACGCACCGGCATGGCCCTTCCTGTCGATTACGCCTCTCGACGACAAGCGGCGCGAGAGGATGCGAGAGGGTGCGAGCCGCTCCTTACCCGGGGCCACCGTCCCCCGCGGGGCGGATCCGGCGCCCCGCAAACCATAGTACGACGGACAGGAGCACCGCCGTGACGGCAGCCCACAGCCCCCCGGTGCCCCAGGTCGGCATCGCCGCTCGCAGACCCGCCGCCGCAAGGGCCATGACCACCGCCGTGGCGAGCGCCGCGGCTCCATAGTCCCAAACGGGGCGGCGTTCCCTCGTCGATGGCGCGTTGTTGCGAGCCAGAAGTGCCTGGGCCACGAGGGAGGAGGCCACCAGCCCCGCAACCACGACCGGGGTGAGTCCGCCCACGACGTGGGCCAGCTGCGACACAGGGCCGGCATCAACGGCCGCCGAGACCCGTGCCGTCAGGAGTCCCGCGGTCAGCCCTGTAAAGCTGACCGCGCCGTATATCGCCCGGTTAAGGACCGAGGATGGCCCGGTCAGCGGCATGCCAAGCGATAGGACGGGAATGGCAAACCAAGCGGCGGCCACAAACGCCAACGCGGCGACGCCAGGCAGGGCGCGAGGAGGCGTGAGCCCGAGTCCATGGAGCCCGTAGGCGCCTATGATGACGAAGGCCAGACCGACGCACACGACCCAGAGTGCGGCGGCGGCCATCCATCTCCCGGCGGCCCGGGTCCCCAGGAGCATCGCGGCCGCCAGTCCCGCATCCAGCACGTCCCCGAGCGGCGGCCGCATCAGACTGCCCACGAGCCAGATCAGAAGCGCCAGGACGGCCATGCGGCGCAGGGGCTCAAAGCTCCCTATCCAGCGAAGGCCTCGCGGGCTGAGCCACTTCGTCATGGCGGAAGGCAGGAGCACCGCCGTCGCGACCGTCACGGCCGACAGTCCCAGCGCAAGGCCGACAGCAAGCGGGAGACGGGCGGCCAGCGAGCCAAGCGCCCAGTTCACGAGGGTGACTCCCCCGATGGCCGTCGTTGACATGGAAAAGCGCCCGTCCGGCGCGGGCGCTCGGGAAGAGGTACCCATCGGCGTTCGTGACCACCCTCGGACAGAGACTCTTAGACCGGGCCAGGATTGACCCGACCCTCATTATCGTCTAATGTGATCCTACTTGGAATGGACCTAATCGTTAACGTGGGGCGATTGCGTGATATTTAGGGCTCCCGCGAGATCGGCTCATGCTGCGGAGGTGGTCCGGTGATTAAGATCTACCCCGATCTCGACCCAGAGGACCTGTTCCTCCGCCTTTTCCACAAGGGTGTCAAGGCTCAATGGACGGTCGAGGACGTTGACTGGCAGGCTCCCCTGCAGTTTTCCGATCGTCAGGCGCTGGGCCTGGCCCGCCTTCTAACACCCGTGTACCTCGGCGAGCAGTCTGCCATGATCGGGGCCAGCGTCACCTTGCCGCAGATGGCGACGGCTGGCGAAACGTCTTCTCAGATCTATCTGGCCAGTTTCCTCATGGATGAGGCACGTCATTTCGAGGCGCTGACGACGCTGTATGGCCGGCTCGGCTACAGTCCGGTCACCATTCGTGAGATGCCGGAGATGCTCCGGTATCATAACCGGCTGCGTCGCGGTGACCGGGTGGACTGGGTCTGGGGCATTCTCATCAGCGACATATTTGCCAAGAACTTCTATCAGATGTTCGCGAAGACTCAGCCCGAGGCCTTGTTCGGGCGATTGTCGTCGCGAATTTTGGTGGATGAGTCACGGCATCAGGCGTTTGCGGAGAATTACTTGAAGCGCGCCATCCCGTCGCTGGCGCCAGAGCGCCTTGACGTGCTCAGGACCATGCGCGATGAGCTCTTGCAGATTATGGACGGGATGTACTTCCGGCTGCGCGACGATGCGAACGCCATCGGTATTGACGGAGCTGACTTTCTCGAGCACTTGAGTGACGAGATTGCTCAGAAAGCCCGCCGCATCGGCCTCGACGATCCCGACGACGACAATGACGCCGCGAGTCCGGCTCGGGGCGCGCGCGTGCGGCGACTGGTCACCGGCGTGGGCCGGGCGCTCAATCAGACGGGCGACTCGATGCGGGCCCTGGCACCCAGCAAGTCCGATTGCAACACGTGCTTCATGGCCCTCCTGTGCCGGAGCCGTCTGGTCCGCGGGCGAACGGTCGTAACCTCTTAACGAACGGTCACATCTATCGGCCGCGGGGTGCAACCGGGGTCAGGTGGTCTGTATCGCCTGCTCCTGGTCGTTCTTCAACCGCAAGGTGAACGGGATGCTGCCCAGCAGGGTGGCCGCGCCCACCATGAGGGCGACTTTCGGGCCATAAGCCGCCGCGACCAGGCCCAACAGAGCCACCGCCAGGGCGCCCAGGGTGTTTCCCACACCCACCGTGATTCCGGACGCCATGCCCTTGTTGTTGGGAAAGAGCGCCTGTCCGTACACCATAACGACGCTTGAGCTCGAAAACAGACAGAATCCCAACGCTGCCATGGTAATCCAGGACCAGGGACCTCCCACGGTCAAGAAGGCTACCAGGCAGGCACTCGAGAGCACGGCGGAGCCAATGAGCACCGGCTTCGGCCCCAGGCGGTCCGACAGCGCGCCGCCGGACATGTTGCCGAACGCCCCCGCCAGGAACATGACCGACAGGAGGCCGGCGGCCTCCGCCAGCGGGCGGTGGAGCTCGTGCCACAGGATCGGAACCAGCACCAGGACCCCGGACGAGGCCAGGTTGCGCAATCCCACCATCGCCAAAAGATTGGCGGCGTGGCGGAGTCCCTGGCGAAACTCGGGCGTCCACACACGCACGGAGCGGATGCGCGGGGCCGGTGCGGGCGTTAACAGCCGTGCCAGGATAACCGCCATGATGACGCCCGGGATCGCAAGCAGCGCGAGGCCATGCCGGCCCAGGAGCAAAAAGGTGGTGGTTGCAGCCACCGGGGCCACCGCTCTCCCAAAATTGCCGCCAATCATGAAGAAGCTCATGGACAGTCCCTTCTTACGGGCTGTCAGGTCTCCAACCAGGGCGGACGCGTGGGGATGGAAGAGGGCGTTGCCGATTCCGCCCACCAGGAGCGCGGCCAGAAATATCCAATACGCCGGCGCGAACGCCAGCGCGCTCGACGCCACCAGGGCCCCACCCCCGAGTCCCCCCACCACAAACCAGCGGGTGCCGAAACGATCGGCCAAAAACCCGGTCAGGGGCTGCAGGAGCTGAGTGGTAAGAGCGGCGATGCTGGACAGAAGGCCCGCCAGCACCACTGAAAAGTGCAGATCGACCATTAAAACGGGCAGGAGGGCCGGATAGAGGTTCGGATAGCTGTCGTTGACGAAGTGGCCCAGGGTAAACCCCGAGGTTTTGAGCCACACCTGCCCCATCTGCTCCGGGAGCTCTTGTGCTGCGGTCGCCATGCTGCCATCCTCCCGGCCTATTTGTCGTGTACGCCTCCCTCTAGGTGGCCGCCGTCAGTGATTCCGCTGACCGCCATGCTCGAGGTGAGCGGCAAAGAAGTTTTCGCTTCCACGATTGGCCATACTGGCCGATGCGGAGATATCAAGGCACAGCGCGGCCGCCGCGACTATCTGCGCGAGCCGCTGCGCCCCACCGGGTCCCAGGCACTCGAGGATGCGAAGATAACTCTGGGCGAACGGCATCGTGGTCCCGCCTCCGACGGTGCCGACCTCGAGTCCCGAGAATCTGAGTGAAAAGGTGATGCCATCGGGTGTTCGATTAACGGTGGCCTGCGCCATGCTGGAGGTGGCCACCATGCCCATGTCCTGCCCGGTGACAAGAAAGAGCGCCGATACCGCCGAGGCGGGCGTGAAGGCAAACGATTGCATGCCGCTCGCATGCGCGCCGTGCAGGCCGGTCCACTCCAGCCGGCTCAGCTCATCGGGATCCACCTTGAGGTAGTACCGAATCACGGAGTCTGGCATCCAGGTCCAGGCCAGAACGGTCTTGCCGTGTCCCCGGTTGAAATACTCCCAGCTCGGCTTCTTGTCGCCACCCATGTTGCTTTCCAGATACACGTTGGTGGGAAAGGGCCCAACGTCGGGCAGTCGGCGGCGAATCTCGTTGTTGAGGGCGTAGGCGTTGCGGGTCATCATGTTGGGTCCGCAGGCGTCCCCGGTGTTGAATCGGTAAAGAAGATGGCAGGCGGGTCCGACCAGGCGCGGCTCGATGCGGAGAAGGCGGGCATGCCGCGAAAGAACCGAGGTTTTGGAAGTCTCCCGGTAACCGGGGTTCTCGGGGTTGTGCAGCCAGGCCTTGAGGTCGGGTTCGATAGACTGCACGAATCGGTAGAAGCGGACGGCGTCGTCGACGCGGTCGAACACCCACGCCGTGTCCCGTGTCATCTCATCATGCAGGATAATTGTAGTGGCGCCGCTCCCCTGGTTCACCGCCGTCAATCCTCGCAGGAGTGAAGCGGACAGGCCGCCCTCCGTATGGGCCAGAGGCAGGTGGATCAGGCTTTCGGAACGATTGACCTCCGCCAGTCGCCCGGAATCGTCCACCTGGTACTGTCCGGCCGACAGACGCAAGGGGCCGACCACGCTCACGGGCATGAGCATTTGGCCGACGTACGCTTCCTGGTACTGGCTCATGATGCGGTCGTGTTCCTCGGATGCGGGGAAAATGCGCTCATCCTCGGGTTGAAAGCCGGGCAGGTTACGGAGTGCGTGTCGCCTCTCCTCAATCGCCGCGGGATGATTCCGATGCGACCACCGACGGCGCACGACATGACCTCCTGCTGACCGTGTTGAACATCAATTATACTCGATAGTCCGAAGCCTAAGAAAAAAGCCGCCGGTCGGGGGACCCGCGGCGGGGAACCCTCACAACTGCACAGGAGGAAGATCTCGACCGATTAGTACGGCCTCGCTGCAACGGTTACCCGCTGTCCACGGACCGCCTATCTACCCGGTGGTCTACCGGGGGTCTCTCAGTCCTCGCGGGACT
>JAJZYZ010000017.1 GCA_021797815.1 Bacillota bacterium
GACGGGCGGTGGTGTTCATGAGCGCACCGGTGTCCGTGGGGAAGGCCGAAGGCTGTCTCAATATCTTGACGCGGACCCGGTCGACGGCGCCTTGAAACCCGCTGCCGGTCTCAGGACTATGGGCAGGCAAGGAACGTGTCGGACACGAACAGCACTGTAAGGAAGACAACACTTTAAGGAGGAGAAGGAGGAGACGATGTCCGCCATCGAAATTCCGGGTCTCGGTCCGCTGTCGTTTCGTCACGTATTGATTGATATGAATGGAACGCTGGCCCGGGATGGCGTGCTGCTCCCCGGCACGGTCGAGCTTCTGACGGCGGTCTCGGACCGCTACCACTGCCTTGTGCTGACCGGCGACACGTTCGGCACCGCCGGGCGGCTGCGAGACGAGATTCCCTGCGACTTGCAGATTGTCGTTCGGGGTGGCGACAAGGCTGCTGTCGCCCGCTCACTGGAAGGCGGCGTCGCGGCGATCGGGAATGGGCGCAATGACGTTCCTATGTTCGAGGCGGCGGTGCTGGCCATCGGCATCCTCGGTCCGGAGGGACTTGCACGCGAGGCCCTTCTGGCTGCGCACATCGTCGTGCCGGACATCGCGGCGGCCATGGGACTCCTCCTTGAGGATCGGCGGATCGTCGGCACCCTCCGGCCCTAGGCGAGAGGGGTTCCTTCGCGTCCAGGGGATCGCAGTATGTACCAGCGTCGGGGACTGACCGTGGAGAGAGGGTGACCATGCGTGAGTGCCCCCGAGCCCATCGAGCACATCCTGGTCCTGGCCGGTGCAAGGCTCCGCCTTTTGGAGTGGGACGGTGCCGGGCCGGTGCTGGTCGGGTGGCCGGGCTTAGGGGGAACCGCAGAATACTTCGGTATGCTGCGGGATGTGGTGGCTAACCGCGTCATCGGGGTCGACCCCCCGGGAGTGGGTGCGCAGAGTGAAGGGCTTCCGAATCTCGAGACCCTAAGCCGGGTGTGGCCCGGAGTTCTAGGCTGGGCGGCAGAAAAGGGCCAGCCAGTCGTGGCCGTAGGCCACTCGTGGGGCGGGTATCTGGCCCGCCTTGCGCTTCGCCACCCCGAGCTCGGAGTGGTCGGCGCCGTGCTGCTTGATGGTGGATACGTGCCGTGGAATCAGCCGGGCCGGCCGGTGGAAGCCGAGATTGAAGAGGGACTCCGGTACATGGAAGAGCACCGTCCCTCTGATCGGAAAACCTTCGTCGAGGAAGCCCTGGCCCCTCTTCGTATCCGTGACATACCCATCACCCGGGCGGTCCGCGCCGCAGTTCAGGCCAGCATCCTCGATGATGGGGCCGGCGGCCTTCGCCTGGCCATCTCCGAGGCGGCGTTTCAGTCTGTCCTCAGAACCATGACGGCCATACCCGAGCAGTGCTACCTGGAGGCACCGGGGCCGATATTGCTGCTTGCGGTCGTGCACGAGTCCGGCGGGACGCCCCCAGCAACTGAGGATGAGCTTCTTCTAACGGGCCTCCTTAAAGAAGGCCGGGAGCGCTTTGGTGCCGAGAAGGAGCATGCGTTGGTGGAGCTCTTCGGGGTTTCGCACGAGGTGCTTCCGGAAGCGGGAGATTCTGTCGGGGCAGCCATCAAAGACTGGCTGCTGCGGGTCGTGTCTAAGGGCTGAAGGCGGTGGGACGGCAGGGCGGACCTTTCCGGCGGCCCCCCAGACCTCCTCGTGCGCATGGTGCTCTTCTAGGGTGAAGCAGATAAACACGTGTCGGACGGGGGGCCCGCCAGCGCCTCCGGAGGCGAGCCAAATCCGCTTTCGCCGCGGTCCGTGCCCACAGCTCAGGGCGTAGCTCCATGACCCATGATTCTGTGGGCTGAACGGGCCCTCGCAGGAGGGGCCACGGGTCGGGAGTGGCGGAGGTGAACGCCGTGCGAACCAGGTCCACTTGTACACCGCCCATGTCCACCCGAAGTCTCGAGAGTACCCCCGGTGCTAATGCGTGTTGCGGACCCATCCTGCCCCGCCTGCGAGAGGATCGTCCGTATTCCGTCATCCGCCCCGCGAAGAGCCATCCGGGTTCGCCTGGCAAGAGCTTCCCCACGAAGACGCCGGCCACACCATTGGTCGGTGCCGGTGTTCCTTCGACCAGAGTCGGCCAGCACCGCTCCGGCCGGTTAAGACGCCTCCGTCAACGCCTTTGCCGCGTCCAGACGCTCTATGGCGGGCCGAGCGGCGTGGAACGCGTCGGAGGGTCGGGACACAGACCGGGGGGCACCGACGCGTCTGGCGTGAGCTCAAGGGGTCGTGTCCCGACCGTGGGCGCCCCCTGCCCAACACGTTCAGCTTCGGGGAAACCGAGACTCCAGGCCGTTCTGGCGCGAGCCGAGGGGATCCCGGCGGTACCGTGTTCGGACCCTCGGATTCGGCAGGGGTGAACAACCTGGAAGCGAACTACAGTGACGAGCTCTCAACATGTCCGGTGGACACCGACAACCGTCGTGATGGGGAGGTGCCGGATGCCGGGACCAGAGGCGGACTATCTCTCCCAACTTCGGGTCACGGTCCGCCCGGCCAATCAGGTGAGCTTCCAGGATGTCCAGACGGTCTTTGGCCCGAAGGGCGGGGAGGGCTCTGCCCATTATTGTCAGTGTCAGCGCTTCAAAACCCCGTCATCGCAGTGGTGGGACGAGCAGCAAAGCCGTGTGCCCGTGCCTGCACGCGCACGTCGGTTGTACGACGAGAGCGGCTTTGCCGAGCCCGATGCCGCACAAACCAGTGGCCTTGTAGCATTTGCGGGCAGGGAACCGGTCGGGTGGTGCCGCGTGGGACCCCGTTCAACCTATCTCCGTCTCGGCAGGGTGCCGTTTACGGGCCGAACCGAGGACCGGAAAGACGACCGTGTGTGGGCTGCTGTATGTTTCATTACCCGCGCAGAGTATCGACATCACCGGTTGACGTACAGGCTTGTGCAGGCGGCCGTAGACTTCGCGCGCGCCCGCGGCGCCTCCGCCCTTGAGGGTTACCCCATGGTTCCGGAACCCGGTCGCGCGGTTACCTGGGGGGAACTTTCCGTCGGCAAGTACACGGCCTTCGTCGCGGCTGGGTTCAGAGAGGTGAGCCATCCGACCCTCCGCCGCGTTGTGATGCGCATCGATTTCGAAGGCGACACAAGGACAGCAAGCGAGCGCGCTGACGTGCGAGCAGCCGGAGATCCCGCTTGAGGAAGCGCCGGGGACGGACAAGCAGCAAGCGCCTTGATGCCGCCGGCTTCCGGAGCCGCCGATGTCCGGCGCTCTTGGGGCTTCTCCGGACATTTGGTGTCGACGCGGTGCATCCGGGTTCAGGACCCGATGGCTCCGCCGGGCCCGCGCCATGCTCGCGTCTGCGACGCCCAAGGATACGGGAGAGGGGAGAGCTGCCGCATGGCCATGAAGATCCGACGGCTTCGATCCGGCGATGAGGCCGTGATTCGGTGGCTTGCGGCCCGGGACGCCGATTACGACCTGGAGGGGCGCGGCCATCCTCGAACGCCGCTCAATCCCGAAGCGCTCCGTGCCTATCTCGCCAATCCGGCCGTGCTGCATTGGGCCGCACAGGAGCAAGAGCGCATCGATGGGTTCTTGCAGTGCGTTGTGATCCCGTTGAGAGCGGGGGCCGGAGAGGAACTTCTGCTCTACGAAATCGGCGTCCACCGCGATCACCGGCGCGAGGGCGTAGGCACCGCGCTGGTTGAGTCCATGTACGTGTGGATGCATGAGCACCGTGTGGACGACGTGTGGGTCCTGGCCGACAACCCGGGCGCCGTGTCGTTCTACGAGTCGGTAGGATTTCGGGTGGCGGACGAGATGTCCACCTACATGACGGCCAAGGCCGGGGAGCGCCGTTCCCGGCCATGAGACATTGATGCGCATCCCGGGATCTGTGACAACTCGCCGCCGGCGGGGGTCGGGGCCCGCACATCGCAGCGACCTGAAAGAGAAAGAGGCGGTAGGCCCGTTGACGGTTCTCTTTCGCGAGGGCGTGGGAGCACGGCGCCCGAATTCCGCCCGGAAGCACACATCATGAGGCACCCGAGGGGAATGGGAGCCCCTGGTTGGTGACGCTGCTCTGCAAGCGCTATGGTGGACGAACGGGTGCCTTCGGACGGTGCGGTTTGGACGGAGGGGCGGGGGCGCCAAGGCCGCCGGCGGGGAGACCAAAAGCTGCGCCCACGTCACCGAACGTAATCTCGCTGTCTGACACCGCCTGCTGAGACAAGGACCCGGATGCGCGTTTCGCCATGAGCAACAAGGGGGCACAGCGTGGAGGACACGAGACAGGCGGCGCTTCGGGTAACAGATCTGGTGCCGGCCCTGGTGAGTCGCGTAACGGGGGGCCCGCGGCCGGTGCCGTCACCGCTCGGCGATAACGACCCGGTTCGGCGGGTGGTCCTCATGGTTTTGGACGGCTTCGGCTGGGATCAGATGGAGCGCGCGCTGGCCGATGGACTGATGCCGAACCTTTCGGGTCTGATAGAGGAGGGGCGCGCCGCGGGCATGGCGGTGGACACCGTCTTTCCTTCGATGACGCCGGTGGTGCTTACGAGCATCCTGACCGGACGCGCGCCATCCGAGCACGGGATCGTAGGGCAGGTGGTAAAGCTCCCGTCGGGACCGGTCGACATCCTGCACGATCCCTGGCCCGAAACCGAGGCGCCCGCTCTCGCCGTAAAGGATCTTGCAGCTCAGCTCAGGGAGGCAGGTCTTGTCTACCGGGTGCTCCTGGAACACCGGCTGCTCTTTGGGCCCCTCACGGATATTCTGCACACGCGCGCCGCCCGTACCGACAGTGTGACCACCTTTGTGGCAGCCTCAGGCCTCCCTGTTCTCTTGGAGGACCTTCTGGACCAGCCAGAAGCGGGCGCCATCTATACGTATTGGTCCGCCATCGATGCCATCAATCACCGCCGCGGAGCCTTCAATCGGGAATGGGCGGCCGAGGTTCGGGCCATCGACCAGTGGCTGGGACACCTTGGTCACACCCGGCGTCCCGAGACTCGCATCTGGATCACGGCCGACCACGGGCACGTGAAACTTGAGCACCCTCTCGGGTATCAGGATCTCCAGCGTGCACTGCCGTTTTTGCCGGAGCGTCCGGCGGAGGTGGGAAACGGCATCGGACTCACGTTGGACCCGCAGGAACGCCACCGGGTGCAGGGTGCGGTCGATCGACTGTTTCCGGGACGGGTGGAGGTCCTGGACGTGGACGATCTGTTTGACCGCGGGATGTTCGGTCCACCGGGTCCCATCCAGTTTCGGGCTCGGGTGGGCTCCCATCTGCTGTGGGCGCCGCAGCTGGGGGACCACTGGTGGATGGACCCGAAGAAAACGGCCAACCACTCAAGCCACGGGGGATTGAGCCGGGCGGAGATGGAGGTGCCGTGGCTCGAGATCCGGCTCGACTAGGCTCAGGGCACGTCTTTCAGCGTGTTTCGCATCTGCCGCGCAATCGCGTCGGCATCTGCCCCGCCCTCGGCGCTCAAGCCCGCGGCGGCTCCCTCCCGATCGGCCTCGGGGCGATTCTGTCCGAGTTTGGCCTTGCCTTCTATGCGGTCGACGGTAATCTCGAAGCCGACGATGGCCGGCACCTCCGCCATATAAAACGCGTGGTCCGGGTGGTCGGCGTTCTGGAGGGCCTCGGGAATGGGCGAGTCGGGCTCCATGAAGCGGCTCAGATCCTGCAGGAGCTGGAGCGTCGCCGGACCTTCGGGCAGGAGGCGGCAGGTGCCGGTCACATGGACGGCGAGATAGTTCCAGGTGGGCACGTTCGGCATGCCCCCGTACCATTGGGGTGCGATATAGGCGTGCGGCCCGGTGAACACGGCCAGGACGCGGGCGCCGTCCAGCTGGTGCCAGTGGGGGTTGGCGCGCGCCATGTGCCCCACGATCCGCCCTGGCTCCGCGGCGATGAGAGGGAGATGGGTCGCGGCGGGTTCGCCGGCCGCGGTCGTGGAGACCAGAATCGCAAACGGATGCTCGTTGATGAAGCGCAGACTCTCGTCCGGCGGCATCCGGAACGTGCGGGGAATGTACATGATGGCCTCCCGGGCGCTCTTGGTGGCTTCAGTGTATCAGGCCGATGGGGACGGCCGTGGCCGGTGATGCCGCCGCCTTCGGACAATGCCTGCAGGTTGCTGAGCGGCCGCTTGACAGCAGGAAAGAGCCGTGGGACATTGATGGCCGACCGTCACGAGACGACGGCGAGACGGAGGTGAGGACTATGCGGTGCGTCGACCTTCATGAGGTGTGCTCCGGATGGTCCCGCTCGAGCCGCGTCTGACCCGCCAGGTCACCCCGCGTTTCGGACCCGGGCCATCGGCCCGGTTTTTTTGTGTCCGAAAGGCGAGGGAGGAAACGGTTGAGCGATTTGACGAGTGTGGGGTTTGATGCAGGGTGGGAGCGCGTGTTTCGCGAGGGTGGCTTTCCCGGCCTGCCCTTCCGGGTGCGGGAGGAGCAGCGCGGCCTCTACGTGCTCACGGACGGAGAGAACGATTGCGAGGCGGAGGTAAGCGGCCGCTTTCGGTTTGAGGCCGGATCCGACCCTTCCGCTTACCCGGCGGTCGGGGACTTTGTCGCGGCCGTGTCGGCGAGCCGCCACCGCATCGAGGCTGTACTCCCCCGCCGTACGGTGTTCGAGCGGAAAGTCGCGGGCAAGCGCGCTGACCGCCAGGTGACGGCGGCTAACGTGGACGTGGCCTTCATTGTGGAGTCGGCGGAGCGCGCCTTGTCTCCACGCCGCATCGAGCGCTACCTTACGCTTGCCTATGAGGGCGGGGTGAGGCCGGTGCTGGTGCTGAACAAGGCGGACCGGACCGACGACCCCGAGAGTCTTCTCAGCCGGGCGATGGAGTGCGCCCCCGGCGTGCCGGCGCATCTCGTGAGCGCTCTCGACCAACGGGGTCTCGGATCGCTGCAGGCGTACCTTCAACCGGGGCTCACCGCGGTGCTGCTGGGACTGTCAGGGGTGGGAAAGTCGACTCTCACAAACGTTCTCCTGCAGCAGGCGGTGCAGGAGACCGGTGCGGTGCGCGACGCTGATGGGCGTGGTCGTCAGACGACCACCAGCCGGATGCTCTTTAAGCTTCCGGGGGGCGCGCTGCTCCTGGACACGCCGGGCATGCGGGAGATGGGCATGGTCGACGCGGGAGACGGGCTCCAGGAGACCTTCGCCGACGTCGGGGAATACGCGGCCGCCTGCCGCTTCCACGACTGCCGCCACGAGGGCGAGCCCGGCTGCGCGGTGCTGGACGCCGTGGAGAGCGGCGAGCTCCCTCACGAGCGGTTGTTGGCGTGGCGCCACCTGGGGCGCGAGATGGCGTTTCAGGCCCGCAAAGAGGACCGCGTGATGAGAGCCGAAGAACGTCGGCTGTGGGCCCGGCGGAGCCGGGAGGGACGGGCAAACCGGCAGCGAAAGATGCGGTGACAGCGAACACGGGCGAGAACCGCGCCGTGCCGGAGGGGGATGCCGAATGCGTGAGACGCTGCGAGCGCTGGGGCTTACGGTCGGACGGATGCGGTCCGGCGCCACCGATACGATTCTTGACGTGCCGGGCTTTCGTGTCGGGCACCTGAGCCTGGTGCAGGGAGAAGGCCGACTGCGGGTGGGAGAAGGCCCGGTCCGCACCGGCGTCACCGTGGTGGCTCCGCCGGGACCACCGCCATGGACCGCCGCGGTGCATGTCATCAACGGGTTTGGCAAGACGGCGGGGCTCATGCAGGTGGCGGAGCTGGGAACCCTGGAGCATCCCATTCTTCTGACCAACACGCTCGGCGTGGGCGCCGTGCTGGACGGCTATCTGGCTCTCGTGCGGGACGGGGTGACCGGGGAGGCGGGATCCCTCCGCAACGTGGTGGTGGCCGAGTGCAACGACGGCTTTTTGAACGATCTGTGGGGGCTTCATGTGCGTCCGCATCATGTGCGCGCCGCACTGATGGATCTCTCCGACCGGGAGCTGCAGCAGGGTGCCGTGGGCGCCGGTACGGGTATGGCCGGTTTCGGCCATAAGGGGGGCATCGGCTCGGCATCTCGGGTGCTGTCCTCCGGACACACCATCGCCGCCCTGGTCCTCCTCAATTGCGGCCGGCCGGAGGAATTAATTTTCCGGGGCGTACGGATTCTCGAATCTGGAGAGGAGCGCACACCGGACGGTTCCATCATCATGGTTCTGGCTGCCGATACGGGCCTTGACGCCTGGGACCTGACCCGGGTGGCACGCCGCGCCACGCACGGACTTGCCCGCACCGGTGCCGTCTCCGCACCTGGCAGTGGTGATGTCGTTATAGCGGTGGATGTGGGAGAAGCCGGGCGGACGGGGGACCACCGGCTCGGCGAGTGCTTCGAGGCGACCGCGGAGGTGGTGGAAGCGGCCGTATGGAACGCGCTCCTGACTGCCGAGACCATGGTGGGCCAGGATGGGCACGTGCTCCGTGCGCTTGATGTCGATCGGGTCTTGAGGGCTGCGGGCTCAGTCTGAGCCGTCGCGGACAAGAAAGGGGCGGGACATGGCCCGGAGTGGACGAAGCCGCATTCTCGAGGTACCGGGCGGCCATCACGTATGGACGCGCCGCGTGGGTGACGGGCCCTTGCAGATGCTGACCCTGCACGGAGGCCCGGGATCCACCCATGAATACCTCGAAGTGTTGGAGCGGCACCTGGATCCGGATCGGGGCGGCCCTGCGGTAGCGTTTTACTACTACGACCAGCTGGGGTCGTATTATGCGGACCAGCCGGAGGACTTGAGCCTGTGGACGGTGGAGCGATTCCGGGAAGAGGTGGAGGCGGTCCGCAAGGCTCTCGGCCTTGACAGGTTTGTCCTCTACGGTCAGTCGTGGGGCGGCATGCTGGCCATCGAGTATGCCCTTGCCTATCAGGACCACCTGGCGGGCCTCGTCATCTCCAATATGACCGCCAGCATCGCGTCCTACGTGGCGCACTTGAAAACGCTCAGGGCCGCCCTGCCAGCAGAGGTGGAGCGACGTCTGGTGGAATTCGAATCCCGGGATGATTACTTCAACCCGATTTATGAAGAGCTCCTGGTGTCCAACCTCTATACCCGTCACCTCTGTCGACTTGATCCCTGGCCGGATGCTGTGGTGCGAGGACTTCAACGCATGAGCATGCCCGTCTACACGACCATGCAGGGTCCCAACGAATTTGTGGTCACCGGCAACTTCGCGGGCTGGGACCGCTGGGACCGGCTTTCGGAGATTGAGGTGCCGACCCTTCTTCTGGTAGGCCGCCACGACACCATGGATCCGGCAGACATCGAGGAAATGGGCCGACGGATGCCTCGGGCTGAAGTGGCCGTGTTGGAGAACGGGAGCCATCTGGCCATGTGGGACGACGAGGATGCCTACTTCGAGGCCTTGGAAGGCTTCTTGATGCGGCTTGAACCATAAAGCGGCGCCGACCCTCTCCCGGCAGGCGCGGGATCCGTCATCATGACCGTCTCCACCCGGCACGCGCGGCCCGGGTCGTGGACCCGCCTCATCCTGGACGAGGCGTTCATGATGACCGGGGCGCAGTTTCGCGAGATTGCGCTCCCGCTTCTGATGGTCGCACTCTGGCCCGGGTCGCAGAGTTTCGCACTGGCGCTGGCCGCCGTTTATCTGCCAAGCGTGGTCCTGGCCCGTGCGGCGGGACGGCTCGCGGACGGCATGGAGCCGAAAACCCTCATTCTCCTGTCGTACGCCGTCCGCATCATGGGCGTCTTAGGGCTTCTCCTGTCCCACCGAATGGTCTCGGCCATCGCCTCGGTGGTGCTGCTGGGTGTGGGCATGGCGATAAATGGACCGGCCCTGACACATTATCAGGCATCCACCGCCGCGCGCCTGAATCAGGTCTTGGTAAGCCGGCTTCGCCTCGTGGACAGTCTCTCGCAGGCCTTTGTGCCGGTGCTGGCGGGCGGCCTCATCGAGGCGACCGGCCGGGATCTGGGATTCTTGGTGAGCCTTGCCTGCTACGTGGCCGCATTCGGAGTCATGGCGGGCCTGCCCCGGGCGGGGCCCGCTCGGGTCCATCAACCAGGTGCGGCGAAGCCAACGTTCCGGCTGCCACGGGCGGTGCTGGAGCAGATGGCCGTGGGCGGAGCCATCGCGGCGCTGTCCTGGATGGCGAACGTTCTCTACACCGCCTATATGCTGGTGGACCTCCACTCCGGTGCCCTTCGCTACGGCCTCGCTCTTGGCATTTGGGGTGGGGCGGGGATCTTGTCGGCCGCCATCCTGCCGCGGCTCAACCCGGCCCGCCCCGAGCGGCTCATCACGGCCCTCATCGTCCTGATGGCGGTGTCGTGGGCCGTGATGACGCGGCCGGTGGGTTACTGGGTAGTCGCCGGGCTCGGACTGCCCGAAGGTTTTGGCACGTTCTTGCTGGCGGATCTGGTCCAGTCGCGGGTGCTGACGGAGGCGGGATCTGGGGAGCGGGGCCGCTGGGAAGCCACACGGGGCGCCTGGACGGCGGGCGGCCGCCTGACGGGGCTGGCCGTGGCGGCTTCCTGGCCGTGGCTGGCCCATGTTCACGCGACTTTCTTCGGCCTCGCGAGTCTCATGCTGCTTCTGGCTGTCGGCTGGGTGCGCCTGACCGGTCCACGCCTGCGAAGCGCCGCGGCCAGTTCCACGCCTGGTTCTCCTGCGGCCGGCCGGAATCATCCACCGGCAGGCAGCCCCGCGACCCCTTAGCGCATGGCGGTCGGCGTCCTCCTGGGCCCGCTTACGACGTTGGCGGAGGCGCTCAGGGTGATGGCGGCGCCGGGCCGATTCTCGCCTTCTGGAGTCGGTCCCGGGGCAGCCAACCGGGGGATGGGCCATCACGCGTTGGCCAGCCGGCTGGTTCTTAGCAGTCGCCATGGTGGCTCGCGATGTGCCCGAGGGCCGGGGCACAGGCGCCCGTGGTCCGCGGGAGATCCGCATCATCGGTTGCGGACGCCGGGCCGGCGTGCGTGCCTGTCCTCACCGGAGCAGGTTCCGGCCGCGTGGTGGTCGAATCGAGGCAGAGAAGCGGGCCGCTCAGGTCGACAACGCCGGCCGGCATGCCGCCGCCGCAGCCGGCCGTTCTATGATCGTTTTGCCCGGGTCGAGGTAAGACGACAATGGGCTCGTGGCCGCTCCTAGAAGTCGGGAGGCTCCATGCGCGTCGTCGTTTCCCCCTACGATACAGAGTGGCCACGCCTCTTTCGCAAGGAGGCGCTTCGCATCGCCCCGGCCTTCGGGCCGGAACTCATCACGATCCACCATATCGGAAGTACGTCCATCCCCGATCTCGCCGCCAAGCCGGTCATCGATATGATGCCGGTGGTGCGGCGGATAGAAACGGTGGATGGCGAGACCACGCGCTGGCTCGCGCGTCTCGGATACGAGGGCCTGGGAGAGTTCGGACTCCCGGGCCGGCGCTACTTTCGCAAAGGCGGAGCCCGCCGGACCCACCAGCTGCACGCCTACGCCTTCGACAACCCCGAGACGCTGCGCCATCTGGCGTTTCGCGATTACCTCCGCGTCCGCCCGGGCGTTCGGGACGCGTATGGCGCGCTCAAGACCGGCCTGGCCGCAAGCTTTTCGCGTGACATCGAGGGATACATGGACGGAAAGGACCACTTCATCAAGGAGACGGAGGCTCTGGCGCTCGCCTGGTGGCGCCGGCTTCCGTGCCTCTTTCTCAATGGAACGGTGGGGGTGGGGAAGACCACCACCCTGGAGGCCGTGGCCGCCATGCTGGACGCACAGAATGTTCCCTATTTGGCCGTGGATTTGGACGGCCTCGGCCAGACCAACCAGAAAAGCCCGCATGACCCCTTCTCCCGTGGCTTGTCCCTGGCCAATTTAGAAGCGATGGTGCAGCGCGGACGGGCCTTGGGGATCCGCGTGGTGGTGTTGGCGGGCGTCATTGAGGGGGCCGAAGAGCGGGAAGCCTTTCGAGCCGCGATGGGAGGGGCGGAGATTTTCCTGGTTCGGCTGCAAGCGCCGGATCCGGTGGTGGAAAAGAGGCTTCGACAGCGGATGGTGCCGGGCCCCGCGCTTGACTGGCATCTTGAACGCCGGGGCGAGCTTCACCAAATCCTTGAGCGCGCCGGGCTGGACGACGCCGTGGTGGACGCCGCCAGCAAATCGCCCGAGTTGGTGGCGGGCGAGATCCTCGACCGTTGGAACCTGTCGGCGATCATTGACTGACCGGTGCGCGATCAGGCAGAGCCGTCCTTGAGGCGACCGGATGCGGCCGCCCCTTTCGGCCGAGCTTGCGGTCATGCCTCGGGCGGGTCCACGAACTCCGGGTGCCCCGCCCTTAAGAACCACCAGAGAACGCCGTCCATCGGGAATGCCTAGCGGCAGGACGTCACGACGACAGGGACCAGCGACACGGCACACCCGAACGACGGGGTGCAGCGTGGTGGACCATCCCCCGGAGCGCCCCCTCCCCTCAAGGAACCCTATCCTCGGGCATCTGGCGGCAAGACCTGGGGTACCCCGACGTGTTTCGAAGCCCGAAGCGGTCCCCCGGAGCTGGGGCTTTCGTATTCCGCCCGGTCGGAAAAGCTTACGGGCCACCGTTCACATGGCTTCGCCTACAGACATAGCCTCGCGCGCCTCCAACTCTAGACAGGGACGCGGACGCCTATCGAGAAGTTCATGACAGGAGTCGGAGGTGGGATATGGAACCGGAGCACCGTCACAGGAGCGAGCCGGGTCTGGCGGAAGAGCTTCGCGCGATACGCGCTTGCGGCATGCTGGCGACGGTGGGGCTGGTCATCCGCCAAAACGGCGCCGTCCTTATTCTGAAACGCCGGGCGGACGACTTCATGCCCAATCTCTGGGAAGTTCCGGGAGGCCATGTCGACCCGGGTGAGTCGATAGAAGAGGCGGCGGCGCGGGAGCTTCAGGAAGAGACGGGGTGGCGCCTCTTGAGTCTCGGACCTCTTGTGTCCGTGTTTGAATACGACGGTGAAGGGGCGCGGACTCGGGAATGGAACTTCGAGGTGGCGGCGGCCATGAACACGCCGCTCCTGCACCCCGAACATCAGGCCTCCCGATGGGTCACGGCGGCCACCCTTCACCGCTACCGGATGACACCCGATATGCATGCGCTGCTGAAGCTGGCACTTGGCGGCGCCCTCGAGAAGGGGTGAACGTGTGAGCATCCGTGTGATCGTGGCAGGCGCTACAGGCTGGACCGGCGGGGCGGTAGCCCGCGCCGTCCTGGAGGATAGGCGGTTTGCGCTGGTGGGGGCGGTGGGCCGCCGTCACGCGGGGCAGGACCTCGGCGTTGCGCTGGGCCAGGGGGCCTTCGGGGTCAAGGTGTCCGGGACTCTCGCCGAAGCGCTCTCGGATCCTGCCGATGTGCTGGTGGACTACACACATCCGACGGCGGTAAAGGCTCATGTGCTGGAGGCTCTCGCAGCTGGAGTGCACGCGGTGGTGGGGACGTCCGGCCTAAATGCCCGGGATTTCGCGGAGATTGAGGAAGCGGCCCAGCGCGGCGGCCGGGGAGTCATTGCCGCCGGCAATTTCTCGCTCACGGCCGCACTCGCAAAGTCGTTTGCCCTGCAGGCCGCGCGCTATCTTGACGCCGTAGAGCTTGTGGACTATGCCGCCGCCGGCAAGGCCGACGCGCCGAGCGGTACGGTCATGGAATTGGCCGAGGCTCTCGGGCCGATGGTGGGAGGGCGAGCGCGTACCCCGTCCATCGGAGTTCCGGAGACCCGGGGCGGCGAGATCGCGGGAGTCAGCGTGCATGCGGTACGCCTTCCCGGATACGTGCTGGCATTTGAAGCGTTGTTCGGGCAGCCAGACGAGCGGCTCGTGATTCGCCACGAGGCGGGATCTTCGGCCGCGCCGTATGTGGCGGGCACCCTCCTCGCGGTCGAGCGGGTGGGCACGGTGACGGGACTCGTGCGGGGACTCGATCATCTCCTGTTTCCGGCGGGATGAGTGAAGGAGACGCGCTTTTGCGCGTCCGCACAACGGTAAGCGCCTGGCCGGGCCGGACCGGTCTCCGCCTGGCGGGCCGGATCCCCTCGGGGGCCGAGGGGATCCTCGCCCGAGTAGTGGACGCGCGCGGGCGTCCTTTCGTCCTGAAGATAGGGGCGCCGACCCGGATCGCCGCGGAACTCATGGCGCTACAGGCGCTTCGAGGTCCGGGGGTGGTGCGGGTTGAGGATGCCTGGACGGAGGCGGGAGCGCTCCTCTTGGAAGAGGTGAGACCGGGAACGCCGCTTTCGGAGGTGGAAGACGAGGAAGCGGCCCGGCTCCTATTCAGTACCGCCCTGAAACGACTCCGGGGCCGTGCGCCCGTGGGGACGTTTCCCAGCCTGGTGCGTTGGACGGCGGCGCTTACGACGTTTTCCGAGCGCCTTGTTCGCACCCGCCACGCGCGCGCCACCCTCATCGACCGCTGGCGCGCCGCGGCGGGAAAGCTTGTTGCCACGGCCCCGGCGTCCGCCCTTCTTCATGGGGACCTGCACGACGGCAATCTCCTCAGGCAAGACGGTGACGGGTACATCGCCATCGACCCCAAGGGGGTGGTCGGGGAGGCCGCCTACGAAACGGCTCCCTTTCTCATGAACCGGTGGACGCGTCGGGCGGACCTCCCCGGTTCGGCGATGGTTCTCGGAGCCGAGACACTGGCTTCGGATCTGGGACTCGCGCCGGCTCGCGTGCTGAGCTGGGCCGGCACCCACACCGCCCTGTCGCTCTGCTGGTCGTGGGAAGATGACCGACGGGTGCCGGAGGAGGACGACCCCCGCTGGCGCCTTCTCGACCGCCTGGAAGCGGAGGTGCGACCCTTTGGACTTTAGGTTTCAGGTGATGACAGATCTGGACCGTGCCGACATCCGGCATTGGCACTACGCGGCTCCGTATGACTTTTATGATCTGGACGCCGACCCCGAGGATCTGGCCGAGTTCATGAGTCCGCCGCCCGATGAGCTCCAGCTTGCGGCCCTCGATGATGCCGGGCGCGTAGGGGGCTTCATGGTGTTCAGTGCTGTGCCCGGCCGCGCCGGCACCTTCGCGGTCGGGCTCGGCCTTCGCCCCGATCTGACCGGGCAGAAAGGGGGCGGCGCTTTTCTGGCCGACGGACTG
Source organism: Bacillota bacterium (assembly GCA_021797815.1). GTDB lineage: Bacteria > Bacillota > Sulfobacillia > Sulfobacillales > JAIMBI01 > JAKATP01. Next base: position 15,070 of record JAJZYZ010000017.1, read on the forward strand.
GCCGAGGCGCGAGAACGGATTTTGGTTGACCGCTTCGTCGTGCGGGTGGCCGAGTTCAATAAGCGGGCGCTACGCGTTTACGAGCGGGCAGGCTTTAAGATTGTCCGCCGGTACATGCAGCCGACGAACGGGAGCCGGTATCGTTTCATCGAGCTGGAACGGGCCGCGGAGAGCGGACCGGAAAGGAGCATCGAGTGAATCTGTTGGAGACGACCAGAGAGCAGGCGCTGGCCGGCCAGTGGCTTTCGCGTTCGCGCGTGCGCCACCTGTCGATCCAGGCGGCCGCGTCCATTGCGGTCACGCAGTCGCCGCCGCGCGAGGGCACCGTGGCGCGGGTCGTGCAGGGCGGGGTGCAAAGAGAATGGGGCGTTCCGGGCTGGCATGACTGGATTCAACCGGCCACCGCCACCGAAGAGTTCCGGTGGCTCGGACAGACGCCCGTGGCAGGCGTGTCCCTCGCGGACAAGATTGCCCGCGTGCGCGATCTGCAGGAGCGGGTCGCGGCTTCGGACCCCAGGATCGCCCAGGTGATGGTGGTCTATGACGAACGCCTGGAGGAGAAGCGCATCACGACCGATTGCTTCGACCGCTCGTCCGAGATTGCCCGCATCCTGTTTGCCGTCGTGGTGCTGGTCCACGACCGCGGCCGGACCGAGCAGAACCTCGTTCTGCGGGGACGGGTGGGGGGCTTTGAGGTCACAGACCTGCCAGAGGAAGAAGTCCGCGAGGGCATCGCGGCGGCCGTGCGAATGCTGGACGCGCGGCCGATCGAGCCCGGATCCTATCGCGTCGTGAGCGCGCCCGAGGTCTCGGGGGTGCTGGCGCATGAGGCGTTCGGCCATGGGGTGGAGATGGATCTGTTCCTGAGCGGCCGAACCCGGGCGGCGGAGTCGATGGGAGAGAGAGTGGGAAGCCCGTACGCTTCGATCGTCGACGATCCGACCCTGGCGCAGGGGTACGCCGGGTATCCCTTCGACGATGACGGGACCCTGGCGGCGCGCCACGTCATTCTGGACCGTGGCATTCTGCGAGGCGGTCTGGCCGACAACGAGGCCGCCCGGGCCCTTTCGGCCAGCGGCGGCAACGGACGCCGCCAGGACTACTCCCGCAAGGTGTACCCGCGCATGTCCAATATCTTCTTCACACCCGGGACCGCCACTGTGGACGATCTTATCGCGGGCGTGGAGGAAGGCGTTTATCTGCGCCAGGTGGAGTCCGGGATGGAAGATCCCAAGAACTGGGGCCTCCAGGTCACGGTCCACAGCGGCGAGGAGATCAAAAACGGGGCACTCACGGGAAGGCTCTACCGGACTATGGCCATGACGGGATTCGTGCCGGACGTGCTGAGCAGCATCGACGGCGTGGCCGCCGACTTCGTCATGTGGCCGGGGATGTGCGGAAAGGGGCATAAGGAGTGGTGCACGAGTGGAACCGGCGGTCCCCATCTCCGGATGACGGCGCGGCTCGGATGAGCACAAACATGGACGGAGGGGGCCTGGGCGCCGAGTTGTCTCAGGCCTCCGAGTGGGTGGAGCACGCCACGCTGACGGCCGAACGCCAGGTGTATTGGCGGAAAGGTGAGCGGCACGCCGAGCGCGAGATCGGCACCAAGACGCGTGCCCTCCACGTCTTTGTCGACACGAACGACCAGCGCGGCGCCGCCGTCTGTTATCTGGAAGACCGGGATGGGGATCGCCTGCGGGTGAAAGACGCCCTGTCCGCGGCCCGCCTGGCGCTGAACCCGATTTACCGCCTGCCGGTTGGCGCCGTGACCTTTCCGACGATTCAACTGGGAGAGGAACTGGCCAATGGGGAGGTCCTGGCATCATTCGGTACAGAGCTTCAGGCGCGCGTGAGAGCCATGGGAGCCACCGTCTCCCACCTGGAACTCTTCGCCCGCCAGGAGGACGAGGAGATTGCGGGGTCAAATGGGCGCGTGACCCGCTGGCGGGGCACGCGGTACGAGATGGATTTAGTGCTGGCGGCAGGACCCGGGGATCGGTTTGAGCACCGGCTTCTCCGCCGGGCGCGGCGACTGTCGGAGCTTCTCCCGGCCGGGTCCCTGGAGGAGGCAGTGGAGGTGGTGCGGGACCGGGAGCGGGCAGTGCTGCCGCCGACCGGCCGGGTGGCCGTCATCCTGCCCGCCGCCGAGCTCTCGGTTCTGTTGGAGGTCATGCGGGCACGCGTGAGCGCAGAGGCACTCTACCAGAAGTTCTTTGCCCACAAGGTCGGCGACCGCCTCATCACGCCTCGGCAGGACAGCTTCTCCCTGGCGGCCGATGCGCTCCGCCCCTATGCGGTGGCGTCGGCCCCTACCGACACCTCCACCGTGCCGGCCGGGCGCGTGTCGCTGATTGAGGACGGGGTGGTGGTGGGCCTTCTTGCCGATCCGCAGTACGGCGCCTATCTCGGCGTGCCTCCGACCGGGCCCGCGGGAACGCTGGTGTGGGAGGCGGGACACACGGCGGCGGCAGATCTGCTGGGTGACGGGCCGGTCCTGGAGGTTGTGGCCTTTTCCGCCACCATGCCGAACCCGGCCACCGGCGACCTCGCGGCCGAGATCAAGAGCGGATATCTGCACGAAGGCGGCCGACGCACGCCGGTCGCGCAGGGGAGTGTCTCGGGCAACGTCCTTGAGTTCCTGGCCAACTGCCGTGCCTCGCGGGAGACGGCCGCGGAACCCGGCTTCTTCGGCCCCGCGCGGGTGCGGTTCGAGGAGGTGCAGGTGGCGGGCGGCAGCTAAACGGTTGTGGCCGCGCCCCGTCCAGACTCGGATCCGGGGCGAGTGGCCGGGTGGAGACCAAAGGGCCTTTCCCGGCGGCACCGTTCTGTCGGTATCTGCGTGGGGATGAGGGCGACCTGCGTGGCCGCAGCCAGCGAGGCGCTGCCATCAAGAGAGGCCATACGGGAATCGTGGTCCCGCCAGCGCGCGGCACCTCCCGCGGCGTCGGGGGCCGGTTGGAAGCGGCGCTCCCACGGGCAGGCCGAACCTCAGGGGACCGTCCCGGTAGGGATTTGGGGTACGGACATTCGAAGTGGCCGGCTGGCCGTCCGAGAGCGTTCTGACGGATGCGGCACCGGAAGGGATACCGGGAGTGGGAGAGAAGAGCACTTTAGAGAACCGCCCGAAAGAGGCGGCGGCATCCGCCGCCCGGGACGAAGGGCGAGAAGCATTTAGGAGGACATCATGGCCGATCCGCTCTACCTCCCGTACCCATCACAGCGCGTGCCGGTTTACGCCCGCCGGGGCATGGTCGCCACCGCCCAGCCGCTGGCGGCGGAGGCCGGTCTTCGCATCCTGCGCGAAGGCGGTAACGCGGTTGACGCGGCCATCGCCACGGCCGCTGCCCTGACAGTTCTGGAACCCACGTCCAACGGCATCGGGAGTGATGCGTTCGCCATCGTCTGGACACAAGGCCGCCTCCACGGGCTCAACGCCAGCGGCCCGGCCCCGATGGGCCTTACCCCGGCCGTCATGGCGGAGCGCGGCCACACCACCATGCCCGCGCGCGGCCTTATTCCCATCACGGTTCCCGGGACGCCGGCGGCCTGGGCGGTGCTGGTGGAGCGTTTCGGACGCCTGTCTCTGACGGAGGTCCTCACGCCCGCCATCGAGTATGCGACGGAGGGCTATCCCGTTTCCCCGCATGTGGGACGCTCCTGGCAGGCCGCCCACCGGGCGTATCGGGACACGTTGACGGGATCGGAATTCCGGGGCTGGTTTGAAACTTTTGCGCCCGGCGGCACGGCACCGGGTCCCGGACAAATGTGGCGGTCGCCCGGGCACGCCAGGACCCTGCGCCAGATCGCGGAAAGCGGCGCCCGCAGTTTTTATGAGGGAGAGATCGCGGAGCGAATTGATCGATTCTTCCGGGACGAGGGCGGCTACCTTCGGTTCGACGACCTCAAACGCTTCGAGCCCGAGTGGATCGATCCCCTTCGGGTCGGCTACCGCGGTTATGAGGTGGCGGAACTGCCGCCGAACGGTCAGGGACTCATCGCGCTCATGGCCCTGCAGATTGCCGACGGCTTTCACTTTGACGCGCGCGACGGCATAGAGACGTATCACCGCCAGATCGAGGCGCTGAAACTCGCGTTTTCTGATGGTCTTCGCTACATCGCCGACCCGAAGATGGCCGCGGTGCCGGTGGCGGAGCTCCTGAGCGAGGCCTACGCCGCCGTTCGCCGGCGGCAGATTGGCCCCCGCGCCCTCGATCCGGCGCCTGGCCGTCCACCGGGCGGCGGCACCGTGTATCTGTGCACGGGCGACGGGGAGGGCAATCTGGTCTCGTACATTCAGAGCAATTACGCCGGTTTTGGCTCCGGCGTGGTGGTGCCCGACACCGGCATTGCGCTCCAGAACCGCGGCGCTCTGTTCAGTCTCGACCCGGCTCACCCGAACTGCCTGGCGCCGGGCAAACGCCCCTACCACACCATCATTCCCGGCTTCTTGATGAAAGGAGGCCAGCCGGTCGGGCCCTTTGGCATCATGGGAGGCTTCATGCAGCCGCAAGCGCACCTGCAGGTCATCTCGAACCTGCTGGACTTCGGTTTGAACCCCCAGGCGGCTCTTGACGCCCCGCGCTGGCAGTGGGTGGAAGGGCGGCGCGTGGACCTGGAGTACGGGTCCGGACAGCACATCGCCGAGGCGCTGCGTCTTTTAGGCCATGACGTCCGCTGGGCGATGGGGTCGGGAGGCTTCGGACGGGGCGAGATTATCTTCCGCGACGCCGAGGGGGTGCTCGTGGGAGCGACCGAGCCGCGGGCCGACGGCCATGTGGCCGCCTTCTAAGTCTGCACGCTGTCTGTGACCGAGTCGAGTGTTGCCCACAAGCGGCGGCTTTCACGTCTCACGTCTTACTTTGATGGCCTCGCCGCGAGACCGGACGTGTCTTCGCCACGCCGGCTCCGGCCCTGGCACATACCGGGGGCGGACCGCCGTTAATCGCGATCCGGGCGGACCCCCTTGTGACCGTGATGCCGGTAGACGAAGCCCGCACCCGGCCAGCTTGGCGACGAGATCGGGAAACCCTCGGGACGCCGCTACCGTCGCCCGGCGGCCACAAGCCAGTCGAGTGCTGGGCCAAGCGCCGCCCGTTGTCGAGCGGCAAAAGTTTGGTCCCCTTCGCCCGTGGCGGACCACCAGGTGTTGGCGGCCGTACTGAGAAGGGCGCGCGCCCGCACGGCCAGGAGAAAGTGCGGCCAGTCCCTCTCCACCGCCGGGAGGCTCCGGGCAGCTCGCCACAAGGGGCTTTCATCGCCTTCGAGAAGCCAGGCGTTTGTGACAAGAGAGGCCAGATCCCAGAATACGGGCATTGTGGACGCGTCCTCGAAGTCGGTCCAGTACCAGCCGCCGGGACCTGCCAGCAGGTTGCCCGCGTGAAGGTCGCCGTGGGCGGGGCGGAGCGTGGCCGGGTCCGCGGTTTCGAGCTCCCAGTTCGTCGCGCCCCACGCCTCGACCAGGGTGGCCACCGTGGGATCCGCGCGGTGCTCACGGAGAAAGCGAACTGCCGGCCGCGAGAAGCGCCACGCCCCGAGTCGCGGGAGAGGGCGCCGATAGGCGCCCATGGCCTCTTCCACGTCCACGGCCCGTGACACCAGCGCCGAGGGGGCAAGCGGCGACCGGGCTGTGGGCGGCACGTGCTGCCACAGTGTCACCACGGGGCCCCCTCCCAGTACGTGCGGTCCCGCATCCACGCCGGGTGCGGGCCGGACCACGGGAATGCCGCGGTCGGTGAGGTGGATCGCGACCGCCATCTCACGTCGTCCATCCGCCAGGGCGGCACGGAGCGACGACGGCACCCGCGAGACCCGCGCTACGATCGGGTATGGGTGGAGATGAAAGATGACATTGAAGTTGGCACCCAACAACACCGGCCGAGATCCCGGAAAGCCAAGGGTGCCCATGAGAGCCGTGATGCCTTCTCTAAGCGCCAGGGTGTCTGTCGCGTCGCTCTTCATGGACGTCGCAAGACAACGCGCCGGTGCCCGATGCGCGGAAAAAGCAAGCCCGGACTGTAATGCATGAAAGCCCCCTGCCTGTGCATGGTGGACCGATCACATTCGGCGCTGGGGTGCCGTACCCTGCAAGGCCCACTCGGTCCCAACGTGAGGAGGGTAATCTGGGGCCGTTGCCGCCTGATTTGCAGGATTCGAGCGCCGGTGCCCGGAAGGTAGTCCGTCCAACCGATAAAGCGGAGGGACAAGTAATGAGCCAGGTACTGAGCTCGCTCAGGTGGCGCAATGTCGGCCCCCATCGGGGCGGGCGCGTGGTAGCCGTGGCCGGGCACCCGACAGAACTCACCCATTTTCTCATGGGCTCCACGGGTGGCGGCGTCTGGCGGACCCTTAACGCCGGTGTCACGTGGGAGAATATTTCAGACGGGTTTTTCCAGACAGCCTCGGTCGGGGCCCTGGCGTTTGCGCCCGGCGACCCGGCCGTCATCTACGCCGGCATGGGTGAGAGCTGTATCCGCGGCAACGTTTCCTATGGCGACGGCGTGTACAAGTCGACCGACGGGGGCCGCACATGGAGCCAGACCGGGCTTGCCGATACCCAGCACATCGCGCGCATCCGGGTACATCCGCACGATTCCGACCGGGTGATGGTGGCGGCGCTCGGGCACGCGTTCGGACCCAACCCGGATCGCGGGGTCTACCGGACGCGTGACGGGGGTCGGACGTGGGATCTGGTCCTCTCCCGAAGCGACAACACCGGCGCCATAGACCTGGCGATGGACCCGCGAAATCCGCGAATCTGGTATGCCGCACTCTGGCAGGCGCGCCGCGGACCGTGGTCGATGTCGAGCGGGGGCCCCGAGTCGGGTCTCTGGCGGTCGGTCGACGAGGGTGACACGTGGACGGACATCACGCACAACCCGGGCCTGCCGGAAGGGGTCGTGGGCCGCATCGGCATCACGGTGTCGCCGGCGCGGAGCGAGCGTCTGTACGCCGTGATCGAGGCCCGGGACGGAGCGGTGTTCCGTTCCGACGACTGGGGTGACCACTGGGTCCGCCTGTCCGAGGCGCAGGGTCTGCGCACCCGCCCCTGGTACTACTCGCATATCTTTGCCGATCCGGTGGATCAAGACACGGTATACGTCTTGAACTCCACCTTCTTCAAGTCCATCGACGGGGGGCGCACGTTCGTCCCGGTAGCGACGCCGCACGGGGACCATCATGACCTGTGGATCGATCCGAAGAACCCGGACCGCATGATTCACGGTGCCGACGGGGGAGCGTCGGTGTCGCTCGACGGCGGCGAGAGCTGGTCGACCATCTACAACCAACCCACCGGTGAGTTTTATCATGTGGCCACCGATACCGCGTTTCCGTACCGCGTCTACGGCGCCCAGCAGGACAACACGACCCTGTCGCTGCCGAGCCGCACCCACCGCGTCGCGATCGGGCCGCGCGACTACTACGATGTCGGCGGCGCCGAGAGCGGCTACATCGCCGTCGACCCGCGCGACAGCAACATCGTGTATGCGGGAAGCTCCGGCGGCGGAGAAGGCGGGCGCATTACCCGCTATGACCATCGTTCGGGCCAGCAGAAGGACGTGTCGCCGTGGCCGGAACGGACGGCCGGCATGGCCGCGGAGGAATATCGCTACCGTTTCCAGTGGACAAGTCCGATCGTGCTGTCGCCGCATGATCCGAGCGTCCTGTACGTCACCGGGAATCATGTCTTCCGAAGCCGCGACGAGGGGCAGAGCTATGAGATCATAAGCCCCGATCTCACCCGACACGTTCCCGAAACCTTAAAACCTTCGGGCGGCCCCATCACCCTCGACCATACCGGCGTGGAGGTATATGGCACCATCTTTGCCTTTGCCGAGTCGCCCGTGGCGGAAGGAGTGCTGTGGGCCGGATCCGACGACGGGCTCGTTCACGTGTCCGAAGACGGCGGCCGGAGCTGGACGAATGTTACGCCGCCGTCCGATCTGCTGGGAGAGTGGGGCCTGGTGAGCCTCATCGAGCCGTCGCGGCACGACGCCGACACGGCGTACATGGCGGCCAATCGATACAAGCAGGACGACTTTGCGCCCTACCTCCTGAAGACCAACGACCGGGGCCGGCACTGGACCCCCATCGTGGAGGGACTCCCGACCGACGAGTACATGCGGGCCGTCCGCGAGGACCCCGAGGTGGCGGGGCTGCTTTATGCGGCCGGTGAGCGCGGCGTGTACGTGTCCTTTGACGGCGGCGCCCTGTTTCACTCTCTGCGGCTCAATCTGCCGGTGGTGCCGGTGCATGACCTCGTAGTGGCCGGCGACGACCTGGTGGCGGCCAGTCACGGCCGCGGTTTCTGGATCCTGGACGATCTTACCCCGCTGAGGGCTCTGGCGGCCGACGGGGACATGAACCGACTCAGGCTCCTTCAGCCCGGTGACCGCGTGCGCATGATGGGCGGTGCCGGCCTGTTCGTCCCGAAGGGCACCACCTTCGAGCGTCATCGCGCGGCCATGGAGTTCCCGACCGGGACCAGTTACTACGTGAAAAAGCTGGGCGAACATGGGGAGCCGCCCGAACTGCTGGACGCAGGGGCCAATCCCCCCACCGGAGTCGTCCTGCACTACGTGCTGCCGGAAGACCAGACCGAGCCCGTCACGATCCGCATCGTGGCCGATGAGGGAGCCGGGGTCCTCGTCCGCGAATATCGGAGCGACACGGCTGTGGAGGAAGAGCCGAAGCCGGCGACCGCCAAAGGCGCCCACCGCTTCATCTGGGACTTGCGGGCGGCGCCCGCCGTCCGGGTGGAGGGTTCGGAGCCCAGTCCCTGGGAGGTGACGGCGCCGGTGGTGCCGCCGGGCCGGTACCAGGTGCTTCTTCAGGCCGGAGAGGCGACGGCCTCGGTGAACGTCACGATTCTGCCGGACCCGCGGGCGAGTGCCGACGGTGAGCACGCGGCCGAGAAAGCTCGCGAGGCGTTTTCACTCGCCATTCGCATCCGCGATGCGGTCAGCCATGCGCAGACCGCGGTCAACCACATCCGCGCGCTCCGGGCCGACATGGAGATGTGGGTCAAGCGGTCGACGGGCCATCCGGCCGCAAGTCGCCTGCAGGAGGCGTTTCAAGCAGCCAAGGAGCCGCTTGACCAGGTGGAAGGACGACTCATTCAGACGCGCGGGACGGGTCCGGAGGACGACCTGCAGTTCCCGCCCCGCCTGAACGCGCAGCTCCAATACCTTATCGGGGTCATCGAGTCGGGTGACGGACCGCCGACGGCTCAGACCCGGGCCGCCTTCGAACACCTCTTCACAGAGCTGGAAGCAGCGTTGTCCGCGCTCGCGGATGTGGAGGCCGGACCGGTGGCGGCGTTTTCGCGTCTTCTGAAAGAAGCCGAGCTCCCACTGCTGCGAGAGTAATCGCATCGTTCGTGGAAGGAAGTTAGCAAGGTAACAAGGTAGCGAGGAAGCACGGAAACAGGACCGGCTTTGCCGGGCCTGTTTCCTTGCGTGCACGATCTCGCTCATATGGGCGGGCGTGCCGGCCAACACGTCCGATCCCGCGTACAGGGAGCGCTTGACCCGTGCGCGCGTGGAGCACGGTCTTCGTCCGGCGATAACCAACGAGCGGTCCCACGTCGCCAAGCAAGCAGACCGTTACGGCCCAGCAGGTACCGATGGGCCGCCGAGGACTGGCCGAACGACCCTGTGAGCGGGGAGCACCGCCCCTTACTGTTGAAAGGTGCCCGGGACAAGGGCGACTGCGGAGTCCTAAGACAGGGAGATCGGCGGATCCGAAGAAAGAGGTGGATGTTAATGGCGGTTGGCGACATACTGGCAGGGGTAGCGATTGTGGTAACGTTTGTGGTGTTCCTGGCCTGGCCGGTGCATCACCACTGAGGTTTCGCTCGTAAGGGAGGCAGCGTCGCCCTGTGAATTGGACCGATTATCTTCGCGACAAGATGGGGCAGCTGTTTTCCGTGGATGTTTGGCTCCCGCGTGACCTTCCCGAGTATGCATTCGGCGTACTCTACACCCTTGGTTCGCTTACCGCTTCCAGCTTTGTAATCCTGGTCGTGTCGGGCGTGGTGATGGCTGCCAACGGGCCCCAGTGGTGGGCTGTCTCCGCCATCGGCTTCTTCGTCCGCGGCGTGCACTTCTGGTCGGTGCAGGCCTTTTTCTTTTTCATGATCCTGCACCTGCTGCGGGTGTTCTTTTCGGGCGCCTGGCGAGGTGGGCGTGAGCGGACGTGGCTTCTTGGGACCCTGTCGCTTCTGATTGCGGTTCCGACGGCCTTTACCGGCTATCTCATGCGGGGCGATTTTTATTCTCAGTGGAACGCTGTTCAGGCCAAAGACGGGCTGAACGCCCTCGGACTGGCGTGGTTTAACGTGCTGGACGCCGGCCAGATGTACGGCCTGCACGTTGTGGTGCTGCCCCTGATTTTGGGTGTGCTGATCATGCTGCACATCATCCTGATCCGGGTAAAGGGCGTGGTGCCGCCCTATCCGAGCCGCGGCGAGACACCGACCGTCGGGGACGGGGAGGGCGTGCGCGATGCCGAATCCTAAGATTGACCTCACGCATCGGTACCGGTACGTGCCGTCCGACTTCGTCAAGCATCTCGGGATGACCACCCTGGTCATCGCGGTACTGGCGGTCGTGCTGTCGGCGGTGTTCCGCGAGCCGGTCCGTCCCGCGCTTAAAATCTCGACGATTGCCACCAAGACCCCGGTGCTGTTCGAGAAGGTGGCGATGGGGGATTTGACCGGCACGGGTCAAATTGCTACCTATGGACCGCCCTACAATTCTTCCCAGGGCAACGTGCAGAGCCCCATGCAGAATATCGTGGGTGTGATTCACCCCGTCAATCCCAAGGTTGACTTCGTCTTGACGCCGCTTAAAATGGCCGCGTCCCTCAATCCGGCCGTGGGGACCGCGCTTCACACCTGGGACGCCGCTCCGGCCTCACGGCAGACGGCGTGGGCAGACCGTTATCAGGCGGCCCTGGCCCACGCCCGTGTCGTCGGCGGGCAGGTGGTGGTGCCCGCCGGCGCCTACGGTCCCGTGCCCACAATGATGCGGGGCCTCTTGGAGCTCGGGCGCAGCGGCCTGATGACGGGTGCCCTCAACCGGAGCCCGGCCGACTACCAGTTTGACAACATGTACGGCCTGCTGTTTATCCAGGGCGCGCCACTTCATAATGCGGCCAGCCGGCTGGAACTGCTGGGCAACCAGTGGGGCATCATCCACGAAGAAAACGCTCCGTATCCGGGACCGTGGTGGATGACGATTGTCACGGCCATCTACCAGATCCCCTTCGTGGCCCATGCGTCCTCCGGCGATGCCATGGCGCTCACGATCGGAATGCTCCTGTTTCTCGTCTTGATGTTCGCCCCCTGGATTCCCGGCATCAACCGGCTTCCTCGCCATCTCGGCGTATATCGCCTCATCTGGAAAAATTACTATCACGACCATGACGATCCGAAGCCGGGTGGGGAGGCGTCTCCATGAAAGGCAGGCGCCGCATGCCGCTCCGGGTCGTCCTTCGTTTTGCCGCCGGCGCCATGCTTGGCATCTACGGGCTCGGCCGCATGGGCGACAGTCTCTTTCCGTTCCGTCCAGGATCGTTCGGACTCGGGATCGGTCTCCTGGCGGTCGGCGCCTTCACCCTCTTGGGACTCATGACCGCCCGAGGCTAGCGGCGCCCGACCTTGCGATCGTGCCTCTCACGGCGGCGGCCAACTCCGCTAAATCGGAGGCCGAACCACCAGGACCGGGACGCGCGCCAGCCGGATGACCATGTCGGTGACGCTGCCCATGACGAGACGCCCGAGACCACCACGGCCATGCGTGGACATGGCCACCAGGTCGGCTCCATGTTTCTCGACCGCGTCCAGGATTCCACGGGGCAGCGTCCCGACGTGAGCGTCCACCGTGATCCGGTCGTCGGCGACCTGCATCTGCGCCTTCACCGAGGCCAGGTACTCTTCGGTATCCCGGGTCTGCTCGTCAATCGGGGGCATCGCCACGTCCCAGGTACCCACCGGCCCCCAGCCGGCGGCCGCTCCGCCCCACGTGGTGGGAGTGGGCACTACCACACTCACCAGTACGATGCGGGCGTCCAGGTCGCGGGCAAGATCGAGAGCGGTGGGGATGATGGCCTCGGCGAGGGCCGATCCGTCGAGCGGGATCAAGATGCACTTCATGACACTTGCTCCTCCTCAGGTGGCGCTTTTGGAAGGGTCCGGGTCAAAGGAACGGTCCGGGCGGAACGCTGAAAAATCGGTCGGGATCGCGCGGCCGGCTATCTCGTCTGCCACAAGCGAGGCTGAATAGGGACCCAGAAGAAGTCCGCCGGGCCCATGCCCGGTCAGCACGTAAAGACCCGGCACATCGCCCATGGCCCCCATGAGGGGTCGGCCGTCGATGGAGGCGGGGCGAAGGCCGACGCGCCATTCACGGATGACCGCGGGCCGAACGCCGGGAGCAACCCGGAACAGTTCCGCCAGCACCTCGGCCTGCCCTTCCGCCGTCAGCCAGGGGGCGTAACCGGATCCTGCCTCGCGGGTGGCGCCTGCCACGATGTGACCATCCGGCCACGGCAGCACGTAATGGCCGCGAAACCCTTCCAGGATCGGCCACACGGGACCCTGGGCCGGTGGATGGTCTACATGCACGATCTGCCCACGGTGCGGCACCACCGGCACCGTGGGAGCGATGGCGTCCAGAAGGCGGGTCGACCAGGCACCGGCCGCCACCACCACGGCGTCGGCCTGCACCGCTCCCGCGGACGTATAGACCCCGCCGATGCTGCCGTCCCCGGCGTCAAGGGCCAGGACCTCGCGCTGCTCGAATCGCGCACCCTGCTCGATGGCCGCGGCCCGGAGGCGCGCTTCGAGGTAGCGACCGTCAACCCGCGCGGCCCGATCGTCAAACAGGACGCCAGTTACGGGTCCGAGCGCCGGAAACCGCCGACGGAGCTCCTCTGGATCCATGTCGCTGACGGCAGCCGACCTTCCTCGGAGGGCCTCCCGCGTCTTCTGGAACCGCTCCTCATCGCCCGCGAGCGCCACGAGGGCGAGCCCGCTCAGGCCGTAGGCGATGGCGTCGGCCCCCAGGGCGGCCACCAGATCCGTGTAGTAGGCGAACGCCCGCCGGGACAGCTCGTGATAGGGCGTGTCGGACACACCCGAGGTTTCGCCGGACAGAATCCCGGCGCCGGCCGAGGTGGCCCTTCCGGCATCGTGGCGATCAAACACCCAGGCTTCGATGCCGCGTTGGGCCAGTTCGTAGGCCAGGGCCGAGCCCATGAGACCGCCGCCCGCCACCACCACACGCATGGACAGCCTTCCTTTCACGTTTCACGTCTGTGCCCGTCCAAGCCCCTCCCGCCCCGTCCGGCAACAAGGTCCCTGGCACGTCCGGCACCGGTGGCTCCCGTTTTCTTTACATTAGCAATTTCGCCGCTTGATGGGGGCGGCGCAGGGGAGGAGCCGCCGGACGCGAATCTCTGGCCCATGCCGCATCCCACCTCCAGCACTCATCGCCGTTTCGGCCCGCGCGGTCCGAACGCCGTCGCCATACTGTGGACAGAGCCGGCCTGGTCTCTGGCCATGGCCTGGCAGACCTCATACCTTACCGTCTATCTCGTGCGGATGGGGCTCTCACCGGCCGGTGTTGGGGCCGCGGTGGGCGCGGCGGCCGTGGTGCAGGTGGCGGGGCTGTTGATGAGCGGCTATCTGGTCGACCACCTCGGCCGCAAGACGGTCATCATGGCCGGGGACTTCATCGGGTGGGTCCTGGTGCTCGGGCTGTGGGTGATGGATCCGAGACCTCTCATGCTGGCTCTCGGGGTCGTGCTCCTAAACGGCTTCGCCTTCGTGACCCCGGCCTGGAACAGCCTGTTTGCCGAAGATGTGGAGCCGGCCCGCGTCTCCTACTACTTCCTCATCCTGCAGCAGCTCACCCTCTTCGGGGGACTTCTGGTCCCCATCATGGCGCCGGTCGTGGCCCGGATGGGGGTGCGGGCGTCGGGTCACCTGGCCCTGTCCATATCCTGGCCGCTGGTGAGCGCGGCGTGGCTCTTGCGGGTTTTGTGGCTCCGGGAGTCGTCGGTCGGCCACGCACAGCGAGCCGCGCGTCGGGCCGGGACTCACCCGCCGCTGGGCGATCGCCTCCGTGCCGGACTCCACGGGGCGAATCTGGTTCTGGCTGGCCTCAGGGTGCTCATCCAGGTGGCGGTGGGACTCTGGGCCACCTTTGCGCCCCTCATTCTGGTTGCGCACCGCGCCGAGGCGCTCCCGCCCTCCACCTTGGCCTTCCTGCCGCTCGGCAGCACCGTGGCGGGAGGCCTTGTGCTGGTCCTGCAGCGCCGCTGGCGGAAGGCGGTGCCGGCGCGAGTCATGGGCGCCGCCCTGGTCATGATGGTGGCCGGAATGGCGACCGTCAGCCTGGCGCCGGCGGGCCGACTGGTTCCGGTGCTGGTTGCCTGGGCATTGGTAGCGGCCGGTCAGGCCCTCTTCTGGACCCTTCACACCACGCAATGGATGGCCGCACTGCCGGATGCCGCCCGGGTTGATGTGCAGGCCTGGGTAGGCGCCGTCTCCGCCATCCTGATGGCGGTGCTGGCGCCCCTTCTGGCCGGACTTATCCCTTATATGCCCCGGAGCATCAACGGAACCTGGACCGTTCTGACCGCGGCCGGCCTCGTGGTGCTTGTGCTCGGCCGCGGACAGCTCAGGTCTTTATCCCGCAGATCGTGAGTCGGTCGCCTCAGGCGTGAGCCCTGGCGCCGACAGCGTTCTTGATGCGGTCAAGCCCCTCGGCGACGAGAGAGCGGGGCATCGCCATGTTCATGCGCATGAAGCCCGAACCGCCGGTGCCGAAACCGGCTCCGTCGTTCAAGGCCACAGCCGCCTCCTGGTACATGAAGTGGGCGAGCCCCTGGTCGTCGAGCTCCAGACCGCGGCAGTCGAGCCAGATCATATACGTGCCTTCAGGGCGGATCGCACGGATGCGCGGGATCTCCTCGGAAAACGTCTTCATGACCATGTCCCGGGTGCCGCCGATATATGCGAGGAGCTGGTCGAGCCACTCGGCGCCGTGACCGTAACCCGCCATCAGGGCGGCCATGCCGAAGGCCGACATGTGCCCGGCACCAAACGCGCCCTGGACCGCCGTATATTGGGCGCGGCGCGCCTCGTCCGGTATCACCACCACCGATGACCGGAGGCCGGCGATGCCAAACGTCTTGCTGGGGGCGTACAGGGTGGCCGAGGAAGCGGCGAAGTCGGGCCCGAGGCTCGGGTAGGGCACGTGTTGGTACTCCGGGTACACAAGGTCGCTGTGAATTTCATCCGACAAGACGTAAACGCCTGCTTCCAGCAGGAGTTCGGCCGCCGGACGCAGTTCCTCCTCGGTCCACACTCTGCCCACCGGGTTGTGCGGGTTGCAGAGGATGGCCAGTTTCGGCTTGTGCTCCGCCAGCACCGTCCGCAGGTTGTCGAGGTCCATCCGGTACGTCGTGCCGTCAAAGACGAGCGGCGACTCCACGATCCGGCGGCGCTGGCCTTCGGTGACGCCGAAGAAGGGGTGATAAACGGGCGGGAACACCAGAATCTCGTCACCGGGGTCGGTGTAGGCGGCAATGGCGATGGCGATGCCCTGAACCACGCCGTTCGCATGCACCAGCCATTCGCCCTCCGGCTGCCAGCCGTGGCGGCCGTAGAGCCAGCGACGAATCACCTCTTCGTATCCGGCCGGACGGCCGGTGTAGCCGAAAATGCCGTGGCGCGCGCGGGTCTGGAGCGCCTCTTGAATGGCGGGCGCGGTCAGGAAATCCATGTCGGCCACCCACATGGGGAGGGCGTCTGGATTTCCGAAGTGCGAACCCAACATATCCCATTTGATGGCGTCCGTACCGCGGCGGTCGACCAATTCGTCAAAATTGTACGTCACGTTGCTGCTCCTCTCTCTCTTCGAGGGACTCACTTTCCGTTCGCGACTGAGGCTTGGGATTCCTGTCACAAACATGAGAAGCGCCTTGCAAGTTTGGGCGACGGTCCCTTCGCCCGGCTACCGTTCGTGACGCTCACTGCCTGCGGACGACCGGCGTCAGGCTCAGCGCCCGCGCAGCACGCAGGGTGAGCAGGGGCCGCGTCCTCGCCCCGGGCCGGGATTCCTTCCATGGCGGGCTCGTGGCTTCATTCCCTTCTGCCGCCTGCTTACAGCATAAAGAAGCCGGGGCGTTGTGGACGCCCCGGCCTCCCGATTCGACATCTTTCTTCCTGTACCCCCGACGTTCTTTCGCCCCTACGCGTCGTGCGCGTCCGTATCTGCTGCCGTTACGGCGCAGACCTTGAAGACAGGAGCGGCAGGTTGACCGCCGACAGGGCCCGTTCAAATGCGGCCACCTCACCCGTGAAAGCACTTTCAACCTCCGTCAGGAGGCCATCCATTCGGGCTGTCAGATCCTGGTGCACGGCATGCATCTGAGCCGTCGGCGCGGCCTGACCCATGGCGACCGCTCCCGACAGGGACGCGAGGCGCTGGGCGAGCTTGCCCGGAACATTCAGCAGGTCCTTGGCGCTTCGCGCCTCTAGCTGGTGCAGTTCGCCTTCAAGCCCATGCAGCCGCTCGAGAACGGTCCGGGCAGAGTCTTGCAGCGACTCCCGCCCCGCGTCGCCGGCCAGCCCCTGATAGAAGCGAACGGCGCTTTCCGTTCGTCGGATCCGAAAGACCGTCTCGTGGACCCGGGTGATCTCGTCGCGAATCGCGAGCAGAAGGTCAAACTGGGCCTGGAGATCGGCGTCTGACGCCTCCATGCGGGGATCGCGCCGGATCTGGATGGTGCCCGTCGCACGGGCCTCGCCTGCCTGCATTTCCACCGTGTAGGTGCCGGGAGGGGCCACGGGCCCCCGGATGCCGCCTCCGCGATAGACCGCCTTCGGCATGGCCAGCGCCTCCGGATAGCGCCCGTCCCAAAGAACCCGGTGAGCGCCCGCGGTCACGACCAGCGGCGGCTCGCGGCGAGCACCCTCGACCGGCTCCGGCGGGACACTCGAGAAGGTCTTGACGATCCGGCCGTCCGCGTCCGTGATAGTAAGGGTAGCCGGATGTTCGGTGTCGTCATGGGCCGTCTGAAGCCAGTAGTGGATCGGCACCCCGGCCGGCGGGTTGGACGCGGCGTCGAGGTAGCGGATACGCTCCTCGTCGTCCCGTCCCCGATATTTTTCCCATGCCACCATGGTCATATCGGCGGTCATGACGCCGCTCGCACCCTCCCGGCGCCCGCCCTCAAAGCCGCCGCGCGGACGGAGGACCGGAGCGGCGGGGTAGATTCGAAGCGCCTCCTCCCCATCAATGGCGGGCAGCTGCCGGACCGGCGTCAAGTCGTCCAGGAGGTAGAATCCGCGCCCGTGGGTCGCCAGCACCAGGCTGTCGTCATGAAACGCGATGTCCCACACCGGGACGACCGGGAGGTTCCATTTGGCGGCCGCCCAGCTGTCGCCGGCATCGAAGGAGACGTAGACGCCGCGCATCGTGCCGCATGCGAGGAGTCCCGGGTGCTTCGGGTCCTCGCGGACCACCCGCGTCGCCTCGTCGGCCGGGATGCCGCCCGCGATGCTTTCCCAGCTGGTTCCGTAGTCCCGGGTCCGGAAGAGAAGCGGATCCAGCCGGTCGCTCTTGTAACAGGTGGCGGCCACATACGCTGTCCCGGGATCGGCATGCGAGGGCTCGATGATGGCGATAAGCGCCCACTCGGGCAGCGAAGGCGGCGTGACGTTGGTCCAGGTGGCGCCCCCGTCCCGGGTGATGTGGATGAGGCCGTCGTCGGATCCGGCCCATAAGACGCCCCGTTCGAGCGGTGACTCGGCGAGCGCGAAGATGGTGCAGTAGAATTCGGCGCTCGTGTTGTCCTTCGTGACCGGTCCCCCGGAGGATTCCTGGCGAGACTTGTCATCCCGGGTGAGGTCCGGACTTATCACATCCCAGTTCCTACCCTCGTCGCGCGATCGGAACACGACGTTGGCGGCCTGATAGAGGGTGTGGGGGTCGTGGGGCGAGATGAACATGGGGGAGGTCCACTGAAACCGGTAGCGCGCGTCCCGGGCTCCGGCTCCGGAGACATCCGCCGGCCACGGCGTGATGTTCCGCACCTCCCCGCTCCGGTGGTTGTAGCGGGTGAGGAGGTTGTAGCTGCCCGCGTAGACGATGTCCGGGTTGTCCGGCCGGACCGCGATGTAGCCGCTCTCGCCCCCGCCGACGGCGTAGGCGCTGGCCACGGTAATGGCGGCGCCATCGGTACGGCTCGGCACCGAGAGGGTGGAATTGTCCTGCTGGGCTCCGTACACGCGAAACGGCGTACTGGTGTCGGTGGTGACATGATAGAACTGCGCTGTCGGCTGATTCATGAGACTTGACCAGGTGTGGCCGCCGTCGTAGGTCACGGCCGCGCCCCCGTCGTGTCCGTTGATCATCCGGCGCGGGTCGGCGGCGTCTATCCACAGATCGTGGTGGTCGACGTGAGCGGCCGCCATCTTCTCGTAGGTCCGGCCCCCGTCCAGAGACCGGAAGCTTTCGAAGCTCAGGTAGTAGATGCGGTCGGCGTCCACGGGATCGGCAAACAGGTGGCTGAAGTACCAGGGCCGCTGGCGCAGCTCCGGGTTGTCCGTCATCTGCTCCCAGTGCCCGCCGAAATCGTCGCTCCGGTACACGCCGCCGGCCGAGCCCGTCATTTCCAGGGACAGGTATACGCGGCCGGCTGACGGCGCCGCCGCCACCGAGATGCGGCCCTTCACACCTTCCGGTATGCCCGGCCGGACCGTGAGCTCATCCCAGTGGTCACCGCCGTCGGTGCTGCCGAAGACGCGGCTTCCCGGTCCTCCCGCCTCCAGCGAGTAGGGGGTGCGATGCGCCTCGTACGTGGCGGCGTACAGGATGCGGGGATTCAGGGGATCCATGCTGAGGTCAATGACGCCGCTCCGGTCGTCCACGTAAAGCACCCGCTCGAAGTGGCGGCCGCCGTCGCGCGAGCGATAAAGGCCTCGCTCCTCATTGGGCCCGAACGCGTGGCCGAAGGCGCCGACGTAAACCAGGTCGGGATCTTGGGGATGGACACGGATGCGTGATATCTGGCGCGTCTCGGCCAGGCCGAGGTGACTCCAGCTGCGGCCTGCGTCGGTGCTCTTGTAGACCCCGTCCCCGTGCAGCACGTTCTCCCGAATGCATGCCTCGCCCATGCCGGCGTAAATCACCGCCGGGTCGCTCGCCGCCACCGCCAGCGCTCCCACCGAGGCTGTCTGAAAGTAGCCATCCGAGACCGGCCGCCAGTGAAGACCGCCGTCTTCGGTCTTCCAGACCCCGCCCGCGCAGGCGCCGAAGTAAAACGTAGCGGGATCATGCGGATCTCCCGCTACGGAAGTTACCCGTCCCGCCCGAAACGGACCCAGAAGCCGCCACTCCAGTGATCCGAGCGCATCTTGCACGCTCTCGCTTCTTGCCATGACGATCCTCCTCCAGCCGCAACCGAAAAAGCGCCGATACATGATCTGCTTCAGAATTCCAGGATTTCACCCGGGACTTCCATCGTCCCCAACTTCGTGCCCCATCTTCGGCTTCCACTTTGGACTTCCACACTGCGCGGGGTGATCCTTTGCCGGGGTGTCCGGCCATTGCGTGGAGGCGTAGCATAGGCTCATGGGAACAGAGCGGGATGTTCGGAGGCAGCCGAAGCTGCGTATTGGGGTGGCGGGGGCAGGCACCATGGGCCGGGTCCATGCTGCGGCCGTGGCCGCATCGCGCCGGGGAGAGATGGTCGCGGTCGTCGACGCCGACCCGGCGGGTGCGCGGCTCGCGGCGGAATGGGGCGTGGCGGCTTACCGGGACGTGGAGGATCTCCCCTCCGACGAGGTGGACGCCCTCATCGTCGCGGTACCGACCGATAGGCACGCGGCGCTCACCGAGGCCGCGGCCGCACGCGGCTGGCACGTACTGGTCGAAAAGCCGATGGCGCGAGAGCGCGACCAGGCGCAGGCGATGATGAAGGCCTGCGCCGAGGCCGGGACCCGCCTCATGGTGGGGCAGGTCGTGCGCTATTTTCCCGAGTACGTCCGGGCGCGAGACGTGGTGGAGGCGGGCGGAATCGGACAGGTGGCGGTAGCGCGGACCTTCCGCGGCGGCCCGTACCCCCGGGGACAGGATGACTGGTACGGGGATGCGGCGCGGAGCGGTGGTCTCTTCGTGGATCTCCTGATCCATGACTTTGACTTTCTACAATCGATGTGGGGCCGCCCGGAGGAAATTACCGCCCGGGTCCGGGCTGTGGAGGGGAGGCCCCGTCACGCCGCCGCCCTCGTGCGTTTCCCGGGGGGTCTCGCGGCCGAGGTGGTCGGAAGCTGGCTTCATCCGCGTTTTCACACCCGGTTTGAGCTGGCCGGCAGTGCCGGCCTCCTCGAGCACCACAGTCTGGAGCGGGCGACCCTGGTGGTGGAGGTGGATGACCAGCAAGCGGCGGCGGTGGCCGTGCCCTCGAGTCCGGCTCACCGCTCGCCGTATCAGGACGAGGTGGACGACTTCATCGAGGGGGTGCTGGAGAACCGCCCGTTTCAGGCGGAGCCGGCCGACGCCCTTCTGGCGCTCGACTGCGCCCTATGGGCCCAGCGAGCGGCCGAGATCGGTGAGGCCCTGACCCGGCGCGACTGGGAGGCGACTTCGTGAGCGGAGAGATCCGGGTGGGGGTGGTCTCGACCGCCCACGTGCATGCGCGCAGTTATCTGGAGCGTCTCCGCGCACATCCGGCCGTTGTCATTACGGCCATCGCGGGCGACGCGCCGCGAGACCGGGAAGCGGCCGAGGCGCTGGGGGTGCCCTGGCGGCCAGAGGCCGAAGGACTCGGCGCCGAGACCGATGCGATCGTGATCTTGTCGGAGAATGCCCATCACCGGCGGGATCTGGAGGCCGTCGCCCGGCCGGGCCTGTACGTGCTGTGCGAGAAACCGCTCGCCCCGACACCGGAGGACGGCGTACGGATGCTGGCGGCGGCGGACGCGGCGGGCGTCCACCTTTTCACGGCGCTGCCGGTGCGGATGCTCGGAAGCGTGACGGCCCTGCGGCTGACGGTGGCCACCGGGCGCCTCGGCCGCATTGTGGCGATGGCGGGCACCAATCACGGCACCCGCCCACCGGGGTGGTTTCTGGACCCTGTTCTGGCCGGGGGTGGCGCGGTCATGGATCACGTGAGCCATGTGATCGATCTCATGCATCTCACCATCGGTGGTGAGCCGGAAGCGGTGAGGTGTCTGGGCGGGAGCCGCCTCTACGGCGGCGCGGTCGACGATGCGGGACTCCTCTTGCTCGACTGGGAGGGCGGGGTCACGGCCACGCTCGACCCCTCCTGGTCCCGCCCGCCCGGCTATCCCACCTGGGGCGATGTGACCCTGGAACTGGTGGGCGAGCGGGGGGTGGCGCGGCTTGACGCCATGAACGGCCATCTGGACTTCTACGGTGGGGCGCAGGACGCTCCCGCCCACCGGCACCTGGGATACGGAGAAGACATGGATGCGCTGCTCCTCACGGCCTTCCTGCAGGCGGCTCGCAGCGGCCGCGCCCCCGAAGTGCTCGCCGACGCCCGCGACGGTTTTCGCGCCGCGGCCGTCTCCTGGGCCGCGTATCGATCCTGGCGGACGGGACGCGTGGAGAAAGTGCCGACCCCGGAAAGGCTGTAGACTTACCCGTCCAGGGCCTCGTGCATCTCAAAGACGTTCGGCCGGGCAAAGAGGTCGGCCGGCGGGCGCGTATTGTGCGCTTCGTGGAACGACGGGCTCTTGACCCAGGCTTCAAATGACGGCCGATCCGCCCAATGGGTCATGACGACGTAGGGAGCCCCCTCCGTGATAGGTTTCAACACCTGGTTGCTGATAAATCCGGGAGCCGTGTCCACCAGATGAGCGCGTCCGGCAAAGCGGGCCTCAAACTCCGCCTCGCGGCCTGGCGTGACGAAGATGCGGTTTTGCACGACAATCATGGGCCATCTCCCTTGCAAACGACGGTGACGGCAGGAACTCTACCAATGATCATAGCAGGCGAGCCTCGGCCTGCGGATTTATGGCCGTGCGGTCCCATCCAGGCGGGCGGCTGGTCAGACGCCTCCGGTCTCGGGGAGTCCCTCTCTCGCCATGCGGGCAAAGTTCGTGACAGGCAGGTCGCCCAGGCGGTGACGTTCGGCAAACCGTGTGAACATCGCGGCCATCTCCTCGACGTCGGCCGAACTGGACCGGCTCGAGAAGCGATAGCGGACGCTCACCCCGGGCACTCGCGAGAGAGGAAGGGCAAGCGCGGCCGCCCGCAGCAACAGGTCCCAGTCCTCATAGCGGGGGAGGTCCTCGGAGAAGCCGTTGAGCGCCGAGAAGGCTGCCCGCGTCATCACCAGAGACGACAGAACGACCGGATTGGTGCGGCGAAGGAGTTCCGGCCGGAACGGGATGATAAGGGCCCGCTCCCATCCCTCGTCCAGCTGTTGCACCAGCACATCGGTGAATACCAGACCGCCGGCGGCCAGGACGGTCGGCACGGTTTGCTGCAAGTGTCCAGGGAGCCACAGGTCGTCGTCATCCAAGAAAGCCAGGATATCTCCCCGGGCTTCGGCGACGGCCCGGTTTCGGGCCGCGGAGGGGCCAATGCGGGCCGCGCTGCCGGAGACGGTTAAAGATAACGGCGCGGTGAGGTCTGGTACCGCCGTCCCGGCCACCCCGTCCAAAAATACGACGACTTCGCAGGGACCGTCCCAGCTCTGCGCCTCAACGCTTCCGAGGGCGGCCCGAAGATGGTCAGGGCGGGTGCTGGGGATAATGACCGAGACCATTGGCTGACCGCTCCGGCCCCGACCGCCACCCGCACTCGTGGAGCGCACGGCGCGGGACCGGGCAGCTCCTCCCCGCGCATCATGCGGCGCGTTGGTCGCCAAGAGCGTGCTCCTTCCTCTCGCATGCGCGCGCGACACCCGCGCACGGGCACGGGCACGGGAACGGGCACCCGGCACGGGCCTTCCTCTCGCATGCGCGCGCGACACCCGCGTCTGGCATCCGCGCCTGGCGGCACTCCCGGCCGAGCTTCCAGGTCCCGGCCGTCCCCGGACGGCTGCGCGGAACCGGCACCGAGGGTCGGTCAGCGTCGATCCCACGTATTGTAGCGTGGACGTGGGAAGGCGAGCGGGACCCGATCCGGTGAGAGGACCGACCATGAGGCCGCGGGTGTCCGCGCAGCGAACCGGGTCTCAGCTGGCGGTCATCGTCATCGGCGGGCTTATCGCGTCCGTTGACACCACCATCGTCATCCTGGCCGTACCCACGACGCGGAGCGATCTGCACGTCGGGTCGGCGTCCATCGTATGGGTGGGGCGGAGTGGGCTTGGTGCTCGCCATCACACTTTTGGGCACGCCGGT
The DNA here is from genome assembly GCA_021797815.1 of Bacillota bacterium. GTDB lineage: Bacteria > Bacillota > Sulfobacillia > Sulfobacillales > JAIMBI01 > JAKATP01. The sequence goes on from JAJZYZ010000017.1 coordinate 38,462, forward strand.
GGGGCGTCTCGGAGATATGTTCGGGCGTCGGAGGATGTGCGAGGCAGAGTTTCTCGTTCTTGTCCTGGACCCGGCGCTATGCGCGCTGTCCTGGAACGAGGCGTCCATCGCCGCTGGGCGGCTCATTCGGGGTGGGGAGCACTCATCTCCGTCAACAGCGGAGCCCTTATCGCCGACATCTATTTCTGCGCGGTGCGTGGCCGCGCCCACGACGACACCTCCATCGGCTGCAGCGGGGGGGCCGTGCCGGGCATCTTCGCGGACGGGCCCTGGTCACGTGCCCCGACTGGCGGTGGACCTTCTGGAAGAACGGCCCTATCGGCGAGGTTTGTTTGGTGCTGGCCGTCAATGTGCTGACTCCGACCCGAGCGGCGGACACGGCACTTCGTGGATGCAGGATTCTCACCGGCCAATAACCGAGCCGTAATCAAGGTGTCGCCGTCCGGGGGTTCGCTGTGGCATCGACGATGCCGCGGACCATTCCGGCCTTTCGCATGCTTCTCTCGTTTGGGATGGCGGTGGTCCTGGCAGCCACCTGGCGGACCGGGTAGTCGACCGGCCAGTCCCACCGATCCCGGTTACCGTTCAGGCTTTTACGGGCGGCGCGGCCAGAGGCCGGCGACCAGGCTGACGAGGCCGGCGGGCAAGAACGGCCAAGAGATGCCGAGGGTTCCGACCAGGACAAGCACGGTCGCGAGCCCGAAGACGATGAGAGAGGCGCGGACGCGATACCGAAAGAAGAGACCGCCGGCCACCAGGCCCACCGCGGCCACGATTACCGTCATCAACCAGACCGGCAACGGGTCCGCCACCGGCACCGCACGGCAGACGGGAGACGCATTGAGGGAGTCGACGCAATACGTATAGCCAGTCTCAAAGTACAGGGTCGCGACCGCCCCACCGGCCAACAGCAGCCCCGCCAGGGCCGCCAGCCAATCCCATGTTCGCGCCAGGCGCCAATGCTGCCACGCGGATCGGCTGTCCCCGGAATCCGACGCGCTCACGGCTTCCCACCATCTGGGGATGACGGTGGCAGGGGCCCGACGGCCCCGAGCAGGCGCTCGATGTCCGCCGGGCTCGTTTCCACCAGCATAGCGGCCAGCCGGTCGAGGAGGCTGTAGAACCGCTGGAGCGCCCGGAGACCGTCGGTGAGAGACCCGTCCGCATCCTGTTCGGCCCGGGCGAGTGCCTCGGAAACTAGCTCAAATGTGCGGGCAAAGGCCGGTTCGTAGCGCCGGCTCAGGAACTGGCGGGCGATTTCCCAGAAATCCACCATGGCCACAAAGAACACCCGCCTATCGGCAGGCTGATGCTGGCGTCGTACCATCCGCAATTCTTCGAGTCGACGGATGCCGACGCTTACGGCCCCTTTAGTTACTCCGAGGGCGTCGGCGAGCTGGGCGAGACTGAGGGGGACCGGGGCGCAGTAAAGAACCGCGTACAGTTGCCCCGTCATCCGGCCGAGGCCCCAGAACTCGCTCTGGATGCCCAACGCCTCGATAAGGAGCGGCCGGGCGGTGCCGGAATCGGTCATCGGGGCGCCTTCTCTTTGTTCGTTTACTTCATTCTAAACGATAATGAAGATAGGATCCAAGGGAAGGCGTGTCCGATGCACTCAGGCCGTGCCGCGGGGGCATCATCGACGGTGCGGCTTTGATGGGTTGGCGAGGTGCGGACGCGGCCCGACACTCGTCCGCCAGACCGTTTGCATCCCCTATGCAACCCGGCAGCAGACCGCGCCCGAACGGCGTCCGCCGGACAGGCGGAAGGCCGCGTTGCGTGTGCCCCAATGTCCGTGACCCCGGACGGATGTGTCCGCTACAATGGCGCTGACGGCGACCGTACTGTCGGTGACGGGGCGTTCGGCGTGGCCGCCCTGGTCGGCAGGCCGACGGGCCGGCCGTTTTGTGTGTCTCCCCGCCAGTCTGGCGGCGCTTAGGTGCGATGGCCGGCGCACGAGGCTGTGGGGAGAAGGGGTAGGGAGGAGTCTCGGAGATGAAAAGGACACCGGCCCGGGAAATCCTGTCCGGCCGCTATCGTGTGCGGCCGGTGCGTCTGGACGACGAGGCGCGCTACCTTCGCTACCGGTTGGAGAATCAGGAAGCTTTCCGACCTTTTGAACCGCGGCACCCGCCCGAGTACTATTCGGCCGCACAGGTCCGCGGGTTCATCGATGCGGCTTTGCTGGACTGGGAGAAAGACCGCCGGTACTGTTTTGTCGTTGACGACGGGGCTGGGGAGATTGTGGCCCATGTGAACCTCAATAACGTGGTGTGGGGAGCGTTTCAGAGTGCCCAAATCGGTTACTCCACGGCATCACGCCACTGGGGCCACGGGATCATGACGGCCGCCGTGGGGGCGGTCGTCGAGGTTTCGTTTTCGGATCTAGACCTGCACCGGGTCGAGGCGGCCGTGCTGCCCGACAATGCCCCGTCTATCGCGGTCGTTGTCCGCAACGGGTTCCAGGAGGTGGGTCTCGCCCGCTCCTATCTCGCCATCGACGGTGCGTGGCGGGACCACCGCATCTTTGCCCGCACCAATCCCGACCATCTGGCTCCCTGAATATCCACACCAACTGGATCTTTACGGAACCAGATACTCATGTTTTGCTCAGCGGGAGCCGTACCCCGGCCACGGCCGGGAGTCAGGGAGGAATCACTATCATGGCCGCGAAACCGCCCGCTCAGATCCGCGTCCGCCGCCACCCGGAGCGGGGACATTACGATCACGAGACCGTGTACGCGATCCTGGACGAGGCAACCGTCTGCCACGTCGGGTTTCTGCGCGAGGGGATGCCGGTCGTGCTGCCAACCCTGCACGTACGGGTGGACGACCGGCTGTACCTCCATGGGGCGGTAGCGTCCGGTCTCCTTAAATCCATGGCCAAAGGAGTCCCGGTGTGCGTGACGGTGACGGAGCTGGACGGACTGGTTCTGGCGCGGTCGGTCTACAATCACTCGCTAAACTATCGGTCGGCCGTCGTCTTCGGCCAGGCCTATGAGGTTACCGATGCGGAGGAAAAACTGCAGGCGCTGCGAGCGCTCGTGGAGAAAGTGCAGCCGGGACGCTGGCAAGACGCCCGCCAACCGAATGCGGTCGAGTTTCGCACCACGCGCGTGACGGCGCTTCGTATCGAGTCGGCGTCGGCCAAGGTCCGAAGCGGTCCGCCCGTGGACGATGCGGAGGACATGGGTCTTCCGGTGTGGGCCGGCGTCATACCGATACAGACGGTGCGCGGAGCGCCCGAGGCGGATCCGGGCCTGCCAGCCGGCGTGACCGTTCCCCCCTACATCCTCGGCCGGACCGACTAGACCACCGCCGGTCAGGGACGACGGTCTGCCTCCCGCACGGCGGCCGGAAGGCATCCGTCGTCCGAGCGCTCAGACGCCGATGACCTGAAAGCCTGCCTCCGTCCATTCGACGAGCGTAGCGCTGGCCGTCTGGTCGAGATTCACGCCACGGTCCAGGAGAAGTTCATGGGCAATGCCCTGGTGGGTGGCATTGTACGGACACGCCTGAACCCGGGCCACGCCTTTCAGGGCACGCACGGCCTCTTCGCCCTCTCCGCCGTCTACCGCGACTTCAAGCCCCGGCCCGTACAAAAAGACCCGGACATCCTGCCCGGTGCTCTGCAGGCGGCCTGCCAGCCGGAGACCGGTCAGCGCTTTTTTCTCCTGGTCGGCTCCCGCGGTGATCCAAAATGCTATCCGGGCCACGTACGTCCCCCTCTCCGGCTAAATATACCGCGCGGCGCGCCCTTCAGTGGAGATCGTGGCTCCACCGCGCCTGACTTCGAAGTGGAACGGCCGCCCCTCGGGCGCTGACAGGAGTTCGGTGACCTCATGGTGTTTCAGCCCGGAGACCGGGGTGCCATTCACCGACAGCAGGAGGTCTTCAGGCCGGAGCGCGGCGATGGTGGTGGAGTCGTTGGTCGCGAGGACACCCTTCACGTGCCATCCCCCACCGGCGTATGCCGCCCGGATGCCGATGCCGCACCCCGGGTCGGACGCCGGACCCGGCGCCGGACGGGCATAAAGCCGTCCCGTCGCGTAGTCAAGCCGCCATAGGCCATGTCGGAGGACGTTTCCGGCCAGGGCTCCCACCACCGGCTCGGATGTGTAGCGGGAAAGTCCCTCCTCGAATCGTCCGCGCGGCCGCGTGACAAAGAGGGGCGCGTCCACCGTCACCGGCCCGATCCGAACCGATGGTGGCCGCACGAGGGCCTCCGCATCAGCGGATCCCATGTCCGCGTGCCCGGCCGACCCGGAAGCCCGCGGCCACGCCGGATGTCGTCGCATCCACTCATCCGCCACCGCCTCCGAGATCATGCTGACGCTGGCGCCAGAATCGAAGAGCATCGGGTAGGACACGCCCCCAATCTCCGCCATGACGCGGGGAAACCGGCTATCCGGGTGAAAGGCGGCCGGCACCGCGTCTAGGCCTCCGTCCGAGCCGTCAGACGGGGACAGCCAGATGGCGGGATGAGAATACTCAAGCGTAACGACTCCTTCCCCCAGCGCCGAAGCCCCGGCGACGCCTTCAAAGGGCCGTCCGGCAAAGATGCCCGCGCCCGGGACCGCCCACAGGAGTGTTGATCCGGGGAGTGCCCGGTCGCCTATCGCGAGCGATTCGACCCAGTCTGACGCCACGATGGACAGGGCTCCTTCCGGCCCCTCCTGGAGATGGTCCGTCCATGCCTCCGGGAGGCTTTCAAGACTCACCGTCAGCGACGCGGCACCGGTGTCGAAAAACATCGAAAAAGACCGGACCGTGCCGTTTCTCACCCGAACCCTCAAGGGAACCCGCAGCCGATGCTCGACGAGCGCCACGTCTCCAAGCCTGTCCGATGCGCTGGCCACGACATATCGTCCCCTTGCCGCATGCGCTCGATGTTCCTGCCCTGACCAAAATGGGGCGGACAGGATGCCGCTCGGCCACTTCGCGATGCCGGGGCGCTTTCCTTTCTGATGTGGCATCGGGTAGCGGACCATACGTGCGTCGACGCGGTCACAGCGCCCCGGCGGAGGACCCGTGAGGCCGGCTCATTTCAGGGGCTTCCCCCTCCGGCCGGGACCGCAGCGTGGCGCGGCTCGAGCCGGGGCGCAGGCAGGCCAACAGCCGCCGTCCCGCGCTGACGTCCTTCTCGGTCAGGTCCATGCCGTGGCAGGCAGGGGCTTCATCATCCGCTCGCGAAGGTTCGTGGGGATGGCAGGCGGCGCTTAAATGGAGGTGCGGCGCATGAG
>JAJZYZ010000018.1 GCA_021797815.1 Bacillota bacterium
TGGTGTCGGAGATGGGCGGAGTGGCGGCGGGACCGGACACGGGACCCGGATGGGGCTACACGCGGGTGGATGCATCGTCGGAGCTTCTCGACCGCTATCGGGCGCTCGTGGAAGCGGTTGCGGCGTCACCCGTCATCGCGGGCTTTTGCTGGACGCAGCTCACGGATGTGGAGCAGGAACAAAACGGTCTCTTGACGTACGACCGGAGGCCCAAAGTGGATGTCGACGCGATATGCGCGCTGAACGCTGCCCTCCCGCCCGGCGGCGTTTTTGGGGGACACGGTTAGACCAGGAGAGGAGGGTGCCGCCCAGGCGGCCGCCAGAACAGCGTGCACGAAGTCTGGCGGGGGTCCCGACAGGAATCGAGGCGGCGCAAAAGCCGCCTCGAAACCTTTAGGCCGAGAAATCCGTTCCGGGGGACAGGGGAGGGCACGGGGAATCGATCGCGCCGGTGACGGTCAGCGCGTGCTCTCGGGTGAGGTGCATCGTGACGGGCGACAGACAAAGGCAGCGTTTTGTGGCGGGGATCGTACGTGGGGGCATCCTGGCCGCCATCGTGGTGGGGCTCGCGGCCAAAGACGCCAGAGGGACCCCGGCGCCGCCGAGCGCCCGGGCGCTTGCACGGGGCGGCATTGTGGCCACGCCGCTCATGCACCTCGAACCGGTGTCCGAAGGACAGGCTCTCGCCGCTGCCCGGCAGTGGTATCCGCAGCTTTCGTCCGTCACCGTGGGAGCCGAGTTGGTCCTGTTTTCGGACCGGGAGACAGACGGGCTTCAATCTCCGCAGCCAGCCTGGCTCTTCACGTGGCGGCAGATAACGGACCAGCCGCTCTATCCGAAAGCGGACAGCCCAGGCGGGGGGGACGGCACCCCGTGGACCCACATGAACGCCGTGGTGAGTGCGGTGACCGGAAAAGTGCTGGAAGGGTTCACGAGCCCGTGACTCACGAGCCCGTGACGTCTATGAGGGCACACTCCGCGGCCGCGGAAGGCAATTCCGAAAACCCTCCGTGATGTCACCCCCCGGTCGCCGGGACGGATGTTCCGCACGTAAACCCCGTCCTCCCGCGCATAGTCCCGCCCGGGAAACCGGACGGCTGCGGGGAGCATCCGGGGCGCCCCGGCTGAGATGCTGGAAGACCTCGCTCCCGCGTGATTCGCCGTCGGGCGCACCGGCTAGGAAGTGCGGGTGCCGAAATATGGCTGCGGTTCCGCCTTGGTCCACGACCCCGTCTCCACGAGGGGGCGAGCCGGGACGGCTTGTGAATGATGGCGGCCGGGGGGCAGGAAGCCCTCCGGACGCCCGAACCCAACCATGTGGCTCCACATCGGCGGCAGCCAGTGGGCGGTGGGTCTTCACCGGGCCTCAATTCGTCAGTCTAGATGTCAGTCGGTAGCCGGCTGTGTTTTGGCAGCAGTGGCTGAACGGCTGCTCTGGCCGTCTTGAGTGGAATGAACAGGCGCGGCGGGACCGAGTGCTGAAACCGCGTGAAGCCGAAGTGTTCGTAGAACCGAGCGGCATCCTCATTCTTCGCATCGACGACGGCCGCGCTCACGCCTATCACCGTTTCACTGATCGTGCAGATCCGGATCAAGGCGTCAACTAAGAGGCGCGACCCACAGTGCTGCCCCCGGTATCGTATGTCAGTCGCCAGCCGACCGATGAGAGCGACGGGAACGTTTGGATATCGCGCCAGTCGCCTGGCTGTCTCGTCCGGGAACGTGTCCAGGGGGACGCTCGACGCGGACAGCGTGTAGAAGCCCGCGATGACATCCGGTGTCGTCGATTCCGCCAGCACGTATGTGACCGCCAAACCGCGTCGCAGGTCTTGTCCCGCGGACTGTTTCAGGTAACGATCAAGGGCGTACTCCCCACATGTGAAGGCCGCGCGATCGTGTGCCTTGTTCAATGGCTCAATGCGATACCGTCTACCGCTCAACGGATGACAGGTACTCGGCCACTGCGGCCTTAAGACGCTCGTTAGGCTCCTGAGGCTCTAACAGCGCGTGAACAAACGCCTCTTGATCTTGTCGGCTCAGCACGATTTGATCCCGCCGCTGCAGGACTTCCTCGGCTCGAACCCGCGCCGTCGAAGTAATGAAGTCGGCCACGCTAATCCCGAGGTGTGTCGCCGCTTCTTCGATAAACGCCTTGTCAGCGGGACGGATCCGCGCCTCAATGCGTTCTGTCTTGACATTTCCCGTCGGCATGTGGGTTGCCCCCTCGTCCAGACACTTCACATTTAATGTACGGCGCCTGCCACACAGGTCAATCTCCTGCGACCTTGTGTACGGCAAAAGGTCCGGCCAACACGGCCGGGCCTACGTCTCGCGCGGCGACCCGGTCGAGCACCGCATAGAAATCGGATCTTCTCGGATGCCCGGCTGACCACAACGGATGAACAAAGAGCCCGCGTCTCGGGCGCCCGCGGGACGGGCGGGAGCGCTATTCCAGATTGCAAGCGCCACGCGGACTGGGCTACCATACCTCGCATCTCACGGGCAGGTCCCAGTCGACCTCCGTGCTTCCGTACGCAACAACAGCCCCGGTCGGAACGGGCCAGCGCCGAACCCGGTCCGCGGCCGCGTACCATGGCCTGAAGGCATCGGCTTCCGAATCCCGGCGACACCCGGAGCCGTACAGGCGGACACCCACCACCGGCAGCAGGGACGGCACGCGGCCGCGCCCATCCATCGTCCGCCGGTGGGTATACGCCTGACTGTTCGCCGTCGACAGCAGGGCCTCCGCCGGCAGGCCGCCACGGCCACCGAGATGGCGAGGCCATGATGTGCCTCATCTTGTGCCAATGGGGACATCTGCCGATTGATGGGAAGGAGCCCGGTTGCGGTTCCGGGCGGTGGCCGACAGCCACGAAAGCCGGAGCCTTATTCTGAGCACGCATCGGGAATTTTCCAAGTGGGGTACCGCGTTCACCGATGATCACGTGACCGCGGCGATGATCGACCGCCTCCCCGTCATGGGCACTGACTGCGGTTCGAAGGGGAAGGCGACCGCCTGCCGCACCCGCTCATGAAGGAGCGGTAGTCGGCCCCTTCCCCATCGCCTGCCCGACCGGTGGGAATTTTCTTCCGAGGCCGAGACCCCGCGGTTTGACCTCCCGTACCACGCAAACCCCACAAAAAGTCCCCGGACCCCCATGGAAAAATCTTTTGGCCAAAGTGGGGAATTCCTACTGACCAAACATATGTCACAGAGGGACGTTGTCCCGGTCCTCGTCTGGCTCAGAGGGCGGGGCGCAGCAAGGTGCCGTTTCGCGCCCCGACATAACGTCCGCCGGCCACCACCTGACGACCCGCGAGATACACGCTCTTGATGCCGAGCGGAGTGGCGACAGGATTCTCGTAGGTCGCCCGATCGATGACGGCCGGAGCCTCCAAGACCACCAGGTCGGCCACAAGGCCGGGCGCGATGCGGCCGCGCTCGGGGATATGAAACGTCTCGGCCGGCAGCCCCGACATCTTATACACCGCCTCTTCCAGGGTGAGGAGCCCGCGCTCCCGGCCGTAATGGCCGAGGATGCGAGGGAAAGTGCCGAAGGAGCGGGGATGCGGTTTTCCTCCCCGGCCGGGCGGCAGCGCGTCCGAACCTATCATGGTGTAGGGGTGGGTGAGGACGCGCACGACGTCTTCTTCGTCCATCAGGAACACGACCATGGTGGCCGACAGTTCCTCCTCACGCAGGATGCGAAACAGCGCGTCGATGGCGTCCACCCCCAGGCGGGCGGCGATGGCGGCCAGCGATTCGCCTTCGTAGCGGCCGTCTTTCGTCGACGACAGGACGATGCCGCCGGCCCCGGCATTGTGAAGCTCGCTGTCAAACCCGGGCAGGCCGTCTTCCAGATCCCGGCGGAGCCGCCGGAGCGCGTCGGGATCGTGAAGGCGGCGGAGCATGGCTTCGTTGCCGCCCTCCTGACTCCACGGCGGCAGACACGCGGTCAGGATGGTGGAGCCGGCGGTATACGGATAGACGTCCTGGAAGACCCGCTGGCCGCCCGCGCGGGCCGCGTCAATCATGGCGAGGGTGTCTCTGGTCTTGCCCCAGTTCTGGCGCCCGCCCGCCTTATGATGCGACACCTCTACCTGAACGCCGGCGTCACGCCCGATGGCAAGCGCCTCGGCCACGGCCTCGGTGAGATTGTCGCCCTCGCCCCGAATGTGCGAGGCGTACACGTGAGGCCCGAGCTCCCGGGCCAGGTCTATCAATTCGTCGGTATCGGTAAAGATGCCGGGGGGATAGATGAGGCCGGTGGAAAAGCCAAAGGCCCCGTCGTCCAGCGCCTCCCGCAGGAGAGCCCGCATGGCCCGCCGCTCGGCCTCCGTCGCCGGCCGCCGCTCCATCCCCATGACGGCCAGCCGCAGCGCCCCCTGTCCCACAAGGGGCGCGACGTTGGTGACCATGCCGCCCCGGGCCGCCTCCCAGTACGCGTGCCAGGAGCGTCCCTCCCAGGCCACCGGCGGGAACAGGCGCTCGAGGTACGATTCCAGGACCGCTTCATGGGCGGCGCTCCGAGGGGCGGGGCTCATGCCGCAGTTGCCGACGACGTCGGTGGTCACGCCCTGCAGGATCTTGCTCACGTCAGGGTCCGGGAGGAAGGGGGCGTTGTCGGAGTGGGAGTGGACGTCGATGAAGCCGGGGGCGAGCGTGAGGCCGGAGATGTCCACCACCCTAGCGCCGGGAGGCCGGAAAGATCCCGCGGGCTCGACCGCCGCAATCCGTGAGCCTTCCAGCACCACGTCGGCGGTATAACGCGGAGCGCCGCCTCCGTCCACAACCGTGCCGCCGGCCAGAATCGTCGTGTCGGACCTGGAAAACCTGGAAGAACTGGAAAGATGCTCTTCGCCCGCGCTGCTCCTGTCGCCCAACTGCCGCACCTCCAAAGCTCACGAATTCACCTGGCCATCCGTTCGCTAGTGGCGGTCCCGATCCTCCGGCACGGTGCGGCCATCCGGTAGGAAAAGCGTCGTGGGGGCGCGAAGCCTAAGGGAGTGCGGTCCCCGTGTGTCTGCCCTCTGGGTGGACGGTCATGGCATCGCGGACCGGGAACCTTAGGACGATTGGCGACAATAGGGCGACGAGGGCAGACCACAGAGGGGGAGCAGGATGAATCCGTTGCGGCCACTGTTTGTGGGGGCGCGGGTGAGCCGGGTGGAGGATCCCCGGCTGCTGCGGGGTCAAGGCCAGTACGTGGCCGACGTGAATGTGCCGGGCATGCTGGCGGTGGCGTTTGTACGATCGCCGTACGCGGCGGCCCGGATCGCGAAGATAGACACGCGGGCGGCGGCCGGCATGCCGGGTGTGGTGGCCGTCTGGACGGCCGCCGATGCGAGGCTCCAGATCGTTCATGAGGGCCAGGGGATCACGCAGACGGTGCTGGCCTCCGACCACGTGCGTTTCGTGGGGGAGCCGGTCGTGGCCGTGATAGCGCAGGACGCGTACCTGGCGGAGGACGCCGCCGACTTGGTTGAGATTGAGTATGACGCGCAGGAGCCGGTGCTGGACGCGCATCGCTCCCAGCACGACGAGCCGCGGCAGGTCCACCATGGCCGGTCGAACGTGGTGTTCAGCCGCACGACCGGCACCGAGGGATTCCAGGAGGCGTTCGCCTCGGCGCCGCGGCACGTCTCCCTGACCTTTACGACCAAGCGGCAGGCGGCCACGCCCATCGAGCCGCGGGCGGTGGCCGCACTGCCGGATCCGTTTGGTGACCGGCTCACGGTCTACGTCACGCACCAGTCGCCGCATGAAGTGCGCCGGCAGCTGGCCCAGATCCTGGGCTGGCCGGAGCAGCGCGTGCATGTGGTCGTGCCGGAGGTGGGGGGCGGCTTTGGCATCAAGGCCATGTTCTACCCCGAGTACGCCGTGGTGGCGGAGGCGGCGCGGCGGCTCGGGCGGCCGGTTAAATGGGTGAGCGACCGGCGGGAAGCGTTCTTGACCGACGCGCATGCGCGCGACGCCGAGCATGTGGTGGACATCGCCTTTACCGACGCGGGCCGCATCGTGGCCGTTCAGGACCACGTGTACGGCGACACCGGAGCCTGGCCGCTGTGGAACTTCCCGGGCGCGGTGGGTGAGGCGATGTGGGCGTCGGATATGCTGCCCGGTCCCTACCAGATTCCCCACGTCGCGATCGAGATCACGGTGGTGTTCAGCAACAAGGCCCCTCTGGGCCCTTACCGCGGGGTGGGCGGCCCCATCGGCGCGCAGGTGCAGGAAGGCATCATCGAGGGGGTGGCGCGGGCCCTCGGCCGCGACCCGGTCGAGATCCGGCGCGCGAATCTGATTGAGAACGACCAGTTTCCGTATCGAAGCGCCACGGGGCAGCTGTACGACCAGGGGTCGTACGGGGCGTCGATGGACGCGGCCCTGCGGCTCATGGACCTCGAGAAGTTCCGGGAGGAGCAGACGCGTCTTCGGCGCGAGGGGCGCTACCTGGGACTTGGCCTGTGCGTGTTTGTGGAGCCGTCGGCGTTTGCGGAATCGGAGGCCGGGAGCGTGCCCTACGAGAGTGTCGAGCTCCGGATGGACACCACCGGGACCGTGACCGCCACCTGCGGCCTAGGGCCTACCGGACAGGGCCATGAGACCACCCTCGCCCAGATTATTGCGAGCCAGCTCGGCATCCGGGTGGAGGACGTGACGGTGCTGCACGGCGACACCGACAACGCGCCGGTGGGCGGTGGCACCGGCGGGAGCCGGTCCGGCACCATCGGCGGCGGGGCGGCGCTTCGCGCCAGCGGCGAGCTGAAAGACAAGATCGTGACCCTGGCGGCGCATATGCTGGAGGCGTCGCGGGACGACATCGTGCTGGAGGGTGGCCGTGCGGAGGTGACAGGTGTGCCCGGCCACGGCGTGCCCATCGCGGACATCGCCCGGCGCGCCTACCTGGAAGTGGGCGCGCTTCCGGAGGGCATGGAGCCGGGACTTGAAGTCCTGGGGCGCTACAAGCCGCCAATGGCGGCCACCTATTCCAACGGCACCCACGCGGCCATGGTCGAGGTGGATGTCGCAAGCGGCCTCGTGCAGGTGCTGGACTACGTGGCGGTCAACGACTGCGGCGTCGTCATCAACCCCACGATTGTCGAGGGGCAGATCCACGGCGGCGTGGCCCAGGGCATCGGCAGCGCGCTCTTGGAGGAACTCCACTACGACGACGCCGGGCAGCTCACCACGACGAGCCTCATGGACTACCTGCTGCCCACCCTGGTCGACGTGCCGCCGATGCGGGTGGAACACATGGAGACGCCTTCGCTGAGCCTCGGCGGCTTCAAGGGCATGGGCGAAGGCTCGCTCATCGGCGCTCCGCCGGCCATCGCGAACGCCATCACCGATGCACTGGCGCCGTTCGGGGTGCTGGTCACGGATATTCCGGTGAGCCCCGATCAGGTGCTGCGCTGGGTGGAGAAAGCACGGGCGTAACCAGGTCCATGGTCCCGGGCCGGATGTGCGCTCCGACGGGAGGATGAATGGCGAGCCCGGGTGTTATGTGGCGGGTCGGGATTGACGTCGGCGGCACCAACACCGACGCCGTGCTGCTGGATGAGGCAGGAGCCCTGCGGGGGCAGGAAAAGACGCCGACCACCCCCGACGTGGCCGGCGGCATCAAGACGGCGCTGCAAACACTCATGGCCGACCCGCTTTATCAGGAGCGGGTCGGCCTGGTCATGCTGGGCACCACCCACTGCACGAACGCCGTGATCGAGCGGCGCGGACTCCTGCCGGTGGCCGTCCTCCGGCTTGGCGCCCCAGCCTCGACCGCGGTGCCCCCGCTGACCGACTGGCCGTCGGACCTGGCGGCCGCGCTCGATCCCCGTGTGGGCATCCTGGCCGGCGGCGCGGAATTTGACGGCCGCGAGATAAGCGCGCTGGACGAGGAGGGGATCCGACGGTTCGCACGGGCCCTGGAACCTGGGCGGGCCGTGGCCGTGGTGTCGATCTTCGCGCCGGTGGCCGATGCGCACGAGCGCCGCGCGGAGGCCCTCATCCGCGAGACGGCGGACTTTCCCGTGGTCGTGTCGCGCTCCGCCGCCATCGGCTCCATCGGACTGCTGGAACGAGAGAACGCGACTATCCTGAACGCGGCCCTGGGCGCCGTTATCGCACGGGCCGTCGACGGGTTCACGGCCGCCGTTCATGACGTCGGCTTGAAGGCCCGGACCTATCTCACGCAGAACGACGGCACCCTCCTGGATCTTCCCCGCGCGCGCCGTTACCCGATCTTCACCATTGCCTCCGGGCCCACCAACAGCCTCCGCGGCGCGGCATATCTGACGGGGCTGCAAGACGCCATCGTGGTGGACGTCGGGGGCACCACGACCGATGTGGGCGTGCTGGCGGCGGGCTTTCCGCGGGAGGCGTCGGCCACCGTGGAACTGGGCGGCGTGCGGACAAACTTCCGGATGCCGGATCTGCTGTCGCTCGGCCTCGGGGGCGGAAGCCGCATCCATGGCCGGGGAGAGGCGGTGTCGGTGGGTCCCGACAGCGTCGGTTATGCGCTTACCCGGCGGGCTCGGGTCTTTGGCGGTCCCGAGTGGACGGCGAGCGACGCCGCCGTCGCCTGCGGTCGGACGGCGTTTGGCGAGGCGGCGCACCTGTCGGGGTGGGAGATGAGCATCCCGGCGGCGGCGCTTCGGCGCGCCGACGCCATGATGGCGGAGGCGGTGGAGCGGATGCGGCTTAAGCCCGGGCCGGTGGCCGTGATTGCCGTGGGGGGCGGGGCGTTTCTGGTGCCGGACAATCTGGTCGACGTAACCCGCGTGCACCGGCCGTCCGGCGGGGAGGTGGCCAACGCCATCGGCGCGGCCATCGCGGAGGTGAGCGGGGAAGTGGATCGGGTGTACAGCCTCGACGGCCGCTCGCGCGAGGAGGTGCTGCGGGCCGCGGAGACCGAAGCCCTCGAGCAGGCTGTGGCCGCGGGCGCCAATCCGGACGGCGTCCGCATCGTCGATCGCGAGGATCTCCCGCTGGCCTACCTGCCCGGCTCGGCCACCCGCATCCGGGTGAAGGCGGTCGGGCCGCTTGCGGGGCCCGGTGGGTACGCGCATGCGTGAGCTTTCTCGCGAGGATCTGAAGGACATCGCCGCGGGAGCGGCGCTTCTTGGCACCGGGGGCGGGGGGAACCCGTATCTCGGCCGGCTGGTGGTGGAGGGGGTACTCACATCCGGGCGGCGGATCCGGGTGGCGGAGGCGGACGACCTCGACTGCGACACCCCGGTGGCGGCCATGTTCGGTCTCGGCGCCCCGACCGTTGGCATCGAGAAAATCCGGAGCGGCACCGAGGCCCTGACCGCTCTCCGCGCCCTGGAACGATACGTGGGACGTCCGTTTCAGGCTATCGCCCCCATCGAGATGGGCGGGTCCAATTCCATGATTCCGCTGGCGCTCGGCGCTCTCACGGATCTGCCGGTGCTGGACCTGGACGGGATGGGACGGGCATTTCCCGAGGTGCAGATGGTGACCTACTCTGTCTACGGGATACCGGCGGGGCCCATGGCGGTGGCGGACGAGCGTGGAAACGTGGCGGTGATGGAAGCGCGGGACGACCGGTTCATGGAACGCATGGCGCGGGCGGTGACCGTGGTCCAGGGCGGGCACGCTGATGCCGTCGGCTACCCGGCGACGGCTGCGCGCTTCTGGGCGGCCGGCATTCCCGGCACACTCACGCTGGCGGCGTCTATCGGCCGCGTGCTCCGGCGCGCTCGCCCGGTCCTGCCGGCGCTTTTGCCGCTCGTCCGCGGGGGCATCGTCTTTGAAGGCAAAATTTCGGATTTGAACCGCCGCACGGTGGGCGGGTTCACCCGCGGCGAGGCCATCCTCACGGGCACCGGAACAGACGGGGGCCAGACGGCCCGTCTGGTGTTCCAGAACGAGAATCTCGGCCTCTTTGTCGGGGAGCGGCCGGTGGTGACGGTGCCGGATCTCATCACCCTGCTGGACTACGAGTCCTCGGCCCCGCTTACCACCGAGGTGCTCCGCTATGGCTTTCGGGTGCGCGTGCTGGCGATGCCCTGCCACGACCTCTGGCGGTCCCCGGCGGCGCTGGCCGTGGCGGGCCCCCGGGCCTTCGGCTACGACTTTGACTTTGAGCCCTGGGACGCTTTCGCGTCCGCAGGGAGAATGCCCGACGACACGTGAGCGAGGAGAGGAAGAAACGCGATGGGAGAGAGGGACGGCACCCTTGTGGGCAGGGTGGCGGTGGTGACCGGAGCCGGCCGCGGCATTGGAGCCGCCGTGGCGCGGGCGCTCGCGCGCGAGGGCGCGCGGGTGGTGGTGAACGATGTGGGAGCCGCCCTTGACGGCACCGGGGTCGACGCCGGCCCGGCGGACGCGGTGGCGGCCGAGATACGGGCGGCGGGCGGCGAGGCGGTGGCGCACTACGGCAGCGTCGCCGATCACGAAGACGCCCGCCGCCTCATCGAAACCGCCGTCAGCCACTTTGGCGGACTCGATGTGCTGGTGAATGTGGCCGGGATCCTGCGAGACCGCATGATCATGAACCTCGAACCTGAGGACTGGCGGGCGGTGCTGGCCGTGCATCTGGACGGCACCTACAACACCACCCACTTTGCCGCCCGGTACTGGCGAGAGCATCGCGGCGGGCGATATCGCCTCATCAACTTCACCTCCTCCTCGGGCCTGTTCGGCGCTCCCGGCCAGCCGAACTACGCGGCCGCCAAGATGGGCATCGTCGGCTTCACCTATTCGTGCGCGCGGGCGCTGGCCCGCTACGGCGTCACGGCCAACGCGGTGGCCCCGTCGGCCGACACCCGCATGATTGACTCCATTCCAGCGGAACGACGGCGGTCCGTCCCCGGCCCGGATCGGAGCCCTGAGCATGTGGCCACCCTGGTCGCCTATCTGGCCGGGCCCCGCTCTGGCTGGCTCAACGGGCGGGTAATGGGCGCGCGCGGTCCCGAGTACACGCTGTACAGCAATCCCGAGCCGGTCCGCGTGCTTCGGGGCCGCGAGCCCTGGGACGTGCAGGATCTGGGCGAAGAGCTTCATCAGACCTTCGGACCGGCCGTAGACGGGTCGCCCCTGTTTGCCCCACCGCCCGGTGAGATGGACGGGGGACAGTGAGCGCGCCGGACGCGGGGCCTCTCTACGACCAGGTGGCGCTGGTGACCGGCGCCTCGCGCGGCATCGGACGGGCGGTGGCGCTCGAGCTGGCCGGCGCGGGCGCGCGCGTGGTGCTGGCGGCGCGCACCGCGACCGAGGGCGTGCATCCCCTCCCGGGATCTCTGGCTGCGACGGCCGCGGCCATCCGTGAGCGGGGCGGGGAGGCGTGGGAGATGCCGGTTGACATCTCGGAGGAGGCAAACTGCGCCGCCCTCATCGAGGCCATCGAGGCACGGCTGGGTGCCGTCGATGTGCTGGTCAACAATGCCGCCCTCACCTACTTCGAGCCGGTGTCGTCCCTGAAGCCGGGACGGTGGCTCCGTTCGTTTGCCGTGAATGTGCACGCCCCCTACTGGCTATCGCGTCTCGTGCTCCCAGGCATGCGGGCCCGGCGGTCCGGCCGCATCATCAATGTCTCCTCCATCGCGGCCGTGGGCCCCGGCCGGGGTCCCTATACCGCTCCCGGCCGGGGCGGCACGCTCTACGGCATGGAGAAGGCGGCGCTCGAACGGTTTACCCAGGGCCTGGCGCAGGAGGTGTACCAAGACGGGGTAGGCGTGGCCGCGGTCGCCCCGTCGGACATCGTCGTGACACCCGGCACCACCTATCATGGGCTCGTGACCGGTCCGGACGACCCGCGCGCGGAGCCGCCGGCGTACATGGCCCAGGCGGTGAGGCTTCTCGCAACGTTGCCGCTCGCGGAGATGACAGGCGTCGTGACCTACAGTCAGCGGCTCCTCGCCCAATATGGACTCCTTGATGCCGCCCATGGTCCCGGCGTCGACCGGCCGGGCAGCGGGTACAGCACGACGTAGCGTCGGAGCGCCATGGCCGACAGCCGGCGAGCGTTGCAGGAATGCACAGAGTAGACGTAGCATTTGTTGGAAGGGTTTTAAGGGTTGGAAGGTGTGAAGGGGCGTTTCCGGGCCGGGCCGCCGACTCCCTTCAGGCCCATGAGAGGTTGTGCCACAGGAATGTGACCGGCTTCCGGGACGGGCGAGCGCAGGCCCCGGTCGGAGACCGGCGAAGGCCTCATGGAGCCGATATCAACTGAGGGTCTGCCGAGCCGCGCTGTCTTGACGAGCGAGAAAGAACGGCCCGGCCGGCGGGTCGGTCAGAAAGGAACCGGAATGATCGGGCACATCACATACTGGCTGGCGGCGCATGGCGGCCCGGACGGCGGGCCGTGGTTCGACGCCGGGGTGCTGCTGGTCCTGGCGGGCATGTGGGTGGGGGTTGTATGGTCCGCCGTCCTCTGCTATCGAAGCTGGTCGTGGGCCTGGCAGAAGCCGCAGCAGCCCTACGGACGGCGGCAGGCGCCACGGGCCGCAGGCGGCCGGCGGCGTCCACGGGCGTAACCGCTAAGCCGCGCGGCACTGGAGGCGCTAATCGCGTCGCGGGTGCTTCGGGTCATGGGCGTAGGGACCCGGGTGCTCCTGCATCGCCTTGTACCAGGAGCTCGCAATGTCGCGCACCGCCTCGGTGTGCCCGCTCCTGTCAAACGACATCACCTGCAGATGCCCTTCCTCCACGCCGACCCCCTCCAGCACGGTGTCGATGTCGAGACCGTCCGAGATGCCGGGCACGCACTGCTCCTGGAGGGCGCCGAGCGCGTACGCGATGGCCTTCCAGAGATAGTCGTCAAGCGAGCGCCGGACGCCAAAGGAGGGCTCCTTGCCCTGAAACCCATAAAGAAGATGGGTGGCCGAGTCGAAATTGGTGGTGGCCTCGGCGAAATACAGTTCGGCCGTCTTGACCGGCGAGGACCCGGACACGGTCACATCGGTCCACTCCATAAGCGCTTTCACGCCCCGGCCGTAGGCTTCGAGGCTTCGCCAGTCATCGCGTTCGGACCGGGCCACGCGGCCTTTCAAGACCCAGGGCAGGTCGACGTCGCGCTCCCCGTCGGGGTCAATCGCTTCCTGCTTGGCCGCGGTGACAAGTTCGGGGATAGGCCGGTAGAGACTGACCGACTGCGCCTTCACCCAATCTGGCATGGGGACGGGATGCTCTCCCTCGATATACGGCTCCAGGAGCCCGTCGGCGACCAGTTCGAGTCCCCGCGCCACGTAACTATATGCCATCGCCGTCGGGGGCGTGCCCGGGACGCTCATCTTCTGGACCACATCCAGCACCTGCCCGCCCACCTGGCGGTATGCCTCCACGTCCTCGATGCTGGCGGCGTCTCCCGCCCCGATCATGTGATGGAGCGACTTCCAGAGCTTCATCGGTTCCCCCTGACTTCAGCATGCACTGTCGGTTGACTCGTTCTGCCCATGATCCCAAACTCCGCCGACAGTCTCAAGCGCCCTCCCTGCGCGGACGAGGACACGAGCACAACCAATGGGGCGGGGGCGGCGTTGCAACACTATCGGGCCGCAGCGAAGCGTGCGGAACTCCCGCGGATGAGGAGACGGAGAAGTCTCCTCGGATTTCCGGTGTTTACCCGGCGAGCGATGGCCGCGATACCGCCACGTCGGGGACGAGTCTCGCCCACGAGATTAGGCGACCGGACGAACGGCCGCGAGTTCAGAAGGGAGATGTCCATGAAGAGAGACGCTCGCGCGTGGGGGACAGGACCATGGATCGGCCGCGGGGTGGGCCGACTCCTCCTTGGTGCCGCCGGGGCCGCCCTGATGCTGGTGTTGGCCGGATGCGGAGCCGCCGCCGCTACCGGTTCCTCGCACACGTCGTCGACGACGGGTGGCACCGCCCTCGTAAAAATCCGGACCATCAGCGTGGCGGGCAAGTCCACTAAGGTGCTGACGACGAAGTCCGGTCAGACCCTTTACTGGTTCAGCATCGACACGACGACGGCCACCCACTGTACGGCAAGCTGCCCCGCCGTGTGGCCGCCGCTTCTCGCACCCGGCAACACAATCGCGGCTCCTCCCGGACTTTCGGGCCACCTGAGCGTCGTCAAGGACGCCCTCGGAAACCAGGTGGCCTACAACGGGTACCTTCTCTATACCTACGTCGCCGACACGGCGCCCGGCCAGGCTAATGGCGAGGGGCTCCGTCTGAATGGCGGACTCTGGTGGGTGGCGGAGACGAGCCTCAGCTCGAGGACGGCAGGGGGCGGCGCGGCACCCACCAGCTCCAGCAGTTCCAGCAGCGGGGAAGGATATGGGGGTTAGCGGGACCGCTGGTGCAGCGTCGCGGTGCGCGCGCCATGATGAGTGATGGCGAGTCTTCGCGACGGCAAGAAAGACCACGTTCTGCCGGGCCGTCGGTACGTCAAGGAGCGAGCGTGCTCTACGTTGGCCGCGAGCGGAAGGCGGATACCCCGCCCACGTCGGCCGGATATCGGTCGGCGCGCGGTCCGTCAGGCGATCTCGGCGCCGGTCACGCCATGCCCTCAAACAGAACGGCGGCGTGGAGGGGGGTCAACGCCGTGAATGTGGCGCGGAGGCCGAGCTCCGCCGCCACCGGTCCGAGGTGCGTGTACACCGGGTAGTTTTCTTCTTCCCAGGCCTCCCCCAGGATTCGTCGCGCCTCGTCCTTGGTCTCCTCGTCGACAAACAGGATGTCGACGAGGAGAAACTTCCCCGCGGGCTTCAAGACGCGCATCACCTCACGAAGGGCATCCGGCCACTCGTCGGTGTCCAGGTGGTGGGACGCGAACGCCGATATGACCGCGTCGGCCGTGTGATCGGGCAGCGGAATCGCGAGGAAGTGGCCCGCGGCGTACTGCCAGGCGGGGTGTTTTTCAGCGCAGCGCGCCAGCATGCGCGGCGACAGGTCCACGCCGATGACCGTGGCGCCGCCGCCGTCGAAGCACTCGGCAAAGAGACCGGTGCCCACTCCGAGGTCGACCAGGACATCGTCGGGGCGAACGGTCAAGAGCGAGGCCGAAAGACGGCGGGCGTCGGCGTGGCCGACCAGCACGCCTTCCGGATGCTCGAGGTCTGCCTCGTATCTGTCGGCCCACTCGTCAAATTCGGCCCGCAGCGCTCGGAGCCGCTCGTCTCCAGCCTCACTCACCAGCGTCACCCCTCTCACCTGGGTCGCAATCGGGTCACCCTATCATGACCGAAAGCGGGCCCTAGCGGTGCGGACCCGCGACGCTCCCATGTCCGAAAACGGTGCGACGCCGAGGCAAGAGCGTGCTACTGTTCCCCCATGGACGCACAAGCGCTCGATCCCACGGTCTGCTACCAGGCGGTGCAAAGCCATGACGCGCGGTTCGACGGCCGTGTGTTCGTAGCCGTCTTGACCACGGGCATCTATTGCCGGGTGAGCTGCCGCTCCCGTACGCCGCGAGCGGAGAACGTCCGTTTCTTTAGGAGCGGGGAGGCGGCGCGGGACGCGGGCTTTCGGCCCTGTAAGCGCTGCCGTCCCGAGCTTCTGGACCCCGGCTTGCCCCCGGCGGCCGGGGTGGCGGGGGCGATGGGCGAGATGGCCCTGGTATTGAAGGAGCCGGGTGACCCGATCGGGGTGGAGGCGCTTTCGCGGCGGCTTGGCTGGAGTCCTCGTCATCTGCAGCGTCTTCTGGCCGCCGAGGCGGGGCTCAGCCCAAAGGCCCTTCTCGGCTTCCTGCGCCTCCACCATGCCGAGCGGGCGCTTGGCCACCCGGGGCCGGACTCGTTGACCCGTGTGGCGGACGAGGCCGGCTATCCGTCCCTGCGCGCCCTGCAGGGGGATGTGCGGCGGGTTTACGGGATTTCTCCGGGGGAGCTCCGCTCCCGCCTGCGGGCCCGGGGCGACGCGGGCCGCTTCGGGCCGCCGCTCACGCTCGATCTGCCGTTTGAAGGGCCATTTGCCGCCCGGGATCTCGTCCACTTCCTAGCCGTTCGTGCAGTACCGGGACTCGAGGCCGGCGACCCGGCGGGAGGATGGTACCGGCGGCTCGTGAGACTGGCGCACGGTCTCGGACGGTTCACGGTCACGGCCCCGGCGGGCGATCTCCCCGGGGTGCTGCCGGCGACGGTGGAGGTGGAGGAAGTCCAGGACCTTCCGGAGCTGGTCCGCGTCTTGAGAAACCTTCTGGATCTTGATGCCGACACGGCGGCCATAGCCCGCGCGTTGTCTCGGGACCCGCGTCTCGCGCAGATCGTGGACAAGGCGCCCGGCCTTCGGGTGCCGGGCGACGTGGACGGGGTGGAGATGGCCGTGCGGGCGGTGCTTGGCCAGCAGATTTCGGTGGAGGCGGCGCGGACCCACACGGCACGGCTCGTCGGTTTATACGGGACCCGCATCGCCGGATCCGACGACGCCGTCTGCTATCTCTTTCCAACGGCCCGGGAGCTTGCGGCGGCGGGTCCGGACCTCCCCGGCATGGCGCTTCCGGGCTCTCGCAAACGCACCCTTTACGGCCTCGCGCAGGCGCTGTGGGACGGGAGCGTGCCACCCCTTCGGCGCGGCGGCGATCCGGACCAGGTCGGCGCCGCGCTGGAGCGCCTTTACGGGGTGGGACCGTGGACGCGCGCCTACATCGGCATGCGGGCGCTGGGCGATCCCGACGCGTTTCCGGCTGGCGACCTGGCCGTGCGCCAGGGGTATCGGATGCTCTATGGCCGGGAGGTTTCAGTCCGCGAGGTAGAGCAGGAGAGCCAGGCCTGGCGTCCGTTTCGCGCCTACGCCGCCATGCACCTGTGGCATGCGCTTCCACCAAAGACCGGCGTTAAGGGCGGCACAGCAATTTTTCAAGAGAGACGTGAGGTGAGCCTCCCATGAGGGATGTCGAAGCAACCAGACCGACGCTCCGATTCCGCCCGCCCCTCACCGGAGGGCCAACGCACTACATGGTGATGGAAGAAGAAAGTCCGGTGGCGCCGCTGCTTCTCATGTCGGACGGCGCATCGCTCACCGGCCTTCACCTCCTGGGCGGCCCCCGCGACGTCGTTCCGGGGCCGGATTGGGTTTACGACCGGGAACCGTTCCGACACGCGGTGGCGGAACTGAAGGCGTACTTCGCGGGCGAGCTCACGGTCTTCTCCGGAGTGCTGGCCCCTTCGGGGACCACATTTCAGCTGGCCGTGTGGGCCTTCCTCACCGACATCCCTTTTGGTGAGACACGGAGTTATGGAGACCTTGCGCGCCGTCTCGGAAAGAGCGGTGCGTCGCGAGCTGTGGGTCTCGCCAACGGGCGGAACCCCATTTCCATAATCATTCCCTGCCACCGGGTCATCGGGGCTGACGGCTCGCTCACCGGCTACGGCGGTGGTCTCGCGCGAAAGGCATGGCTCCTTCGTCACGAAGCCACGGTCCGGGCCCGCCTCCGGGGATTCACCATCGGCGATGGGCCATCCGGCCCATAAGGTCATGTGGACCTAAGCAATCGTGGACACGGAAAATAGGGACTCGATCGCTGAGGCGGTGAGCGTGTCCTGCGCCGCTTCCGCGGGAGTCCCATATCCCAGCGTGCTGTGGTTCAGCTGGCGGTTATATAAGATCTCGATGGACTCGAAGATCGCGGATCGGGCCTCCTCCCGCGTGTGGACAGGGGTCAGGTAGCTCCATTCCTTCTTGTTCGGGCCGGGCCACGATTCCATACACGCGTGGTCGTAGCCGTTCCCCTGGCGGCTCATGCCGCAGACCATGCGGTCGCGCGCGATCCGGGCCGGGTATGCGTAGGTCGCCTGCAGGCTCCCACGGTCTCAGTGGGGGAGCACGCCGGCGAGAGGGCAGTGCCGCGCGACCGCGCCGTCGTGAACCGTGGGGCGAGCCGGTTGTCCGCCACCCTGAAGGCAGGGCGGGAGGACGTGGTCGCCTGGTAGCGGCGCACGCCCCGGGCTTGCCGCCCCGCCCGGCGCATCCACGGGGCCACCGTCTTCTCCCCCATGTACGTGTCGTCCCGCACGAGCTGGGCGGCGATCTTCAGGCGGCCATACCGACGCAGGGACGCGGCGTATACGGCCTGGATGTGCGTGAGCCGTTGCGGTCGGCGCGAGGCGCAGGGGCTTGGCGTCCGCCGGGCCTCTGCGGAATGCCCGCTTCGAGAGACACGGAGAACCTGACACCTCGTCATGACGGAGACGGGGAAGCGGTGGGCGCGGACGAACCCGAATCTTACTGCCCGTCGTGCGTGCAGAAGCGCATCGCTTGGTTTAGGACCGCGTTCTCCTCCCGGCTATCGCGATTCGATCGTTCCCGTGCCCGCAAGCGTGGGTCGTCGGCCCGGAGAGGGCCGCTCCCGACAAGGGGCGCGGCCGGATGGTGGCGGGCGCCCTCGAGACAGCGATACCGGGTCTTGCGCGGGACCCCGAGCTCGGCCGCCATCACGCGGGCCGGCGTGGGCTTCCGACACACGCCCTCCACGGCCTGGGCCTTGAAAGTCGCATTCTCGCGCTCATTTGTCATGGTTCCCTTCGAGAGCATGGACGGGAGACCGATCCCCTATTCGGGCTGTCCACGGTTTGAACCTAAGTCCAGACGGTAGGAACGACAGGTATAGGGTAGCGGTCCTCCGGGGGAGCCGAGCCATGGCCAGCTGATCCGTGACGTACGGTACGACCGAGGTGAAACCTACGCCGAAGCCTGCCAGCAACCACATCGGATGCACAAAGGCTGGCACACCCTGTTTCCACCCGATCGGCGTGACCACCAGCCACGCGAGCATCATCTCCATGGCCAGACGATAGACGCCTTTGGTGCCCCCGTCTTGCGTTAGGCGATGCGCGACCAGGATGTAGAGCACGAAGAAGCGGCCGTTGATGACGGCGAATAACAGTCAAAGCGATTCTAGGTTCCATGGAACACGCGTGCGTGCGGCGACGTCACTCACGGCCACGGCAAGTGCCAGGGGGTTCCGGATGGTCGGAAGGTCCCACGCCGCCAAAGCGATCGGCCCTAAGAACTCGATCGCTCCGACGGGTCGCCGGGGGCCGGCGCGCGATTGCGAGATAGAAGGAGACGTTCATCGCAGCCAGGACGGCTTCTAGACCACGACGAAAAGCCAGACGCTCGTCGTCCGCAATCCATGCGAGATCATGGTTTCTGGCCCGGAAAGGACGTCGCACGGGGATAGGTCAGCGCCGGTGACGTGGATGCTGGAACCCTTCGTGGTCCCGGCCGCCGCGAGCCAGGTCGAGACCGCGTGGTCCGACATGCCCTATGCGAGTCTGACCCACGCGTACGGGTGGCCCGGTGGGTACCGTCGGGGAGCGCGCAGGGCTTCACAGAACTGGGGCGCGTTAGGGATTGCCGACCGACGTCAGAGCTTGGAATGTAAAGCGCGGCGCGTACCGAGCGCGGCCAGAACGCCGGCGAGTCCGCCCGTGCCTGCGCTGACCGGGATGAGCGGCCAGTAGGGCGAGGATCGGAAAGGGAGGTGACCGGATGGACCCGGCGCCCCACGCGGACCCTGAAGTCCCGACGCTCCCGTCGCCCCTCTCGGTCCGGACACGCCGGGGAGCCCCCTCGTACCCCGGGGGCCCGGGATGCCCTGGGGCCCCGATGGTCCCACGCGACCGGGTACGCCGCGTGTACCCGTCTGGCCTGTGGCTCCAATCTGACCCGTGGCTCCAGTAGGGCCGAGCGGTCCAGCGGGGCCGGTGGCGCCTTGGGGGCCGGTGGCGCCTTGGGGGCCGGTGGCGCCTTGGGGGCCGGTGGCGCCCTGGGGGCCTTCCGCATTGACGGTGGGCACAGGCACTCCGTTTTGAAGGAAGTCCACCGGCGTGAACGTGCCAGATCCGGTGGGCCGCCAGTCAAATGTCAAGATCAGGGGAGCCGCACTCTGGCCCAGTATCCATGTGACGACCACACTCGAGCCGCCGCCCACCTGGTACTGGATACAACCTTCTACCACAATGCTGCACGGGGTCGCGCTGCCCACAATCTGCACGGGGAAGATGTCCTCGTCCATACCGGGCGCGAAGGTGGTCGGAACAATGGCCTGACTGGGAGAGAACTGGTCAAGAAGTGGATTTTGGACGGTGGTGCCGCTCAAATTGAGGACGCTGAGATACAGAGTCGCCGTATCGGGACCGGTCACTACCACCACGGATGCAAAGGGGTAAAGAGGGACCTGGGCCGCCAGCGCCCGTCCCGGCAATATGAGCGCCGAGACCGCCACGGCTGCCGTAGCGCCCAACGCCAATCCCATCCGACGTCTCCACCCTGCCGCCTGGCGCGCCCGCGGGCCGATAAACTGCCTGCCGGTCATGCTCCGCCAGCACCTCCGCCCAGTAGTCACGACCACACTGAACAACGAAGGGTTCCGGATGCGACTGAATGTCCCATGAACTGCACCGAGAGTGGAGGGAAGTCAATTTCATGAAGGGATTTGGGGTGCGCGGGTATCGTCCTTGATCGTAAGGCCAGTCTTGTCAGGGCCGCCCGCACTTGGCTGGTAACGCCCTTTTTTCCATCGCCAGGTTCGACCAGGGCCCGGCGCCCCGACCGAAGGAGGACGGATGAAGTCCGGAAACCATTGAAGAAAGGACCACGAGACTCACAGGATCTGAACGAATGGTCGAAGTTACATCCCGTTGACCCTCGTCGCCAAGAGGCCGGGAATCCCGGAGGAGCCTCGGCCGGGAATTGAGCGGACACAACACCGGCACCATCCTACGAGGTAGGCTCGACCAGTAGTGCTGGGGCCGGCAGTGTCATCGTGGGTCTCCAAGTAGAGGACGACGCGGAATGCCCTTGTTCATCGGCCTCGAAGCCCCCATCTCGATCCGCCCGGGGCCGTGGTCGAGGCCTGGGCTGTCTCGTGCCTGTTTTCCGCGTATCGCATCGCGTGGTGGCTTCACGACCGATATGCCGGACCGTCGGATGGAGTCCTGGTCAGCCCGTTTATCAGGCCCCAAAGTGTGACTGCCATAGATCGTGCCCCGTCGGCCGACTTAGCCGACTCCGACGCCGAGTTGATTGAAAAACCGATCAAGGGGAAGTATAGGCCGCTCTTTTTGTATTTCGCAGGACGGTCCCGGTCCGACGGCACCTTCCGGCTGACCTTTCGCGAGATCGATCAAATCCTCGGAGGCGACGGCCTGCCAAAGTCCGCCCATGATTACGATGCTTGGTGGTACGGCAGTGGCACGCAGCGCCCCCACACGCGAGCTTGGCGTCGCTTTGGCTGGCGCGCTTCGACCAGTCGGTCAGGAGAGACGGTGACATTCACACCACCACGGCCCTGAGCATCTGTCGAACCTGCCGCTTTTTGCTTCCCGGGAGGGTGAGGCGACGAAACAGTCGGCGGCGGTCTCGGGCGGCTCCTCCTCCGTCGCCACGGTGACCCGTGTGACGCCGCGCAAGGCCTGCAGGATCCGAATCACCGGGGCCCGGGGGCTGGTCGGCGCGGCGTCGGCGATCGCTGGCTCGAGGCGCTGGATCCTCGCCGCGGGCTCGTCCATCGTATGGAGGGACTCCCCAAACACGACGCCACGCGGCCCGGTCCAGAGGAGGGCGTCGAGCCCGCGGCGGTCCGTTTTGACCCGATCCCCCGGGCGGCGCGGCATCAGAGCGGGGGCGACCACCGTACGGGCCATGCCCTCCGCCGTCCGTTGCCGATAGCGACCATATCCCGTCGGGCCCGCTTCGTAACACAGACCTGCCCCGACCCCGCTGGCCCGAGCTGGCCCAGGAGGTGGCGGACCGCCTCGGGCGTGTTCGGAAGCGCACCCCTCTACCGGGCCGGGTCCCGCCGGCTCTCCGCAATTGCCACGGCCCTCCTCGCTTTCGACGTGTCGAGCCCCGCAGACCAGTGCGACGCTCTATCTGCCGGCTCCTTTCGCGCGTGCCTCTGTTTCAGCGCTTCCACGCTGAGCGTAATCCCCGTCTCGCGAACTGTGGACCGGCTTCCTTGATCATGACTAGCCTGAGGCATGTGGCAAGATAGAGCGGGGCCGCCAGGGATTTTTCGGGACCTCCGTGTTCACCCCTCCCCTTCCCCGGAACCATGCGGGAGGGGATTGTGCGTCTGGCGCCTCTCACGCGGATGGGCGCTCCGTCGATTTGCCAGGGCGGAGATGCCGTGTTGCCCTGGCTCCCCGGGGCGACCCCCTTAGCGTCTCCACCCGGGCGATGTTTTTTGGCGGTCGGTGCCCGGCCCCTCGAAACCCTCATCTGCCGGTCGTGGCCCGTTCGCGGGTTTCCCCCATGTCGCTCCCGTTCCCTTAAGACACACCATCGTGGATCGATCGGCTCTCCAAGTACCGTCGTTTGGCGGTAGGAAGGAGTCGTCCCCCTCTTTAGGGTGAGCGTAGAAAAGTGTGAGGGTACAACGCCAGGCCGGAAGACACGCCGAGAAAGTGCAGGGCTTTCGCCATGAAAGACGCCCCGGTCGCGGATTGCCACTGGGTGAGGACGCTCCAGGAAGATGTCGACCGGCTGGCCACGCGCACGCGCCTTCTGGTCACCGGACCCGAAGGATCCAACCTGTCACGGCGTGCGCATGCCGAACTGGTTTGGGCCCTGGTTGAGCTGGAGCTTGCGGCCGACCACCTTGAGTTTGCCGAGAGAGACATCGAGTCCGAGAGCCCCCCGGTTCCGGTTCAGACCCACCGCGTGTCTCACGTCCGGCGTCACTGGACCCCCCGTATCCGGGTGTTTCGCGCGTTGGAAAGTGAGGGCGTGGTGAACGGGGCGCCGAGGAATTCGGAGAAAGGTGGAAGATGATGGTGGCGCTCGTCTTCGTCGCGGTGGTGGCGCTGTTCGCCGTGTGCTTCTACGTCCTGCTGCACCTGGATCTGACGTCGGTGACCCATCACGACCACCTCCTGAGACGCCGGGGCAACCTGGTTTTCTTTCCCTTGCCGCGCGCCCGCCAGCAGCTCCTCCGACAGCGGCTGGCCGTCGAATCCCGGCGCGCCGCCCGCCAGGCAGGCGCACGGCGGCTCGCCCACCCTCCGAACCCCGGACAGAGCCGCCGGTAGCACCGGGGAGATAGGCAGGCGCGGATGGGTGCGGCCAAGATGCCGGGCCGTGTCGACACGGTGACGGCTGAAACGCATAACGCGGCTCCGCCAGCATCCGCCGCTGCCGGACGCCGCATGCCCGAAGGACTCCCACATGCGTCATCGAGGACGCCCCGTAACCCGATTGCCGCGTCCGGCCTCTACCGCCATCATCACCAACGGCGAAGAGAGTGGCCGGGTCCCACGCGCACATCCACCTCCGTCCATCTGAAGACCGAAGGACGGCGGCTATCACCAGACGCGGGCCATCATGACCCGAATGCCGGCGGCGGCCCCAAGGGGTAGGGCACGAACGTGTTGCGACCGCCTCGGCCAGGCACCGGCGCTCCTGAATGCCGCATCCTGGTCGGTTGAGGTCTATGGGACCGAGCCTGAGGGATTCCGCGCCAGAGGCGCTTCTGGCTGTGCCCACGCTGTGCCGCACAGGATTAGACCGTCGGGGCTCCGAGTCCCGGCCACCGGACAAACGCGGGGAGGGAGGCGCCCCGGCGCCCCCCTCCACTAGCATCAGTTGCAACCAGTTGGGACCAGGTTCGGTCAAGCCGTGCGCTTCGGCGCGATGGGAGCGGGCGTCTCCGGGTGATCGGCCGCCAACGCCCGTCGGCTTGTGGCCGGGTGGAACAGCAGGCGGCGTCCGGTCCATCCATGGAACAGCCAGTGATCCAATCCCCAGTACGATACGACCGGACCGAGAACCAGCAGGCCCGCTTCGAGCGCAAACATGGGCGGGTTGGTGGTGGCGCTGCCGGACAGCATGTACGCCAGGTTCATCACCATGGCGCCCACCAGGGCGGTGCCGGTCAGCACGCCCAGGATGAGCGCGATTCCCACCAGCAGTTCACCAAACGTGACGACGACACTCCAGAAGCCAGCGGTTGGCAGGAAGAGAGCATGAATCAACCAGGCCCACACCGACGTCACCTGAGGGTGAGCGCCGGTCGTCTGGGCCAGGGCCCCGTTCAGGTAGCCGCTCACCGCGGTGCCGGCGTGGGAGCCGACGAACACCGAAAACGCGCCCAGCTTCTCGAACGCAGCCGAGAGCCAGACATAGCCGAGAGCAATCCGCAAGACCGCCCAAACGACGCTGAAGTACCGATTGCGGAGTGTGTTGACCATCGTGGTCGCCTCCTCGGAGATTCGGCTTGCCGCCCCTCTCCATTCCTCGGTCATTCGAGCGGACGCCGGATCTCACGGTTTTAGCTTAGGCGGCGCGGTTAGGGCCCGCCACGGCCCATGGCTCCCGGTTGCGGGACTGACCGGGCCTGCGGTCAAGGCCAGGTATCCGCTTCGGGAGGCTCTTACGGCACCGCGCTCTCCCGCGCCGCGCCCCATTTCCGCGTCGTCTCGGCCCCGAAACCCGGGCCGAGAGGCCATGCCCAATCGGGTCCCAAAGCACCTTTCGGCAACCGCTTGCGGTTGACACCTTGGCAAGACCATCGGTACCGCCTGCCGATGCCCGCCGAGGCCGCTCGGGCCGTCCGGCGTGACGCGGCCAGTGAGCCAGATTCTAGTGGGCTTGGGCGATGGGACGGTGGTTCCGGCGCCATGGCCCTGCCCGACGATCGCCGCACCGGTACAATGGCGGAAATGGGGGAGTACATGCACCAGGCCGCACTGCGTCTCGAGAATCTCACCAAGCGTTATGGCGCCCTGCTTGCCGTCGATCACCTGAACCTGGAGGTGCCCCCCGGCCAGATCTTCAGTCTCCTGGGTCCGAATGGCGCCGGCAAGACGACCACCCTCGAGATGACCGAGGGCCTCCGGCCGCCGGACGAGGGGCACGTGTATCTCGGCGACGTCGACGTCATCCGCCATCCTGCGGTGGCGCGCCTTCGGTTCGGCGTGCAGCTGCAGACCAGTGCGTTTTTCGAGCTCCTGACCGTGCGTGAGACGCTCGAGCTGTTTGGAAACCTGTACCCGAACGCCCTCGACGTTTCCGTGCTCATTACCCGCATGGGCCTCGACGAGAAGGCGGCGGCGCGGGTGGAGGCGCTTTCGGGCGGCCAGCGCCAGCGGCTTGCCCTGGGGGTGGCGCTCGTCAACGATCCCGAGGTCGTGTTTCTGGACGAGCCTTCGGCCGGCCTCGACCCCCAGGCCCGGCGAAACCTCTGGGACGTGATCCTGGGCCTCAAGGCGGAAGGCCGCACCGTGGTGCTCACCACCCACTACATGGATGAGGCCGAGGTGTTGTCAGACGGGCTCGCCATCATGGATCACGGCCGCGTGCTGGACGCCGGCACGCCCCGCGAGCTTATCGCCCGCCACTTGCCGGGAGCCATGATTGAAGTGGATCCGGCAGTGGGAATCGGCTCCGAGGCCACCGGGATTCCGGGCGTCACGTCCATTGAGCGGCGGGAGGAGGCGACTGTCCTTGTCACCGAGCGCCTGGAGGAGGCGCTTGTGGGGCTCGTGGCCTGGGCCGGGCGGGAGCGCCGCGAGCTTCGCGGACTCCGGACCCGGAGCGCAACGTTGGAAGACGTCTTCTTAAAGCTGACCGGAAGGAGCCTTCGCGAATGAAAGGCATCTGGACCCTCTTCTCCGCCCTCATCCGCGTGACCGTGCGAAACCGCCAGGGTCTCTTCTGGACCCTGTTCTTTCCGGTGGTGCTGATGGTCGTTTTCAGCTTTCTCGGCAACTCCACGAGTCACATCAACATCGCCCTGGTCGAGCCCCGCGGCACCGAGAGTCCGGTCGTGACGATCTTGCAGAAGTCGCCCGGTTTCGCGCTTCATCCCATGAGCAGGGCGCGCGCCCTGGCGGAAGTCCGCGCGGGTCAGATGGATGCGGCGCTGTTCGTGCCGAAGTCCGCCACGACCGCTCCCACCACGCTTACGCTTCGATACAACAACGCCAACATCATCGCCGGGCAGGAGACGGTCGGGTCTGTCACCGCCTTCATCGCGCAGATAAACGTAGCCCTCTCCGGACGTCCCCCGGCCTATCGGGTGGCCGCAGCGCCGATGGCCCGATCGCGCGCCTCGACGTATCTGGACTTTCTCCTGCCGGGCGTCCTGGCCCTCATGGTGATGCAGAACAGCCTCTTTGGCATCGGATCCGGACTCACGCGCTGGAAGGAGAAAGGCATCCTGCGCCGCTTTCGGGTCACGCCCTTAAAGCCGGTGGAGTTTTTGGGAGCCACTGTGTTGAACTACATCGCCGTCGGCCTCGCTACGTCCGCTATCATCATCGGTCTCGCGACAGCCCTCCTGCACGCGACCGTGGTGCTGCCGCTTCTGGCGCTCCTGCTGGTGCTGCTTCTCGGCATGGCGTGTTTTCTCGCCATCGGTTTTATCGTCGCCGGGGTCGCCAAGACTCAGGAGGCAACGATTCCGATCGTGAACCTCATCAGCTTCCCGATGATGTTTCTGTCCGGCATCTTCTTTCCGGTCTCGTCGCTTCCGAAAACCCTGGCGCACATCGTCCACTATTTCCCGCTGACGTATGTCGCGGGCGCGCTCCGCGGTCTCATGTCGGGGCAGCTCACGCTGGCCGCGCCGGCGATGCGGACGGATCTGCTCGGCATGGTGGCCTGGGTCGCCATCGCGGGGTTTGTCGCGGCGCGGGTCTGGCGATGGGAATAGAGAAGAGGCACGCGGCCGACGTCGCGGCGCTCAGGTGAATCGCACCCGGACCAGTGGCAAATCTGATCTGGAAGTCTTTATCACTTCTTAACGGCCGGAAGGGTTTAATGAGACGACCGGACTCCCGCCCGACGGGAGTCGCGGTGGGAGGCTTTAGCGTGAAACGTTATGCGTTGATGGCGGCCGGCGCTGCAATGACGGCGGCCCTGCTGGGGGGAGCTTACTGGGCGGGCACCGTGGTGGCGTCGCCGTCTCCCTCCGCGAAGGTGCCGTCCGCGCCGGTCCACACCCTTTCGTCTCATGGCGCGAGAACGCGCACCTCGCACTGTCTTTACTCCCGATCGCTTCGCATCCTGACCCACGACACGGCGCGCGCGCTGCACCTCTCTCCGCAGGCCTTCCGTAAGGATCTGGCAAGCGGCAAGACGCCTGCCACGCTGGCCGTCGGTGAGGGGTCAAGCGCTACGGCGCTCGAGACCACACTCACGACGGAGCTCTCGGCCCACGTGAAGAAGGCCCAGGCCGCGGGACGTCTCAGCGCTTCGCGGGCAGCCACCATCGAGGCTCATATCTCCGCGCGTGTGGACCACTTCGTGACCAATCCGCCGGCCGTGCTGCGGTGGAGCGGGCGGCGGCTGGCGCGGTTTCGCGCGCGCATGCTGCTCTTGCGAGACACGGCCCGTGCCCTCAAGATGACCCCGGCGGGCATTCGAGCGGACCTCCACCAGGGTGAGAGCCTCGCGGCCATCGCAAGCGCGCACGGAAGCTCGGCCGCGGCCCTGGAGTCGACCCTCATCGCCGACGCCACGAGCGTGATTCAGCATGCGGTGACGGTCGGACGCTTGACCGCCGCCCGCGCGGCCCGTATCGAAAAGATGCTGCCGGCCCGCATCGACCGGCTCGTCACGGCGACGCCGCGGTCCGGTGCTCACCCGACGGGAACGCCGGCCGCACCCAACGTTTCATAGGAAGACGGGAGCATTTCGAGATCCGGGCCCGGACCGCCGGCCTCCATCTTCGGTTCTTCGGGAACTAGGCAAGATGGATGGCTGGCGGTCTTCGTTGGGGGCGCGGCGCTCTCGCATGCTGCCCCGGCGCAGGGCGCCATTTTCCGTGTATGCTCGGGAACGGGGGGAAAGCATGCCAGAGCGGCACATCGTGGCAGCAGGGGGCGGCAGCGCCGAATCGCGGGAAGGGCAAAAGGCTCTGTCTCGCTATATTCTTGAAGTATCTGGAAAGTCCACTCCGCGGCTCGCGTATCTCGGCACGGCCTCGGGGGATTGCGCCGAGCGTTTCGGGGAGATGAAAACCGCCTGGGAGGAGCTCGGCGCCGTGCCGGCCCGCCTTTCCCTGTTCTCGCCCCACACGCGGGAAATTCGGGAGTTTCTGCTGGACCAGGACGTGATCTGGGTGGGCGGCGGCAACACCCGCAATCTTCTCGTCCTGTGGCGGGAGTGGGGGGTCGACAGATTCCTGTACGAGGCCTGGGAGCGTGGCATCGTGCTGGCCGGAAGCTCGGCCGGCGGGCTTTGCTGGTTCGACTCCGGGCTCACCGACTCATGGGGTCCCGGCTATGAGCCGCTCTCATGTCTGGGCTGGCTTGCGGGGAGCTTTTGCCCGCACTGGGACGGGGAGGCGGAGCGTCAGCCGCGCTATCAGAACCTTCTTCTCGACGGGACGCTTCCGGCCGGCTATGCCGTCGACGAGATGGTGGGACTCCACTATGCCGGGACGACGCTGCAGCGCATCGTGAGCGGCCGGCCCGACGGCCGCGCCTTTCGGGCCGCGGCCGACGAGGGACGGGTGACGTTTGAGCCGCTTCGGGTCGATGTCCTCCCCGCCTGACATCCTGATCCGGAGCTTCCGGGTCTATGAGCTGGAGACGCTTCATCAGCTGATGCATGACACCATCCGCACGGTGGCGGTGGGACTCTACACGCCAGCTCAGGCGGCGGTCTGGGCGCCCGATCCCGAGTCGGCCGCCTGGAGGCTCCAGGCCCTCCGCCTGCGCACCTCGCTCATGCAGAGTGTGAGCCTGGTGGCCGAGGCGGAGGACCGGATCATCGGGTTTGGCAACATCACGCCCGCGGGATATCTCGACTATCTCTATGTGCACCGCGAAGCCGTGCGGCAAGGCGTGGGAAGCCGCCTGCTTGATGCGCTGGAAGACGTGGCCCGGCACGCGGGCGCGGCCGAGATGACGGCGCACGCAAGCTTTCTCCTGCGGCCCCTTTTGGAGCGGCGCGGGTTTGCCGTCCGTGAGCGGCGGGAGATGGTGGTGGCGGGGGTCACTTTGGTCAACTTTGATATGGCGAAGAGTCTTTGCGGGTGAGCGGGCCGCCGGCCGGGTCTAGGACGCCCGGCGGCGAGCCCGGATCGACGTAAGCTCGGTCAGAATCGCCGACAGCGGTTCGATGCGGTTGAAGCTCGGGACCAGGTACACGCCCTGCACCAAGTGCTCCACCCGGGCTAAAAACTCGAGGGACAGCTCCACCCCCGCCGGCACGCCGTCGTTGCCGGCACGCGCCATGGCTTCCCGCGCCGATGCGGGAATGCTGATGCCCGGCACCTCGTTGTGGAGGTACTGCGCCTGCCGCAGCGATACGAGCGGCATGATGCCGACCAGGAGCGGCACCGGAAGCGGGCCCGTCTCGTCAAGAAATGCGAGCAGCTGCTCTTCGGCATAAAGCGGCTGCGACATGATGAAGTGGGCTCCCCCGTCAAGTTTATGCCGCAGGCGCTCGGCCTCCGCCGCGCGGTCCGGGGCGTTCGGGTTCACGCCCACCCCGATGGTAAAGGCGGTCGCCTGACCGAGGGGATGGCCGAGACCATCCTCGCCCCGGTTAAAGGCCGCAAGCACCCGCACGAGCTCGGGGGAAGCGAGATCATACACGGCCGTCGCGTGCGCGTAATCCCCGAGTCCGGGGGGATCTCCGGTGAGGCAGAGCACGTTTCGCAGACCAAGGGCGTGGGCACCGAGGAGATCGCTGGCGATGCCCATGCGGTTCCGGTCCCGGGTCGTGAAGTGAATGATGGGCTCGATGCCGCACGTGCGCAGCACCAGCGCGCCGGTGGCAAGCGCGCTCATGCGCACACGGGCCATGGGGCTGTCGGCGATGTTGATGGCATCGATGCCGCCGAGACTGTTCATGCCATCGAGGCCGCTCGTGACATCAAGCTGGGACACCTTGAGCCGCCGCGCCGCCGCCAGGAGGCGCGAGGGATTCGGACTCCGGGGCGGGTCCAGTTCCACGCTCACCACAAACTCGCCCGCGCGGAGCTTCTGTCCGAAGGCACTGGCGTCGGACGCATCGGACCCCGACGCCATGACCGGCTCCTCGGCCGGGACCGGGCGGTAGCCGAGGACGGGTGACGACGGCGCAGCCGACCCTGCCGGCACGGATGGAGGCACGATGCCTTCCTGGAAGGCGGCGATATGCTCGGGCCCGGTGCCGCAGCAGCCGCCCACGATGCGGGCCCCGGCGGACACCAGAGCCGGGGTCATGCCGGCCATGTAGGCCGGCCCGGCCGGGTAGTGCACGCCGTCGTCGCGGCGGGTCGGCTGACCGGCGTTCGGATAGGCCAAGAGCGGAATCCCCGCCCCCTGCAAGATGGGCGCCATCCGCAAGATGGCGTCCAGAAGCGGCATCGGGCCGGTGCCGCAGTTGGCGCCCGCCGCCGCCGGCGGCCCCCCCGCGAGCTCCAAGAGGGCCCGGGCCGCCTCCTCCGGGAGAAGTCCGTAGCGGGTGGCGCCCTCGAGCGAAAATGCGAAGCTCACCAGAATGGGTAGAGAAGATTCGCCCCGCACCGCCGCGACCGCCGCCTCCACCGTTCCCATATCCGACATCGTCTCGATGAGAAAACCATCAACCCCGCCCGCCATGAGTCCGGCCGCCTGCTCCGCGTAGGCGGCGCGGGCGGTCTCGAAGGGAAGACCCGCCAGTTCTCCCCGCGCCACCGGGTGCCCGAGAGGACCGAGGGAACCCACGATGTAGGCTTCCTCGCCAAAGATGTCGCGGGCGTGGCGGGCAATCTGGGCGGCACGCCGGTTCAGGCGGCCGACGTCGGCACTCTGATTGAGGGAGGCGAGCCGGGGAGCCGTGGCCTGAAACGTATGGGTCTCCAAAAGCCGCGCGCCGGCCGCCAGATATTCCAGATGGAGCGCCTCCACCCGATCGGGGTGGGTGAGCGGCAGACACGGCTGCGACCCCGGCTCGACCCCCAGGGTCGTGAGCCGCGTGCCGATGCCGCCGTCCCCGACCAGGACGCGGCCTGACGCCAGCTCGGCCGCAAGCGCGTTCACAAAAGCCCCACGGCCTCCCGCACCCGGGCCACCGCCTCCATCATCACCGTGAGCTTCTGACGGGCTTCCTCCCAGGTGCGGGTCTTCATCCCGCAGTCGGGATCGATGTATAGAAGTTCCGCGGGGACGATTTGAAGCGCCTGCAGGATGCCGCGCTCCACTTCCTCTACGGTTTCAATCCGGTGCCGGTGGACGTCCACCACGCCGAGCGCCAGTTCCTTGTCGGCCGGCCAGGGGTGGCGGGCCAGCAGATCGAGGAGTTCGAAGCCGCGATTCTGGGCCTCCAGATCAAGCTGCCGCACCGGCAGCTGGAGCAGATCGGGATAGATCTTGTCAAAGTCGCCGTAGCAGATGTGGCTGATGGTGCGGGCGCGGATTCCCGCCGTCACGATCTCCATCGCCTCAATCGCGAGCGGCAGCTCGTCCGGGCGCGTGGAGAGGGCGGGCTCGTCAATCTGGATGTACTGGCAGCCCGCCTCGTCGAGCGCCTTCGCCTCTTCGTGGATGATGGCGGCAAGGTCCAGGACCAGCGCCCGCCGGTCCGCATAATGGGCGTTGAACGACCAGTCGCAGCAGGTGTAGGGTCCGGTCAGCATGCCCTTGACCGGCCGGTCGGTGAGGGCCTGGGCGGCACGGTACGCGCCGACGCCCAGAAGCTCGGGCGCCGGGCCCACGGGCCCCACCACGATGGGTTTCCGATAGTAGCGGTTCCCGTAGGAGCGCACGGGCAGCGACTCCTCGAAACCTGTCCACCGCTCCGCGAAGTAGGCCACCATGTCGCCCCGCTCCATCTCGCCGTGGACCAGGATGTCAAGGCCCAAGTCTTCTTGCAGGCGAATGACGTCCACGGTCGCCAGGCGCTCTTCGGCCTGCAGGTCCTCCTCCGAGATGCGTCCCTGCCGGCGCTGCCTGCGCGCCTCCAGCAGGCGCTCGGGCTTCGGGAAGCTTCCCACCGAGGTGGTGTTCAGCGTCTCATGCATGGGGGTACCGCCCCTCCTCTTCGATGGGTTGGGTGCGATCGATGCTGGCGGCCAGCGTCCCGAGCCACCGGACTTTGGCCTCCGCCCGATCGGGGGGCAGAAATTCGAGGCCGGCATTCGGGTGGAGCCACACGCGCCCGCTTCCCTGTCGCTCCGCTATGGCCGACACCGTCCGGGACACCAGATCCCGGTCTTCGAGCCGCACATTGCGAGCGTCAATGAGGCCGAGTCCCACCTCAAACGGCAGGGGCTCCCGGCTCAGACGATCAACTAGGGACGGCTCCGCCACCAGGTCGACATAGACGCGGTGGACGCCGGTGCCGAAAAGGCGGTCAAGCCACTGACCGGCCGGACCGAAGTAAAAGGCCAGGCTCTGTTCGATGGCCGGGTTGGCCCCCAGAAGTGCGGTCCAGGCAGCGACGCCCTCACCCGGATCAACCGGCGCCCCGGTCACGGCGGCCGGTTCGTCCCACTCAATCTCGACCGCGCCGGCGCGCGCGACCGAGGCCGCTTCGAGCGCCAGCACCTCAATCAGATCGGCCAGGAGATGCTCGCGGTTCCGGTAGGTCTTGTCGTCGGTCAGCGCCAGCAGGGTGAGCGGGCCCGGCAGGGACACTTTCAGCGGCCGGGTGGCCGCCCCCACCGCGAGCCGGGTCCATTCCGCCAGCACCCCGCCCTGATATTGCAGGCGGCCGACCACGGTCGGCTGGCGGTAGTAGAAGTTGTTGTCGAAAAAGCGCTGCAGTCCGCCGTGCACGAGATTGTCGGTGTCGCGCACGACCGGATCGGTCAGGTCGTTCCAGCGTATCTGGCCGTCGGTAATGCGGGTCAGGCCGGCTGCGGCGAATATAGAGAGCGCCCGCGCGGTGGCCGCCACGAACACGTCCTCCAGCGCCCGTGGGCCGATGGCGCGCCGGTCAAAACGTTGGATCGCCTGCCGCACGCTTGCTCCCGCGTGGGCGGGAATCTTCGGATACGAGCCCAGCACCGTGGTGTTTATCAAGTCCTCTAAGCCTCTTTCAAGCCTCTTGCGAGGCCCGGCCGGCCGAGGACATAAAAGCCCCCAGCCGCAGAGGGAGGGGGTACAACCACATCCCTCTTATCTCGAAAGATGCCGGGCATCTTTCCGGAGTTGGCACCTTGAGTCTCCCCAGGTTGCCGGGCGTCATCGGGCCGATCCCTCAGCCGCTCTGGATAAGAGGCGTAACCGTATTCGCCCGCGAGGGGCGCTTAGGCGACGGTATCATATGAAGACGGCCTCGACAATATGAAGACATGTGGGCGGCGATGTCCTCAGGACTTCCGGCCGGAGCCAGGCTACGGGCTGGCGAAAAGCTCTCCAAGCTGGGCGAGGGTGGCGTTTCCGCCGCTGATGACGGCCAGAACCTTCTTTTCGGCCAGCTCGGGCGCGAGACGAGCGGCCGCAGCCACAGACGCCGCGCCTGCCATCTCCGCTACCACATGGGTCGTCTCGAGGAGCATCCGCATGGCCGCGCGCATCTCGTCGTCCGACACCAGCACCATCTCGTCCACGTAGCGTCGCGCCATCTCGAGGGGCAGCGAGAAGGTGGCGCGGGTGGCAAGTCCCTCGGCGGCCGTGGCCGCGGTTTCGGTAGACTCCAGCGCCCCGGACGCGAAGGAGCGGGCAAAGGCGGGGGCTCCTTCGGCCTGGACGCCCACGACCCGAATAGCGGGGTTCAGCGTCTTGGCCACGAGTCCGGCGGCCGACAGACCGCTTCCGCCGCCCACGGGAACGAATATCACGTCGAGGTCGGGGACCGCCTCCAGGGCCTCGAGGTAGAGCGTGCCCACGCCGGCGATGAGGCTTGGCTCGTTCATGGAATGAACGTAGCGGCCGCCGGCAGACAACGCTTCGGCCTCGCAGGCTTCGCGCGCCGCGTCAAAATCGCGGCCTTCCAGGACCACATGGGCACCGAGAGCCCGCATCGACTCCACCTTCAGGGGATTGGCGGCCTCCGGGGCGTAGATGACGGCCGGGAGGCCAAACGCGTGCGCGGCGTACGCGACCGACTGCCCGTGGTTGCCGGTGGAGGCCGCATAGATCGTCTTACCCGCGAGCGCGGAGGACTCCCGGGCCACCAGATTGATGCCGCCCCGCACCTTGAAGGCGCCGATGGGCTGGAGGTTCTCAAGCTTCAGATAGAGGGGAAGGCCGACGCGGCGCTGCAGGGACGGCGGGGCCACGGTGGGTGTGGGGCTCAGGTACGGCGCGATACGGCGGCGGGCCACCAGCACATCATGCAGATCGGGCATCGGTCCATCCCACATGGCTTTCTCCTTCACGCTCTCGGCGCACTGAGGGTCCTCTCGGCCCCTGCGCGCCAGCCTGTCTCGTACGCTTCTCGGGCGGCGCGCGCGTTCTGTCATCCCGTACGCTAACACAAGCCGCGCCGCCGAAGCTCTCTTTGTGAATCGTGCAAGTTGCTGTTGGCCAGGCCCGTCACTCCGTTAGAGTAAAAAGGGGGTGGCTCGGCTGGATACCGATTTGGTGACGTGGCGGCGGTCGCTGCATGAGATTCCCGAACCAGGATTTGCGGAGGTGAAAACCTCCGCCTATGTGCGGGAGGTACTGGAGGGGTTTGGCCTCCGCGTGAAGACGTATGCCAAGACCGGACTCGTGGGCGAGATCGTGGGGAAACGGGGGTCCGGGCCCGTCATCGCGCTCCGGGCCGACATGGACGGACTTCCGCTGCAAGAAGCGTCCGGTGAATCCTTCTCCTCGCGCCATCCCGGCATGATGCATGCCTGTGGCCACGACATACATATGGCAGTCCTCCTGGGTACCGCCCGTGCGCTTCTAGCCCAGGCCGACTTTCCGGGCCGGATCCGGCTCGTCTTCCAGCCGTCGGAGGAAGGACCGGAGAGCGGTGCGCGTGCGCTCATCGAGGAGGGGGCGCTCACGGGTGTCGACGGCATCATCGGCCTGCATGTGTGGTCGCATGAGCCGGCGGGCACCGTCGCGATGCGTGCCGGCGCCATGATGGCGAGCGCCGACACGTTTGAGATTGAGGTCGAAGGACGCGGCGGACACGGCTCCGAGCCCCACACCGCCCGGGATGCCATCCTGATTGCAAGCCAGATCGTGGTCAATCTGCAGCAGATCGTGAGCCGGCGGCTAACGCCGCTCGAACCCTGCGTGGTGTCGGTGGGACGGGTCGAGGCCGGTGCCGCCTCCAACATCATTGCGGAGTCGGCCCGCATGTCGGGGACGGTGCGCACGTTCTCGGCCGTCGCACAGGAGACGGTCGAGCGGGAGATGATCCGCATCGCCACCGCCACCGCCGCCATGCATGGCGCACGGGCCGACGTCCGTTACCATCGGGGCGTGCCGGCCGTCATCAACGACGGACCCGTGATTGACGCCTGGCGCGCGGCGCTCCGGGGGACGGTGGCGACATCGGAGCCGCTGCCGGCGATGGCAAGCGAGGACTACTCCCTCTATCTGAACCAGGTGCCGGGTGCCTTCGTGTTTCTGGGCGGACGGCCCGAGGGCGAAGTGTTTCCCCACCATTCGCCGCACTTCCGGGTGAGCGAGGATTGCCTGCCGGTGGGCGTCGAGACGATGGTGCGCGGCGCGCGCACGCTTCTCGCCCATCCCGATGTGCTGGAACGCGCGCGCTGACCGTCGCCTCCCTGACCGCTACCGGACCGGCTCGGCGTGGCCGTCGAGCCGCACCGGCTCGCCGTGCGCGGGCAGGATCCAACCCCTGTACCCCGAAAGGAGGCGGGCGGCCGTCTCGCGCATCAGATCGGGATTCCAGGCCAGCACGGCGGGAGACGGACCGGCACCGCCGTTGCGGGTGACGAGGGCGTCGCCAGCCAGGAGGAAGCCCGGGCCCCGGTACACGAGATGACCGGGCGTGTGGCCCGGGCTTCGCTCGGCCGTCAGGAGGCCGATGCGGTCGCCGTCTCCCACCGGTGCCCAGTGCGCGGGCGGCGGCGCCTTGCTGACGGCCGCGATGAGCCGTTTCAAACCCGGGCGCGGGCGCTCGCGCAGGATGTAGGGCGCGTCGTCCACCGGAAGCCAGATGCGCGCGGGAACGCGCTCCTCGAGAGCCTTCAGGCTTCCCACGTGATCGACATCGTAGTGCGTGATGACGATGTCGGAGAGGCGGCGCGCGACCTCTTGAAGCTCGGCCAAGAGCGCCTCCGCCCGGCCGGGAAATCCGGTGTCACACAGGACCGTGCGCCCGTCGCCCTCAATGAGATAGGCGTAGCTGCCCCGGGTCGCGTCGAGGAGATGGACCTTGACGGCGTCGGTGTCCACGATGGCCCGCATCGCTCGGACTCCTTTCAAGCTTGTACGTTCGCCGACGATCACAGCGGACAACGCCACCGTAGCAGACGGAGGGCACCTTGGGATCGGACGGCCCGAACACCTATGACGTGCTGACTCTCGTGAGGGGGTCGCGGCTCGATCAGGCGTGGGCCGCCTCTGTACGACGCCATGACACAAGAGAAAGCGAGGCGACGCGCATGCTCATCAGACATGCCGAGACCAACACGGTGACGGAGGTGCCGGTGGCCCCGGTGTCGGGGCATGATCGCGCATGGGTGGACCTCACCGTCGGATCGCACGACGAGATGGACGCCGCCCTGGCTCGCTCGGCTGGGCACCGGAACTGGTGTCTTGGCTGGACGAAGACGCGGCCCACGTACGCCTCGACCGACGCGGGGACGTCTGGCTTCTATCGCTCTTCACGCCCGGCGACCGGGAAGATAATCCGCGTCCCATCCGGGTCGCGCTTGCTCGCACCTTCTCATCACCGTGCACCTGAAGCCCGATCCCCTGCTGGCGGAGGTGGCGCACGAGCTCCATGAGCGTCCCGATCTCCTGGCCGGCGCGGGAAGCCTCCTGGCCGACATCGGTCAGCGGGCGGCCGACGGATTCCTCGGGCAGGTGGACGCCTTCGACGACGCGTTCGACACTCTCGAGGACAGCGTCCTGGCTCGCCACGACCGTGCCCGCGATGTGTTCCGCCGGCGGCAGAAGCTGCACGGACTGCGGCTCACGATGGCGGATCTCCGGCGCACGGCAGGCCAGCTGGCCCGGCGCGAGAGCGGGTCGACCGACGGGGGAGCGTTCGTGGACATGTACGAGAGTCTCTATCACATCATTGATAACATGGACGCGCTTCGGGACACTCTTACGGGCCTCGTCGATCTGCAGCTCAACCAGCGGTCGATGCGGCTCAACGAGATTATGAAGTTCCTCACCATCTTCTCGACCATCTTCCTGCCCATCACCTTCATCACGGGCTTTTTCGGCATGAACCTGCACAGCATGCCGGAGCTGGGCGTGGGCTTCGGGCAGGAGTGGACGCTCGGCCTCGTGCTCGCCATCGTCTCCGTGATGCTCTACGTGTTCTCCCGCAAAGGCTGGCTGTAGAAGAGGAGCCGCTATCGGGCGGTCTCTTCCAGCCACGCGTCCAGCATGTGGTTGAACGTGTCCGGAATCTCAAGGCTCGGGAGGTGAGCGGCTCCTTTTAGAAGCTCGAAGCGCGCCCCGGGACAGGAAGCGGCCAGGTAGCGGGCCGAGTCGATGAGCCCCGGCAGGTCCTGGTCGCCCACTATGGCGAGAATCGGCAGGACGAGCGTCGGAAGCAGGTCCAGAGAGGACCAGTCGGCGTCGACATGCACGGCTCCCTCGTCGGGCCGATCCGCTCTAAGGAGGAGGGAATGGGCTCGATGCAGATACACGGCGTCCACATCTTCACGGCGGCGTCCGGGACCGATGAGCCAGATCTGTTCCTCGAGCGCGAGGGCGGCCGGCGCGTCGCCGTTACTCCATGCCTCCTCAGCCCGGCGCAAGAGGTCCTGGACGGCCGGTGGATCGGCCACGGTAGACACGAAGCCAGGGACGCCAGAGCCGCTGAGGGCGAGCCGCTCCACCCGGTCCGGATGCTGGACGGCCACCTGCAGCGCGACCGCGCCGCCAAACGAACAGCCGACGAGCGTGGCCCGCTCGATGTCAAGCGCGTCCAGTACCCGGATTACGTCGTCCGCGTAGCTGAAGGGTCCGGCGACATGCGGCGTGTCGCCGAAACCCCGCCAATCCCAGCGCACCCGGCGATAGCGCGGCCGGAAGAAAGTCCATTGGGGGTCCCACATGTGGCGCTCGCTGACGCCCGCGTGCAGGAAGACGAGCGCCGGTCCCTCTCCTTCTACCTCCACCCGCAGCGGGATGCCCCCCGCTATCGGCACCACCGTGGTAGTCATAAAGACCCCTTTCAGGTGTCCGTCTTCGAAGGCGGGGCAGGAATTCCTGCCGTTCGGTGTGGAACCGAGATTGGGGGAGGCGGGCGCCTGGAGAGCTTTCTGGCCTTTGATCTCGGCAGCACCCACCTCAAATGGCGGGCCATCGATGCCGCCTCCGGCCGCACCGTCAGTGACGGGGCCATCGAAGTCCCGGGACGTGAAGACGGGGACGTGGCGGAGCAGGATCCGTCGTCCGTGGCCGAGGCGGTGGAGTCGAACATCCGAACGCTCGGGCGACGGTGCGGTGTAAGACGGGTGGCGTTCTCGGCCGCCATGCACAGTGTCCTGGCGGTGGACGCCGACGGGCTGCCGCTCTCCGGCAGCTGGACCTTCATGGACCGCCGCGCGGCCAAAGAGGCGGCGGCGCTGAGAGCCACGTCGGCGGGCGCGCGCCTCCGTGAGCTGACCGGTGTGGCGGTTGACGCCTTCTCGCCGCTCGTGAAGTGGTGCCGGCTCCAACAGGAGCTCCCTTCGGGCGCGCGCCCGGTGGCGCTGAAAGATTTCGTGGTGCACCGGCTGACGGGACAGTGGGTCACCGATTACGGGACGGCGGCCGCGAGTGGATTTCTGGGACGGGATGGTGCGTGGCTGCCGGAGGCCCTTCAGATGTCCGGTCTCGGGGAGCGCGACCTGCCCCGGGTCCTCGACATGGCGGATGTCATCCCGAGTCTCGACGGCGCGTACGAGGTCGTGGTGGGCGGCACCGATGCGGCGCTCCAGCATCTTTCGCTCGGCATCGCGATGGACGGATCGGTGGGCGCCCTCT
Source organism: Bacillota bacterium (assembly GCA_021797815.1). Classification (GTDB taxonomy): domain Bacteria; phylum Bacillota; class Sulfobacillia; order Sulfobacillales; family JAIMBI01; genus JAKATP01. The sequence goes on from JAJZYZ010000018.1 coordinate 38,911, forward strand.
CGCTTGGCACCAGTGGGGCGGTGCGCACGACCCGCGGGCGGCCGGCCGACGATGCGCGCCTCTTCTCCTATTTCCTGGGACCGGGGCGCGGATATTTGGTGGGCGGTGCGTTTTCCAATATGGGTAACCTGCTGGCATGGCTTGGCGCCTTCACCGGAGCGGGGGTGGAGGCGGCGGTGAGTGAAGGCCTCATCGCCCTTCAAGAAGATCGAAAGCCGCCATTGGTGGTCCCCCATTGGTTTGGCGAGCGCACGCCCTGGTGGCGGTCAGATCTGTCGGGTGCCCTCATCGGACTCCGGCCGGAGCACGAGCCCCGAGACATTTATGCGGGAGCCCTGCTGGCGATGGCGGGGACGCTGCGCCACGGCCTCGACCTGATGATGGAAGGGGCCGGCATTCCGATAACGGAGCTCAGGGGAGGCTCCGGCCTTCTGCATCTACCCGGCCTTGCGCCCTGGCTCGCGCACTCCCTCGATGTCCCCCTGACCGTCTGGGGACGGCAGGATGCGTCGCTCGCCGGCGCACTGGAACTGGCGGGGGCGGCCCACGCGGGCAGGCCCGCCGAGGCGGTGACCTATGAGCCGCGGCCAGGACCCGGCGACGAGGCCGCGCGAGCGTATTTCGAGCGCATCGAGGCCGCGGTGAAGGCCGGCCTCGATCGGCTGTGACGAGCGACACAGAACATCGGCAGTGAGACGGGAGGCGTCGGATGCGGGTCGTGATTGATACCGACACCGCCGGGGATGATGTGGTGGCGCTCATGCTGGCGCTTCTCACCCCGGGGGTGGAGGTGCTGGGCATCACCATCAACTGCGGCAACGTGGACTTCGACCAGCAGGTGGAGAACGCCTTAAAGACATTGGAGGCGACGGGCCGACTAGGGGCGGTGCCGGTCTATCAGGGGACGCGGCGCCCTCTCATGCGGCCCTGGGTGGATGCAAGCTACGTGCACGGCCGGGACGGCATGGGCGACTCGTTTCTCCCGGCGGCGGCCGGGCGCCCGGCGCCAGGCCACGCCGTCGACTTCCTGTTGGAGATCTCAAGACAATATGCGGGCGAGCTGGTCGTCATCGCCCAGGCCCCGCTCACCAATCTGGCGCTGGCCGCATCGCTGGATCCGACCTTCCCTGATCGGGTGCGCACGCTCGTCATCATGGGCGGCAGCAACAATGCCGTGGGCAATGTGCTGCCCCTGTCGGAATACAATTTCTTCGTCGACCCGGAGGCGGCCCGGATCGTGTTCCAGGCCGGATTCAACATTCGTCTCGTGACCTGGGACGTATGCCTCCAAGACGGCGTCCTGGGACGCGAGGACCTCGCCGCCATCGACCGCCTCGACACGCCCTGGTCCCGCTTTTTCATGACGACTCAGCGCAAGGTGTGGAAGTTCAACCGAACACGCGCCGGCATTGACGGGACCACCCATCCGGACGCCCTCACCGTGGCGGTCGCCATCGACGAGATGCTCTGGCAGGAGGGGTTCTTCGCCTGGGTCGACATCGAGACGGCGGGCGAACGGACCCGGGGCACGTCGCTCGTGGATACCGTGGGCGCCTTCGGGCATCGCCCCAACGCGGCCATCTGCACGCGGGCTGACGGCCCTGGCTTCAAGGCGGCGCTGTTCTCCATGCTGGCGACCGGGACCACCGGGCTTCAGGTCCGGACCCGGGACTTCTCCCGGGACCGCGTGTATTGACGGGAACGGAGTGATGCAGTGGGGTCCCGCGCCCCGCGCGCTTGCCGGCCGGTCGCGAGCAAGACGGCCAGGAAGTAGCCGGTCGTGAAGCGTGCGCATACCAGGCGGGGGTATGCGCACGCCAGATTCACGGACGAGCAAGCTTCCGCTGCTCCGCGTGGCGCCGGGAAAACTTGCGAAAGGCGATGGCTCCCCATACCAGTTCCACGACGCCAAACGGCCAGGTGTGCGCGAGCCACCCGTAGAGCGATGAGGCGATGCATGCCACGGCAAAAGCAAACGTAAACCAGCGGGACCGAGCTTCGAGTCCGTAGAACACCATCATCATCGTGACCGCGAACGCCCCATATACCGTCAGCATCCGAAAACCTCCCGCCAGTCCCGTTTAACGGCCCCGCGCGGGCGGGAGCGGCGCGGGCTGACAGGTATCCCGCCGCCGCCGCTCCGAAGCCGCGCCCGACGGGCCACGGACGACTTAGTCGCGAGCGTCCGGGCCGCGTCCGTCATCGCCCGGCACCCTTCTTATAGCGGCCCGAACGCTTACCGGACGCCGCATGCGCAACCGGCCCATCAATGGAACGTAAAGTTCACGCCCCCCACGCTGTCCGCAATGACCTGCGCCGAGGCCGCACTGCCCTTCGGTGGAATGAGCACGGCCATGTCCTGCAGGGTCTGGGTGCCGAGAAACGTGTACTGTCCCGCCGGGACGATGGCCGTGCTCTCGCTTCCGGTGGGTTTAATGTGAAACACGTCTCCAGGGGCCGCGTGTTCATTGAACTGTGTGGACACCGTAATGAATGCCAAAGCCCCGCCGCCCTTCAAGGCAAGCGCGCAGACGTTTACCGGGTCCGGGGTGGCGATGAGGGAGAACGACGCGCCCTTAGGCGGGTTGACCTTGAAGGCCGCGTAGCCGCGAAAGACGGTGGACGTCAGCGGCCCTGGCTGGAAGCCGGGCCCGCCCGTCACTGCACCTGTCTTTACGGCGGCGTTGACGTCGGCGGCGTAGAGGGCCGCGAGCTCATTGGGCGTCCACTTCAATTCCGCATACTGCGCGGTCGAGAGGGCCGCCGCGTATCCCTCGGCATCAAGCGCGATCGAAGGCGTAGGCGCTCCCGTGTAGGGGGTGGGCGAATAGGCCTGCATCCATCCCTGAGGGTCCTTGACGAACAGCATGTACACGCCGTTGGTATAGGCCGCGAAGAACGAGGCCCCGTGAGGCACCCAGACCGTCGTCGGCAGATTGGCGGGAGGAGCTTTAGGCGGCGTTTCATGGCTGTTCTTGGCGGCAATCCAGGACATGTCGTCGATCATGCTCTGGGGCGGCACTTCGATGGCGTCTTGCCCCGTCGTGTTCCATGTGGCCTCGGCGGCCCATTCCTTCTTCATGTACTGATGGACCATCGCCGTCGCCTGAACTGGCGTGATTCCGGGGGGATAATGGGTATGAGACTTGGAAGCGCTTGACGGCGCCGATGTCGGTGCCGCGCCACAGCCGGTCACTACGAAGGCGGTCAGGACGAGAGGCATAAGCCAGTGAGCATCGTGAAATGGGCGGAAACGGCCCGGACGACTCATTGTTCTTCCCCCTGTTATCCCATAGCTGTTGGTAACATCTCGTCGTTTGTGAACCATGTCAATAAACACTTTATAGCGACAAATGTTGGGAAACGCACGGAGGAGTAAGGGGCGCGGCGGGGACGGTGCGAGCCGGGCGTCGCCCGGGGACGGTCTCATGAATCGGTCGCCGATGAGACGCGAGAGCCGTCGAATCGGCTCAGCCGTCCGGAATGCCGACGCCCATGCCGGGGATCGGCAAGCGCACGGGTGACACGGTTTCAAGCGCCCGTCGGCCCACGCACATCGCACGGGCCAGGCGTCCACGTCCTCAGACGCGTCGAGCGGCCAATACCAGGTCGGGCCGGTCAGACGTGATCCCGTCGATGCCCATCTCCACCAGCGCCTCAATTTCTTCGCGCTGATTCGGCGTCCAGGCCGTCAGCAAAATCTCTTCCTGATGGCAGCGGTCGACATAGGATGCGGTCAGCATCGCGTACTGAATGCTGAGAAACCGGCACGATGCGTCGCGGGCCACCGTTCCCGGATGCACGGGAAGGCCGGACAGGAGAGCCCCCGTGAGTAAACCCGGGATGGCCGTGTTCAACTCGCGCATCAGCAGGTGGTTGAAAGACGTGGGAGTCATCCGGTCTCGCCATGACGGATGACGCTCCAGCAGCGCGATGAGCGCCTGCAAGGTTTCAGGCGTCTTGAGCTCCACGCGAAGCGGCACGTCAACGGCCGTGAGCACGTCTTCCAGGGCGGGGACCCCGTGCCCATCGCCCACGTCCAGTCCCTCCAACTCCCGCCGGGACAGACTGTCCACGTTCACGTCCAGGTTGGCGGTCCGCTTCAGCGATCGGTCGTGCACCACCATCAAATGGCCGTCCGCGCTCAGATGCACATCGCACTCGATGAAGTCGACACCGAGCGCCGCCACCGATTGAAAGGCGGTGAGACTATTTTCGGGAAACAAGGCGCCTCCACCGCGATGAGCAACAACCCACATATGTTGGCCTGGCTCACGACGAAAGACGGTATGGACGAAGTGCCCAGCGTCCCGTTGTGGTCCGGCGCTCGCCTCCTTCCGTATAAGTGATCTTCCTCCCTGCGGGCCAACGGCGAGGCAGGGCCGGAACGGCGCGTTCGGCTCTGCCTGGCCGACGCGCTCCCTTCGATCGTTATTTTCAACGACTCATCCCCGCCGGGCAACGCCGGCAGCGGCGATCCTGTCGTCTCTTGCGTGGGACTAACCCTGCCCAATGGCTCACCGACGACATTGAGAGGCTTCACCGCCGCTCCGTCGGAGGTCACCGTGCTGAGACCGTGACGCCATGACACGGCAACGTTCTGCGGTGCCGCCGCTTCAGCACCAGCAGGATGTGGTACATACGAAACATGAAACTCACAAAGTTGGGCCACGCATGCGTGCGCCTGCAGAAGGACGGGC
>JAJZYZ010000074.1 GCA_021797815.1 Bacillota bacterium
ACGCCGTCATGCACAAAAGTCGCGACCGCGGCTTTGATGGTGATGCCGCGCTCGCGTTCAAGGGCCATCGTGTCGGTCTGGGTGGTTCCTTTATCAACCTGACCGAGCGTGCGGATGACGCCCGCTCGATAGAGAAGATATTCGGTCAGACTCGTCTTCCCGGCGTCGACGTGAGCCAGGATTCCAACATTTACAAAACGCATGCGCACTCCCATGTTCCACGCCGATGATGTGGCCAGCGGCAGGTGGGTGGCCCATGGGAATGCTCCTTTCGACACCGATTGAGCCGAGTATAGCACGCCGTGAGGCAGGGGCCGCCGGCTTCTGTCCCGAACCCGACAGCAGGGAGGCTTCGGCCATCAGCGTGCATATTGAACGGAACCTGGGCGTGGCGATGCGAGACGGGACAATCCTCGCGACCGACGTGTACTTGCCCGTCGGGGAGGACGGAACGGGGGCCTGGCCCACCCTCCTGGTGCGGACCCCCTACGACCGCACGGCGCCCGATCGTGAGGCGGAGGCGTCGTGGTTCTGCCAGCGCGGATATGCGGTGGTCGTGCAGGACTGCCGCGGACGGTTCGCATCGGAAGGGCATTTCCGGCTCGGCCGTGGCGAGGCCGAGGACGGCTATGACACGGTCGAGTGGGCGGCGGCTGAACCCTGGTCTAGTGGCCGCGTGGGCACGATGGGCACCTCCTATCTGGCCTGGGTGCAGAGTGCGCTTGCCACCCTGAACCCTCCGCATCTGGCCGCCATGTGGGTTCACGAGGGAGTGGCCAACGGCCTTCACGAAAGTGTGCGCCAGGGCGGTGCCTTTGAACTGCGCTGGATGGGCTGGGCCTTCTACGGCGCGGCCACCGACCCGCGTCTGGACCAGGAACCCCGTCGCCGGCTTTCCCGCCTTGATCTCCGCGACTATCTGTCGTGGGCGCTTCCACGACCGGGATCGACTCCGCTTCGCCTTTCCCCTACGTACGAAGCCTGGTACTGGGAGTATCTCACCAGCGGGACGGCGGGCCCCCTGTGGGCGGAGCGCGGCGCCAACGTCGAAAAATACTACGACGAGCACGCCGACGTGCCCACCGTGTACTCGGGCGGTTGGTATGACTCGTACACCCGGGCCACTATCCGCAATTTTCTGGGCCTCAGGACACGGAAGTCGGCACCCCAATTTCTTTTCATGGGCCCCTGGACCCACGGTGGACAGGAGCCGCTTCACACATACGCGGGCGACATCGACCTCGGCCCGGAGGCGGCGGTCGATTTTCTGGACCTCGAGCTTCGATTCTTCAACCGATTCTTGAAGGATGAGCCGGGCGAGGACGTGCCGCCGGTCCGCTACTTCCTGATGGGCGGAGGAAGCGGCGCCCGTCGCACGGACGGCCGCCTCGATCATGGCGGTGCCTGGCGTGCGAGCGAATCCTGGCCGCCCGCCGGAGCTCATCCGCGACGGTTCTATCTCGCGGAATCGGGAGCGCTTCGAGACACGCCCCCCGGAGAGGAGGGCGTGCAGACGTACACGTACCATCCCCGTAATCCGGTGCCGACCGTGGGCGGAAACCTGTCTTTCTTGAAGTACATCTGGCCGCTGCCCGATCATATGGAGGAGGTGGCCGTGACCACGCGGCTCACCCAGGTTTCGCCCATTGGCGGGCAGGACCAGCGAACCGGACCGGACCTTTTCGGGGCCCGCCCCCCATACGGCGGCCTTGAGTCGCGGCCCGACGTGCTTACGTACGCGACCGCTCCGCTCCAGGAGGAAGTGGTCCTGGCGGGTCCCATCACGGTCACCCTGCACGTGTCGACCGACGGGCCCGACACCGACTTTACGGCCAAGCTGGTGGATTGGTACCCACCGTCGGCTGACTATCCGGATGGGTATGCGCTTAACATCATGGACGGAATCTGCCGCCTCCGCTTTCGGGACGGGTTTGTCGAGGAGCGCTTCCTCACTCCGGGCGAAGTGGTCAGGGCCACGATAAACCTCTATCCGTCGGCGAACCGATTCGTGCACGGCCACCGCATCCGCCTTGACGTCTCCAGCAGCAACTTCCCCCGCTTCGACGTCAACTCCAACACCGGCGAGCCAGTCGGTCAGGCCCGGACCGTGCGCCCGGCGCTCCAACGGATCTACACGGGACCCGCTCACCCGTCGGTGCTGGAACTCACCGTCCTGTAGTGGGAGTGACCCCTGCGTGCGGTCAGAGACGTGCCATCGGCTCCTCGCCGTAAGGCGCGGCGTGCGGCCGTGCGGCCGCAAGCCACGGCAGGATGCCCCCCCGCAGCATGTCGGCTCCCGGCCGGGCTTCGGGTACCAGCTCGCCCCGGCGCCAGTTGGCGAGAAAGCTCAGGAAGGTGGCGAGGCGGGCAGTGATGGCCATGGCGAGCCACCGATCCGCACTCTCGCCGTCTGTGCCCAGCTTTAGATAGGCGTGCACCACCCGACGGAGGCTCGGCACGCCAACCAAGCCGCCCTCGAGGATGGCCAGATCATACGCCGGGTGCCCGAAGCCCGCCTGTCCCCAGTCAAACAGCGCCAGGGTGCCATCCTCTCGGCGACCCCAGTTGGTGCGGTTGGGGTCGCCGGACAAGAGAGACGCCCCCTGCACCCGCGGCCAGGGCAACGCGAGGAGCTCCCCGAGGCGCCTTTGCTCCGCGGAAGCAAATAGCGCGAGGGCGTCGCGCAGGTCGTCCTCTGGGACGGCACCGGTTCTAGCGGGCAGGGTCTGTGCGGCCGGGACGATGGCCGGTCGTTTCGTCTGATGAATGCCGGCCAGATACCGGATCTTTTCTCGAAGGACCGCGTCCGACGGCCTGGACCCTTCGGGAGCTTCATCCACGGACCGGGGGAGCCATTCGAGTACCAGAAACGGTCGGTCGCCGTCCTGGCCCGCCGCCAGCAGGGCTGGTATGACCTGGCCGCGCCCGGCCAGCTCTTGCGCCCACGATTTATAAAACGTGACCTCGACTGGCGCGGGATACTTGAGGACGGAAGCCTGCCGTGCGCCGCGACAGAAAAAGACGCCCGGCCCACCCACCCCGGATATCGGCTCGATGACCTCGAGGGATCCCACCACCTGTTCCAGGGCACGACGCGCCACGGGTGAAAGGACGTCTGCGCCGTTTCCGGGGGCCCTCACCCGTGCCTGTCTTTCTTCGCTGTTCGCGTCACCGGCCCTGGACTCGTCGACCGTTCCGGCCACCGCCGCTCGATCATCCTTTCAGAGGGATGCGATAGACGGAGGTGCTGGCGGTGATGGCCAGAAACCGCTCGCCGTGACGCATGCCCACCTCCACGTTCGCTACCTGCTCCGGCGCGCGCAGGTGGCCGAGAATGGCTCCGGCCGGGTCGATGACAAATACGCCGCCGGGGCCGGCGAGAAAGACGTAGCCCTCCCGCGTTACCCGAAGTCCGTCCGGGAGGCCGCGCCCGAAGCTCCGGTTCAGGGTCGCAAATGGTCCGGTGTCGCGCAGGTGTCCGTCCGAGTCCACCGCAAACCGGCGGATGAGACTCTTGACGGTGTCGGCGACGTACAGCACCCGCTGGTCAGGGGAGAACGCAAGCCCGTTCGGCGTGACCAGGTCGTCTGCCACCAGTTCTGGAGGGGATCCCGGATCAAGCCGGTAGACGCCGGAGAGCGGCTGTTCCTGTTCACCCGGGTAGCCGACCTCCAGACCGTCGATGCCATAGGTGGGGTCCGTGAACCAGATACGGCCCTGGCGGTCGACGACGATGTCATTGGGGCTGTTGAACCGCCGGCCCGCAAACATCGCCGCCACTACCTCATAGGCCCCGTCCCGCGAAATTCGCGACACCCGGCGCGCCCCATGCTCGCACACCAGCAGGAAGCCCGATGGGTCACGGGTCATGCCGTTTGACTTGCGGCTCGAGCGGCGGAACCGCGTCACCTGAAAGGTCTCGGCATCCCACCGGTAGATGGTGTCGGCCGGTATGTCGCTGAAGTAGAGGGCATCCTCCTCCTCTATCCACACCGGGCCTTCCGTAAACCGAAAACCACCGGCGAGCGGCTCCCACTCGACCGCGGCATCGACGATTGCGAGTACTCGCGGATTTCGTACATCGAGAATGGCCACGTGCTCCCTCTCCCCATGCGTGATTGAACAGTCGAACGGCGACGCGTCGTCCCTTGCTGGCCGGGGTGGTCCCGGCCGGGCTCCGGGTTAAGGACTCGCCGCGCTGAAAAACTTTTCCCGGACGCGGGCCGCGTTTTCCCTGCAAGGAATCGGATGGGAGGCGGAATAACGCGCCGAAGCCTCCTATAACCTCATCAACTCGCCATCCCGCCAACTAGCGCCCCCGTGCGCCTTGCCGGTCAGCCGCGCGCCCTCCCTGCAATCTGTCCCTAACGTCATCATACTCGCTCGTACGCGTCCATGCTCGCCCTTTCTCGTCTGGAGAATAGCGTTTCGTGATATGCTCCCGAATGAGGGTGGCTCACCCCCGCCGGCATCGCCGGCTAATTACGGGCAACGTCTCCCAGAGAGAGGCGCCCGCTCCTCCGCCCGGCACACGACGCGCCCTGGTCGAACCCGGGTTGTGGGTCACGGTCCGGCATGATTGCCGTCCCCTTCGGGCCTCGCGGTGCGTAAGCTTGAAAGGACGGATATATGTCTCCGGACCGGAGCCTCTCAAAAGGCGAAGGGCCGACGCCGCGCGGCTGGAAGGCGCTGACTGCCACTCCGCTCAGTCTTCGTGCGCTCCTCGTCGGGAGTGCCATCGGCGACTTTGGGAACGGATTCTTCCGTCTCGCACTCCCCTGGCTCGTGTACAACCTGACAGGTTCGGCGGCCGCCCTCGGAGCCATGGTGGCCCTCTCCTACGTGCCGACGCTGTTCCTGCCCGCCATCGGCCGGCTCACCGACCGCTTGTCGGTCAGGTGGGTGCTGATGGTGAGCCTCTTGGTGCAGTTGGCCACCCTGGTCGTACTCGCACTCCTCCTCCACTATCATCATCTGCCGCTGTGGGCCGCCGACGCGGGGGCGTTTTGCGCCGCGGGCGGGGGCATCGGTGCCACCGCGGCGACCGAAGTGGCTATCCAGCGCCTCACTCCCGCACCGGCTCGCATCGCGGTCAACGGGCTGTGGTGGATGTTGTTCAACGTGTCCTGGTACGTATCGCCGGCTCTGGCCGGGTTTGCCATCGGCCGCTTCGGCGTCGAGGGGGCGCTCCTCGCGAACGCGGCCGCCGTGGCCGTGATGATTGGACCCATCTTCTGGCTCCCGCGCATGGGTCCGGTGGAACCGATCCCCCCGCTTCTCCGGGCCAACTCTCTCAGCGAACCCTGGATAGCGCTCCGTAAGGCGCGCGACGTCTTGTCCGCGACCATCGTGTATGGCTACTGGACCTTCACCTGGGTGGCCGTCTTCGCGCTGCAAGTGTTCGTGTTCCGGCACCGGCTCCATCTGACCGCTCCCATGGTGGGCGTGGTCGGACTGGTGGCCGGCATTGCCCCCATGGCGCTGGCGTTCATGGCGCCTTACATCGTGCCGCGGATCCGGATCGTGTGGCTCCTGTCGATGGCTCTGTGGGTGTCCGGCACCGGCATGGTCGTCCTGGCCCTGGCGCACAACTGGTGGACCGCCACCATCGCCGTGGGACTCATCGACGCGGTCACGGCTCCGGTGGGAATTGTCGTGTCCACGATGGCCCAGCGCGCCATACCGACCCGCCTGTACGGGCAGGTGGTGGGCTGGCAGACAGTCATCCAGTCTGGTGCCACGCCGGTCGCGAGCCTCCTGGCCGGACTCGCGGCCGTGGCTCTCGGCGCCGGCGGTGCGATTCTGGCGGCGGCGGGCCTCACGCTCTGCGGTGGACTGGTGCTGCCGTGGTCGCCCTGGCGCCGGGTCCTGGAAGACAGGCCGCCGAACGGCTGATACTTTCCCTGGGACCGCAGGGAAGGCCATAAAATTTCAGCAGGCATCAAGGATTTTGGCTCCGTTGTGTAGAATTGAGGCTTGCTCGGGGTGGCGCTGTGACACGGAAGCGACCCTCCCTGACACCGCTGTCGGCCCGAGCAGGTTTCGCGAGTGGGCGCCCTCCGGCGCCCGGAGAGAGGAGCATGCATCATGAAGTCCCGTCGATGGTACGGAGGGGCCGCCGCCCTGCTGGGTGGATTCGCCCTGGTACTGGCGGGTTGCGGATCCGGGCCGAGCCAGGCCGGAAGCAGCGTCGCGCCCGGTCTCAACAACAAGGTCATCAAGATGGTCGGGGGCGTTCAGCTGGAGCCGAACGACTACTTCCCGATTGTCTCGGCCGCAGCCTGCAGCGTGGAAAATGCGAGCATTACGTCTCAAATGTACGCGCCGCTCATCTTCATCAACAACCAGGACAAGATCGACTATGCGCAGTCGGTCGCGTCCAGCATCACGCCCACCAAGAACGACACGGTCTACACCATCAATCTTCACCACAATTGGCGGTGGAGCAACGGCACCTCGGTGACTGCCCAGGACGTCGTGTACGCGTGGCAGATCATCGACGCCTCCGCGCAGCCGAAGGCACCCTGGGAATACTGCGGCGTCGGCGCGGGCGGGATTCCGCAGGACTGGAAAAGTGTCGTCGCGACCGGCCCTTACACCGTTACGGTGACCCTCAATAAGCCGCTCAACCCGGTCTGGTTCGAATACAACGGCCTGTCCAACCTGGTCCCCCTGCCGAAGCAGACGTGGGACAAGTACTCGAACATGAACCAGGAACTGGCGTACATCAACAAGATCTCCAACTCACCCTCGAACGCGGCGTTCAAGGTGGTCGACGGTCCCTACGCGTTTGGCTCGTACGTCAACAACGAGTACTGGACCCTGGTGGCAAACCCCAAGTACACCCTCAAAAAGCCGACGATCAAGGAGCTCCTGTTTGAGTACGAAACCTCAAACTCGAACCTGTTCGCGGGACTGCGCAAGGGCCAGTTCGCGTACGCGGGTATTCCCACGTCCTACGTGAAGGACTTGAAGCAGCTGCCGAGTTACTACAAAGACGAGAACGCGCCGTACAGCTTCTGCTTCAACTACATCCAGCCGAACCTGTACTCCAAGGCCCCGGGCGGGATCGGTCCCATCCTGTCTGAGCTTCCGGTGCGGCAGGCGCTCCAGCTGGGCATCGACCAGGCGTCGATCATCAAGCTGTACCAGGGACTCGCCTACCAGACCTACGACCCGGTGCCGAAGCTCCCCAACAACCCGTTCTTCGACAAGGGTCTGAAGAACCCGTACCCATACAACATCAAGCGCGGCATCAAGCTCCTTGAGGGAGCCGGGTGGCACATGAAGAACGGCGTCATGACGAAGAACGGAAAGCAGCTCGCCTTCCAGTTCATCGTCGCCTCGGGGTCCAACACGGACACAAACATCGCCGAGCTCATTCAGTCCGACTGGGCCAAAGAGGGCATCAAGGCCACCATCAAGGAGGAGCCGTTCAACCAGGTCATCGCCCTCACCGACACCCAGTACCAGGTGGAATGGTGGGGCGGCGGATGGTGCTACGGCGCCACGGACCCGACCGGTGATCAGCTGTTCGCGGCCAACTCGCCGGCCAACATCGGCATGTACAACAGCCCGACCATGAACCGGCTCGTGAAGGCAAGCGTGGCGCCCCAATCGCCGGCTTCGGCGACGAAGACGCTTGACGCTTACCAGGCGTACGCGGCGAAGAACCTGCCCGTACTCTACATCCCGACCTCAACGACAGTGCAGGTGGTCCAGAACGGCCTCCATGGCGTCAACAAGTACACCAATGCGATTTCGGGCTACGTCGAGTACAACTACTGGAAGGTTGGCAAGTAGAGGGGACCTCTGCTGCCTGCTTTCTGGATCCCGGAACGCATCGGTCACGGTTGAAGAGGGCGGGTCTCCCGCCCTCTTCTCCTGTCCGGGAACCGGTGTGGCCCGGTCTCATCTGCCGCCCGAGTGCCGTGCCGTCGTATCATGCGAGAAGACGGCACGCCTGGCAGCCCATCTGCCATCCAGCGCAAGAGGAGGCGACCCCCAACTTCATGGACCAGAGTCCGCTTCTAATTTTCGGTGGCCGCGCAAGCCCAGGACTCACCGGTCGCATCTGCGCCTACCTGGACGTCCCCGCAGGCCACAACGAGACCCTGCAGTTCTCCGACGGCAACCTCTTTGTCCGCGTCGAGGACAACGTGCGGGGCCAGGACGTGTATCTCATCCAGTCCACCGGCCATCCCGCCAACGACAACTTCATGGAGCTCCTGTTCTGGATCGACGCCTTCAAGCGGGCCAGCGCGACCTCCGTGACCGCCATCATCCCCTACTTCGGCTATGCCAAGGGCGACAAGAAAGACGAGCCGCGGGTGTCTATCCGGGCGCGGGTATGTGCGGACGCCATCGAGGTGGCCGGAGCCGACCGCATCGTGACCATGGATCTTCACGCTCCGCAGATTCAGGGCTTCTTTCGAAAGCCTGTGGACAACCTCTACGCGCTGCCCATCCTGGTCGAGCGTCTGCGCCGGCTTCCCCTCCAGGATCCCGTCGTGGTCTCCCCGGACGTCGGCTTTGCCAAACCTGCCCGCCGCTTCGCGTCGGCTCTTGACGCCCCCCTCGCCATCGTGGATAAGGGACGCTTCTCCCACGACGAGCGGGCCGCCGTCCTCACGTTGATTGGCGACGTGCGTGGGCGCGACGCTGTCATCGTCGACGACTTCACCGCTTCCGCGGGCACGCTCATCGAAGTGGCGCGGGAACTTATGCGCCATGGCGCCCGCACCGTCTACGCCGCCGTCACGCATGCCGTGCTCGGGGCGGGCGCCCTCGAGCGTCTGCGGGAAAGTCCCATTCGTCGTCTTATTGTCAGCGACACGGTGGAACACACTGCCGAGACCCTCACCGATCAGGTGGAGGTGGTGTCGGTGGCGCCGGTCTTTGGCGAGGCTATCCGCCGCATCCACCATCGAGAGAGCATCAGCGCGATGTTTCCCGACGCGCTGTCAGGGCGCGAACCCTGACAGGCGCGGGGCGCTCGGGGCGACGCGTACTCGTATCTGGCCTCCCGCCGAGCGCTTGAGGCACAATTAGATATCTGTCTATATGTACGCCATCTCATTTCAAAGAAGGCGTCCCGTACGGACGACCCCTCTATCGTAGATGTCTTGAAGGTGCTGGCCGACGAGAGCCGCATCCGCATCCTCGCCCTCCTGGCCGCCCGCGAGTCAAGCGTTGAGGAGCTGGCCGACCGCCTGGGACTGCGGTCTCCCACCGTGTCTCACCACCTGGCCCGCTTAAAGGGCCTCGGCCCCCTCAGCATGCGCCGGGAGGGGACCACCCATGTCTACCGATTCGAGCCGGATCGGCTTTCAGACGTGAATCGGAGCCTCGATCCGGAGCGGTGGGCCGGCCTCGCCGGATCACCGGACGCTGAGGACGACCCGTTTGCCGCCAAGGTGCTGCGCGACGTCTTTGTGGGCAAGACGTTGAAAGACATTCCGGCCAGCCGAGCCAAGCGGCGTGTGGTGCTGGAGTGGCTCGCGGGTCGCTTGGAGCCGGGCGTCCGCTATGCCGAGCGCGCCGTCAATGAGGTGCTTCGGCAGCACCACCCCGATTTTGCCACGCTCCGCCGTGAGCTTATCGTGAGCGGTCTCATGGACCGGGCCGGCGGCACCTACTGGCGCACGGCCAGCCAAACGGATTCCGGCCGCACGGAGCGTGAGGTTACGGGCGAGCCCCCTTAGGGTCCGTCTCGCCCCGGAGCGCGTCATCAAGAGACGGCCGGCAGCGCCGGTCCAGGAAGTTTGATGACCGGTGAAGAACTCTCCTGCTCCGAGAAGTCGGTTGCACAAAAAGGAGTTGTCATGTCGCACCGAGCGAGTGCCCCTCACCTGTCTCCCTTCATGCCCGAGGATCTTGGCCGCATCGTTCAGGCCGGCCCGCCCATCCTCATGCCGGGCGGTGACGTGTTGTATCCGGCCACACGCTTTGAGGACGGCGCCCGTCGGGTGCGGCTCGCGCGCCTTCGCCAGTCGGGCGATCCCGACAACCTCTATGACGGGGAGATGGCCGACCCCGCACTCTCGTCCGACGGACGCCGCGTCGCGTTTGTCGGACGCGTAAATGGCGAGGCGGGCGTTGCCCTCCTGGACGTGGAGACCCGCGCCGTGCGGCTTTTGACCCGATTCGCCGGGACCGCCCGGGCACCGCAGTGGTCGCCGGACGGGAGCCGTCTCCTGGTGGAGG
>JAJZYZ010000075.1 GCA_021797815.1 Bacillota bacterium
ACGTGCACCATGCCGGCTAGATTGCCGGTGATCCCAGGCGCGAAAGCGATCTCTTTCACCGGAACGAACCAGGAAGCACCCACGAGGACCGCCAACACGGCCGCCACCCACAGTACGGTCTTCCACCACCGGCCGTTTCCCTTCCTCATACGCACCTCCTCTGCTCCAAATCCGATCTTCGCGGTCCAATGTGTCCAACACGGGAGGTCAACCGTGGCCAACCCCTTCATCCCATGGGACCCGCTCTTCCCGTCCCAGACCCCAGGCCACTGCCCGCCCGCCCGGAGGCATGCATGGATGGGCCTGTGGACGGGTGCCTGGATGGTGATCGATGACCGACCGGTCCTGTTGCGAACCGACAGGCCACCGGTCTACGGACCCCGCATGCGACACCTCCGTGACCGGCCGTCACGGTGCCCGGAGCCACCGTGCAATGCCGAGACGAACTTCGCCAGGGGCCGGTGCCGCTTAGTTACCGAGGGCGCACGTTTCTATGTGCCAACCAGTAAAATCCGACCTCATGGGCCTCACCGTGCAGACTGCCGTCGCGGGCTGTCGGGCATCCTCGCGATTGGCCTCCCGGCAAGGCTTCCTGGCGACCGCCTCCATCTCGCGCGCTCGCGTGTTTCGCCCGCTCGAGGCAAACGCCATACGCGGGTCAGCGCACTCCGGGTCGCCGTGCTCTCGGGCGCCCTCATCCGATCCACTGGGCGGCCTCATCCAGTGCAGCCCGCTCGACGGTCACCCTATCAGCTGCGCGGGGATGGCCGCACCTCACCCGGAAGGCGAGGTGTCCCCGGCGGCGGGACTCGCCAGCGCTCCCGGGCCGGACCCTCATGTCCCCGACTTCTACCCCGGCGGATAATGTGGCCGGCCACGCCCACGGACTCTCCACCCTTTACTTCCCGACCTGGTTACCGGCTCAGCTGCTCGCGATCGGTCTGCACCTGCCGGCGCAAGTCCTCAAGCCGACTTACCAGCCCTGCCAGCACATCGTCTGCGTACTGGCGCGCGCCCGCATGGATCTCCCGGGCCGATTGCTGGGCCTGCTGAATGAGGACCTCCGCCCTGGCCGTGGCCTCCCGCGTCACCGCATGCTCGTCCGTCAGGCGATCGATGGCGGCTTGGGCATCACCGACGGCCTTCCGTGCTTCATCCTGGGCTTCCCCCAACAGGCGTTCGCGTTCTTGAATAATCCAGCGTGCCTGCCGGATGTCGTCCGGTAGAATCCTCCGCATGTGCTGCAAAAGCGTGGTGAGGCTCTCGGCATCTACCACCGAACGCCCGGTTAGAGGCACCCTGCGGCTTTCAGACAACAGGTCCTCGGCCTGGTCTATCAGGCTGACCAGCTCCGACTCCCACAGGTCAGTCTTGGCCATCCGGTATCTCCTTCCCGACCTTTCCGACTGCCGTCAGTAACGCGGCCACGGGCGCCGGCACCAGATCCGCGAGTGGGACCCCGTAGCGGCACAGTTCCCGGACCCGCGAGGCACTCACGTGCGCCCATCCTATGCTCGCCAAGAACACGGTTTCGATATCGGACGCCAGATGCGCGTTCATAAGCGTCATCGACCACTCGTAGCCTACGTCCTCGGGCCCGCGAAGTCCCCGGACAATCGCCTGCGCACCGAGACGCGCACAATACCGCACCAGAAGCTCCCGGCTCTGGTCGGTGCTGACATTGGCCAGATGACGAGTGGACTGGCGGATCGCGTCCACGCGTGCGTCCGCATCCAGCCAGGAAGGCTTGTCCGGATTCACGAAGACGGTCACGTAGAGCTCATCGAACAGCCGGGACGCTCGCGTGACGACGTCGAGGTGTCCGTTGGTGAACGGATCAAACGACCCCGGAAACACCGCCCGGCGCTTCATAACAGACTCTCCTGCGGCCCAGACTTGCGAAAGAAACTGAGTCTGGCCCGTCCATAGCGACGGCGGTCCACGAGTATGAGACCCGGCCAGATATCGACTCCCGGCGCCTGGGGAGCGTCGTCCCTCTCGTGCTCCACGACCACCATCCCTCCCTCCGCCATTAGGGCCGGTATCCGCGCGAGCACCGGCAGCGAGATGCCCGCGGGCCACGGCGGATCCAGCAGGGCGAGGTCGAATGCACCGCAGCCGAGGCTCTCAACTGCCCGTTCCGCCCGTTCGGGCAAGAGGCGGGCGTCAGCCTCCAGCCCCAGCCGGCGCAGGTTGTCCCGGATCACGCGACGCGCCTTTGGCGAGCACTCCACGAGTACCGCCGAACCGGCGCCTCGCGACAACGCCTCGATCGCCAGGGCGCCGGTTCCCGCATAGAGATCAAGAACGCGAGCGCCGGCCACCTCCGACTGCAACACGTTAAATAGAGCCTCCCGCACCCGGTCCAACGTCGGGCGCGTCTCCATCCCTGACGGCGCGTCGAGGCGCTGTCCACCGAGCCTGCCCGCGATTACCCGCATGCGGCCTGCACCGCTCCCGTGCCATTTTCCGCCTTTATTCTATCATCAGCGTCGGATCATCCGCCCGTGGGTTCGGGGTGGATTCCCCCTTCAGGCGGGACCGAGCCACAGCGGATCATCGTGGATCCTTACCGCCAGCACCGCCATCACATCGAGCCGCGACGACCACTCGACATCAGCTGCGAGACCCTGGGCAATAAGCGCCTGTCCGTGTTCGGTCTCCCGGATGGCTGCCGCCAGCCGCTCCCGCACCGCCAAAAACGCCTCACGCGCCTCGCCCGCCTCAGCGCTGACCCGCGGCTGCTGCAGCGCCTCCACGATGGCGCCGCAGCAGAGCCAGTCCTCTTCTGACTCGGCGCCGTTCTCGCCCGCGGGAATCAGTAGGAGCCGGTGGTCGGGCGCCTGTTCTGCCCAGCGAGCCGCCCGGGCCCGGTTCACGAATGCAGCCGCCGCGAGCCTCCCCGCGCCGGCTGCACCGAAGAGCGCCCGGGTGCCATTGGTCGTCGTCCACGCGGCGGAGGCGCCATTGTCGGTCGCTGCCCACTCGAGCGGAGAATTGCCGCGATCAAAGCCATCCGGGCGGCGGTTGCCCCGTTCGCCCACCAGAAGCCAAGTCGGATCGCTCTTGCGGACGCGGTGGGCGTCTTCCACCTCGGGCACCGGCCAGATGCGGGCCACTCCATGATACGTCGCCGCCGCCATGGCGCTCGTGGCACGCAGCACGTCCACCACGACCGCCTGGTCATGAGACCCGAGAGGCGGGCACTCAGCCACCCGCCGCACCACGGTTACCTCGACACCTCGTATGCTCATGCGCTGAGGAGCGTCATGGATCCGTTCACCACCTGTTGAAAGTACGGCCGGAGCCGATTGCCGCGCAGGTCCGACCCGTCGCGCTTCACCTCGCGCGACGTCTTCGGTCCAGGTTACCCCGGCACCCCCGAGTCGAAGCCCAGGACCGACGCCTGCTGGTGAAACTTGCCGGATTGCCTTCACGTGAGCCGGCTTGCGTGGCTCACGTGCCACGCCACACTCCCGGTCCTCCTCGACTATCGAGCCGTCTTCATCATATATGACGAGGCCATTGGCGCTCTCACGCCGTTTGACGGCTTTAGGGCCGAGCCGGATGGGAAAGCGCGCTCGACCCGCGGCCCGAGACGGAGCTTCGAGGATCCATCACCGAGACTCTTCTCGCCCGCTTCACCCGCGCCCACGCGGGCGCCGCATGAGGGGTCCGGTCCATCACGCGGCAGCCTTATTTCTCCAAGAGGGTGGGGGTCTATCCGGCACGTCCATGCCAGTGATGCCCACATCCGGGGCGCAGCCACGATAATCCGCCAGCTCGCTCGCCGGACGGACAGCTCGAGGAGTGAGTCTCCAGGGAAACGACCACAACCGCCGCGTGACCGGCTTGATCTTCTCCCCCAAGAGGCGGGTCCGACAGGACGACGGCATCCCGAGTCTCCGTGTGAGTCAACACATCCGGACTCGGCCGGCACCGCCTGGCAAGGCCTCCGGCGGGCCACTCTGCGGGTTGTCCGCCGACATCGTGGAACACGATGCGCGCATGCTGCTTTGTTGCCCTGGTGTCCCGGCCGCGGCTGGGAAATGAAGTCCGTCGCCGCATGGCCCGACAAAATGCTTGAGGGTTCTAGTGGGACACGAGATGAAGGGGCATCCGGTACACCCGATGCGCCGCACTGAGACTCAGCATGTCGTCGTCCACCATCGACAGGAGCACCTCCCACTCCCGCCGGCGGGCGGCCTGCAGATGTGTAAGCGGGTCAAGAGCCGAGGGATCCTGCGGAAGGCCGGCCAGGAGCGCCGCCTGCGGCAAGGTTAGGCGTGCCGGCGGCTTTCCGAAATAGCCCTCTGAGGCTCGGTAGATCCCCCAGTAGCCGCCTCCCAGGTACACCTCGTCGAGATACCAGCTCAGGATCTGCCGTTTCGAGTAAAGTGCGGTCACGGCCACGGAAAGCAGTGCCTCAGACAACTTGCGCCGGATGGTTTTCTCCGGCCCCAGAATCTCGTCCCGCACCAGCTGTTGCGTGAGCGTACTGCCTCCTTCGACAAACCGGCCGGACGACAGGTCCACGTAGAGCGACCGGCCGACCCCTTCGAAGGAGACCCCGATGTTGCTGTAAAACGACCGGTCCTCCGTGGCAATCAGGGCGCGGGCCACCCAGGGTGACACATCAGAGAGATGGATGGGGGTGCCTCGGTGCGTTCGCACCGAGGCACCCACAATGGCCGGCAGCTGGTGGATAGTGCCCCAGTAGGACCGGTAGAAAAGCCCTATGCGGGCGGCCCCCCACACGAAGAGGGCCACCATGAGCCAGATGCCCCATCGTCGCCTGATGCCGCTCCCCCCTCTTTCGCCTGGCAAGTCCGTCCGCCGAAATTCATAACCGCAGGATGGAGGAACCTCGTGACCCGGACGCCATGGCTCGGGCGGGACACACTGTCCCTGACCGCGACGGGCCTCCTGGCAAACGGCCTCGGCCTGGCGAACCGGGGCCGCCTGGCCCGATACTCGGGTGCCGAGGGGCTGGCCCGGGTTCCGATGGTGTGTTCCATTTTATATTACCCTCGTACCGCTGGTGACGGCGGGGATGGGTGTCAGGGCCAGGCGCACGGCGGCCGGTGCCAGGGAATGGGGAGCCGCCCAGCGGCCTGACGTCCACTGAGTCGCTCTCTCCCTTCCCCAGCCTGACGGTCACGGTACGGTGGCTCTAGCGTCCCCGCGGGTGCCTCGAGGATCCAACCGGGATCCGATCTGGGGGTATAGAGATGATCGCGGCGTGCACGCTTTGTTAACCACATTAATGAATTTCGTGGCAATCCGCGGGGCCGGAGGGCGTTGCCCGGACAAACCGAGCCGCCGTCCACAGTCGCTGCCACGACGCCGGGTTGGCGTTGGTCTCGGCCGCCAGCATCCGCATGATGGTGGTGGGAGCTAGGCCGGGCTTCTCGCCCGGCACGGCGCGCGCATGCGGCTGACATGCCGCCACCACCCGCTCCCGAAAGTGGGCCTGGTCTTCCGGGGCCGTGCCGTAGCCGATGTAAGATCGGTTCTCGCAAGGAGAGGACTCGCTGGCACCCGGGACTGATTACCTCAGGCCCCCGCCCAGCACTGGTGCATGCGAAACGGCACGAACGGTAAGGGTCACGCTATCGCGCAAGCGAAAATGGACTTCGATGCCGGGCCATTTGGCAGATTCCGGCGCCATGAGGCGCCCGAGAGCCCGCATGTGTGCACCGCGCGAGGCCCGTAGCTCTCCCCCTATGACCATGGCAGCTCCGGCCCACGTCCTGCGATCGCCGTAGGCCTTGAGGTTGCGTACCATCAGACATTGCGTCGAACCCTCGGTAGTCGCGGCAACCATCGCCTCATGCAGCTCAGGGAGGTGAGCCCGCCACAGGGGCTCGTACTTACTCCCCATGCTCGTCGACTCCTACAACACCGCCCCGCACCCGAGCATCGTGGCCTGGGAAAAAGCGCGAACGCGCACCTTTCGGATAGTGCCCGCACCCACATGCACAAGGTGGACGCGGAGCACTCGGCGAAACGAGGTTATCGGGCCCTGCGTCGCATCCCCACCGCAAAACCTCACCCTCGTTAGTCCGCTGCACGTACTTGTCAAGAGCTACGCCCATCCGATTCCACGCCCGTTCCGACCGGCTGGTCAGGACGAATGCGACCTCACCGTTGGTCCACGACGCTGCCTGCCGGATGTGGGTCCGGTGCTGGAGCGCCTGTGTAATGTGACTCCACGTCTTCTGGAACAATTCGCGACGCCGATGCTGGTACACGATGAGAATCGACTGTTCCGACATTCGTTGGTGCAGACCGTCCAGCTCGGTGTAACGGAGATGGGTAGTCGTACCTTGGGAGGTTGTTTCCAGACCGGTGTCGGGATCGACGAACAGGATGGCCTCGGCGTCGGACGAGACGGCCGCGTTAGTGAAGTACTCCTCCCGAGCGCCAGGAGCGAGGATCCCCCCCGGGCTGAACCGGAGTTGCACGCCGTTCCGTCCGAAGAAGTCAGAGACGGATGCCGTCACGGAGTGGAAATGGCCTGCCAGGTCGACGGTCATTCTCGCCACGTGAGCATGGAGGTCCGCGTCACGCGGCCCAACCGGATACCGGAACGGGGTCCCGGTCAGCATGGGAATGACCATGACTCCCGCACGAGGACGCAGGGTGAGGGCCATCTGCAAGAGGAAGTCATACTTCACAAAATCCTTCCGATCCCCTAAGAACCGAATGTTCATCGTTCAGGGCTCCTCGCCTGGGGTCCGAGAGCCGAGCCACGTGGAGATTAATGGTGCGAGCTTTTGGTACCACGTGTCCGGGTGACTCTGCCAGATGAGGGCTTCGAAGATACGGAGAGGGGACGGATAGACCCCGTTTTCGCGGCGTAGCCTGTCCTGAATGGCCACGAGAGCGTCCACATTACCTTGCCCCTCCCGGCGGAGATGTCCGATGACGGCCGCTGATCGTCGGGGATCCCCATCGGTTCCGGGCGGTGCACCGAGTTGGTGGAGGACGAAGCTATCGCACACAGGAACCAACCGAGGGCGCTTCATATAGAGCACTTTCGTCACGACGGCGAGTCGCCGGTATGGTCCGAATACAGCCTGAAAGGCCGCGTGAAGACGCTGCTCCACGTCCAGGTCGCCCCACTCGGTATCCGACAATTGCAACAGATCCCACGACGGGTCGAGCGCCGCGAGCCATGGCACAGGACCGGCACGGATGAGCGCTTGCCACGCCTTTAAGGGCGAACGGGCTGCCATGGTACCGTTGATGGCGTGGATATCCTCTTCCGTGATTCGGTCTGGGCAGGACACGAGCACCCGCTGATCGTAGGCATTAGGTCCGACGGCGCTCGGATCCACCCGAAAGAAGACCTCAGCCATTTGCAGGGCGTGGTGAATCACCAGGGACTCACCATCCATCCGGCGAATCCGTACCGTGATCTCCGACAAGTTGTCCGCACCCCCGTCAGGGAGCGATATTCCCGGATCGCGATGCCCGTTCCTTCCAGCGAGGAAGGGATTGGAAATGAAGGCGGCGTATTTCGCAAGAGATTCTAAATAGAAACCTCCTCCCATCGTGTCGACGGTCACGAAATTCCACCCCCTGAGCGCTAAGGTGGTCACGTAATTCCCCCAGCCCCTGGTCACGGAATTCCCCCGGCCAGGATCTCTCCTTCGAACCGCTAACCCCTCTCGGGAGCCCCTGGGGGACTCGAGAGAGGAGACATCGATGGGACGAAGGGAGTTCACCATGCCGAATTGTCTCGAAATCTGGCAGCACTGGCACGCCGGCGACAGCCTGCGGGCCCTGGAACGGAATCTCGGTGTCGACCGCCATACGCTCCGGAAGTACATCGGCCTCGCCCAAGCCGCCGGGTACCAGCCCCACCAGCCCGCGGTCACCCTGGCCGATTGGCAAGCGCTCTATCGCCACGTGTGGCCGCACCTGACCCCGGCCGTACCCGCCCAGGCGCTCTTGGCGCCGTACCACGACCGGATCGTGTCGGGGTTGACCACCAACACCGCCACCACGGTCTGGCGACGGCTCGTGCGGGACACCGGCTGCCCGGTGAGCCTCGCGACCTTCCGCCGGTACTGCCGGACGCTCGTCCCGCCCCCTAGCGCTCGCGAGGTGACCGTCTGGCGTCCGGATCCGCCCCTGGGCCAGGAAGTGCAGGTGGACGGGGGCCTCATGGGCCCCTGGACGGACCCCCGCACCCAGAAACGGCATCGGATCTGGGCGTTCAGCATGGTGTGGACCTGCAGCCGGTATCCGTGCGTGTGGCTCAGCCCGACCCTGGATCAAGCGGCCTGGTGCCAGGCCCATGTTGCGGCCTTCGCCTTCTTTGAGGCGGTGCCTCACCGGGTCGTCCTCGACAACCTCAAGACCGGGGTCACCAAGGCTGACTGGTATGACCCGGAGGTCAACAAGAGCTACGCGGAGTGTGCCACCTACTACGGGTTCCTCATTGACCCGGCCCGGGCCGCCCACCCCAAAGACAAGGCCCGGACCGAACGCCCGATGCCCTATATCCGCGATGCCTTCTGGGCGGGAGAAGCCTGGCCGTCCATCGCGGCCATGAATACCGCCGCCGTGCGCTGGTGTCGGGAGGAGGCCGGGCAACGCCTCCACGGGACGACCGGCCGCCGCCCCGCCGAGCACTTTGCCGTCGAGGAAGCCGCGGCGGCCCATCCCCTCCCGCCGCACCCATGGGAGCTCACGACCTGGACCACCGCCAAGGTGGGTCCCGATGCGCGCTGTCAGGTCCACCGGGTGCTGTATTCGGTCCCCTGGCGCTACCTGGGCCGCCGCCTGGATGTCCAGCTCACCGCCCGGGAGGTCCGCTTCTATGGGCAGGGGGCGTGCCTCAAGATCCATCCCCGTGGACAGCGCGGTGACCGGCCCCACGACGACCCCACCGACTTCCCCCCGGACAAGCTGGCGTACTATATGGCCACGCCGACCCGGTGTCGGGAACGGGCCACCGCCCTGGGTCCCCATGTGCTCCAGGTGGTGGAGACGTTGTTGGCGACCCAGACCTCCGCTCACCTGCGGCAAGTGCTGGGTCTGTTGCGGCTGGCCGACGACTATGGGGCCCCCCGGCTCGACGCGGCCTGTCACCGCGCCGTCGCCTTTGGGGACCCCCGGTATCAGACGGTCCGCACCATCCTCCTCAAAGCCTGGGACCAGCAACCCCTGCCCGTCTCAGACCCCCCGGAGCATCCGCCGGCCGGCGCCTTGCTCCGCGGTGCCTCTGAGTTTAGCACCGAGCCGGGCGACCGCTAATGGGGAGACACCCGGGGTCGCCGACGGAGCGGGACGCGGCGGGGGCGCGGGGGCCGCCTCGCGGGCACGCCTCCGCTATCGCCACCCCCGCGTGGACGGGGGAGCCCCGACGAGTCCCGCGAAAGGAGTGTAGGCCGGTGACGTTGACTGATCTCCGCCCCACCCTCAAACGCTTGAAGCTGAGCGGCATGGGGGCCACGATGGATATCCGCCTCCAGGAGGCGGAAACCCAGCACCTCGGTTACCTGGAGTTTCTGGAGCGGCTGTGCCTCGACGAACTTGAACGCCGCGAGCAGCGCACCCTCGAACGGCGGGTGATGGCCGCCCGCTTTGAGCAGGTGACGACGCTGACGGCCTTTGACTGGTCCTACAATCCGGCGATTCCGGCCGCCCAGCTCCGCGATCTGGGCACCTGCGCCTTCCTCCGCCGCCACGAGTCCGTCATCCTCTCCGGGGCCGTGGGCTTGGGCAAGAGTCACCTCGCCCAAGCGCTGGGCTACGCGGCATGCCAGCAGGGCTACCCGGTCGTCTACCGCAAGGCGCCGGCCCTCCTCGCCGATCTCAGCGGCGGGCATGCCGACGGCACCTACGAGCGGCGGCTGCGCGCCTACTTTGCGCCCGACCTGCTCGTCGTGGACGACTTCGGCTTGCGGGAGTTCACCCCGCAGCAGAGTGAAGACCTCTATGAGCTGGTGTTTTGGCTCTAGCTTTGTGACATCAGTCTGACTCAGATTCTCCGCCAGAGAGAGGCGGACGCGTGTCGTCAATGAGTGCCAGTATAGGGCCCGGGGGCCTCCGCGCCCCCGGAATTTTTCGTGGA
>JAJZYZ010000076.1 GCA_021797815.1 Bacillota bacterium
CACGGGCGCCGCGCCTGCGGGCCGCCTTCATCTCTTGGGCCCGCTCCTGCATCGCGGCGCGTTCCTCGGCGGTCCATTCCTCATCGGCCTGGCTGCCTGAGGCGATGCGCTGGGCGCTCCTCTGCGTGCTCTTCATCGTCGGGTTCCCCCTTCTTTCTGCTGGTCCGAGTTCGGCCGGGCCTGCAGCTGCTCCGGCATGAGATTCCACGCGTACCGGGCGCCGCCGATGGCCCGCTTGGCGCTCGGGTCAAAGCCGCTCTGCTCCAGATGGAGCCGCGTCAGCCCGGCCCCGGTCTCCGTCAGGGTCCAGGTGAGTATGGTGTGCACCACCAGATTCTCCGGCCGCCCACCCAGGTGTAGGAGAGCCGATGCGGTGCGTCGACCTCCAGCACCTCGCACTCGATAATTCCATCCCAGCCGGGACCGGCCGGACTGACAAACTGACACTTGTGTCCGACAATAGGCTGGAAATCCCGGGACTCAAACAGCGTCCATTGGGAGAGCGTCGCCGATCGGTCAAGGCGTGCCACACCCGTTCGATCCGGCTCTTCAACTCAAAATCCAGGGAGACCGTCTCGCTCAGGGCTTCTCCTCCTCCAGCAACTCTCGCAGCCGGTCGATCCGCTGGGTCCAAAAGCGCTGGTAATATGACACCCACTGCTGCACGGCCAGCAGTCCCGCTGCGTTCAGGCGGTAGCGGGATTCGCGCCTCACCTTGCGAGCCTCGACAAGGCCCGCCTCCTTGAGAATGGCGAGGTGTTTCGACACCCCGGTGCGGCCCATCGGGAACCTCGCGGCCAGCTCATGCAGTGGCAGCTCGTCGGCCCCGGCCAGTAGGTCAAGCAGTTGGCGCCGCGTCGGATCGGCGATGGCGCTGAACACGTCCCGCATGTAGCCCTCCTCTCTGAAAAGCCAATGCGACACCGTCTGGTGTCCAATCGAAGAATACGCCACCGAAAGGTGGCGTGTCAATCTGTTATCCCGCTCGAACCAGCGAAGGGCCCGGTGCACCGCCAACGGCTCTCGGAGGCGGTGGGGCGGAGTTCAAGGGATCCCCGGGGGATATCGCGTGGCGGAGGCCATGGCCTGGTCCTTCGCTCGATCGCGCCCTATGTCCCTGGTGAGAGTCCTTTCGCCATCCAGAAGTTCTCCATCGCCACGCCGACCACCACCACCCGGCGGCGTTCGAGCACCTGGTAGCCGCGGCGTTCCAGCAGAGGCCGCAGGGTCAGGCTGGCATGCGTGTCCATCTGGCGGGCGCCGGCCTCCCGCGCCGCCGCCTCCAGGCACGTAAGGAGCCGGCTGGCGACTCCCCGGCCCTGGTGCTCGCGGTGCACGTAGAGATAGTCCATGAAGCCGGCCGAGGTGACATTGCCGAAGCCGCCCAGCTCCCCGGCCCAGTCGGCCACACAGGCGATGCTGGCCTCCAGCGACGCCGACAGCCGCGCCCGCTGGGCCACGCCGGCGGGCGACTCAGGATCGGGAGCCCACGCCGCCACCTGCGCCGGGGTGTAGTCGCGGAGGCTTACGGTATGAGTCGTCTCGTGCATAAGGCGGTGCAGGAGCGCGAGATCGTCCGCACGATAGGGGCGGACCGCCAGGTCAGGCGGTCCGGACATCGGCCGGCAGCGGATCGAGCTTCACGTCTCCGTCCTGCACCCAGGCGCGATACGCGGTGGCGCCCTGGCGCGCACTCACCACCCGCGTCATGCTGGTCCCCACGTAGTGCAGGCCCACCATCTCGGCGACGGCATACCCCGCCGGCAGCGTGCCGTCCAGAAGCAGCCCCTTGTAACGCGGCTGGCGCTCCGCTTCCCCGTCCCAGTGCGGGCAGAAACTCCCCCCGAGCCAACCGAGACACTGGAGCGGCTCGTAGCCCGGACCCCAGGAGTCGGTGACGCCGGAATCAAACCAGCACAACCCGCCGGCCGAGCTGCCCGCCAGCACGATGCCGCGCTCCCACGCCTCTTGGAGAAAGCCGTCCACACCGCAGGTGCGCCAGAGTACGAGCAGGTTGCGGGTGTTGCCGCCGCCCACCCAGATGATGTCCTGGTCCAGCAGGAATTCACGAATCTCACGGGTGTGGGGCGAGAATAGGGACATGTGGGTGGCTTCGACGCCAAGCTCCGCCCAGCGATCTTTCATCTCGCGGAATCGATCCGCGCAGTCACCCGAGGCGGTGCCGAGATATGCGAGCCGGGCGCGCGATTTGCCCGTGAGATCAAGCGTGTAGCGGTCGAGCGCCTCACGGTAGCTGCGTGTCTCCTCACTGCCCCCGCCAATGGCGAGGATGTGTCGTTCCGGCACGTCCATCCCTCCGCTTTCTTGAAGAGCAAACACGGGCGTAAAGCCATTTTGGCGTCCGGCGCTGTCTGGCCGCACAATCAAGGGCTCAGACAGGGCGAGGGCCAGGACGGCGGCCACAGCCCCAACAGGCCGTCCGGGGCACGCGTCAACTGGATTCTGTCCGGGCGCTGCTTTCCATCCCCCAGCAAGCTGGACGGCTCCCGGTCCGATTCCGGGCCGTGCGCCAGGGTTTCCCGTCGAGCCGTCGGGCCCCCCGCCGTCAGTGGGAGAATACGATTACAAGCCGGCCCCGCACCCCGCCCGCCTCAAGACGGCGGTGCGCTTCGGCGGCATCCTCCGGGGCGAAGGTGGCCGCCACCCGCGGCGTGATGCGGCCGGCCGCCGCCAGCCGCCCCAGATCCTCCAGAGCCCGCCGGTTGGCGGCATACTGCGTCACGGCCACCTGGTGAATGGTGATCCCGCGCTCGGTGCGACCGTTCCACAGCCGCACCGCTGCCACCTGGCCGCCGTCGCGAAGGGCCGACAACACCTCTGACCCCTGCACGGCCGCATCCAGCAGCCCATCAACGCCTTCGGACACGGCGCTGCGGATGTGCGAGCCCACGGCCGGCCCTCTCTCCACCACGACGTCCGCGCCCAGCTCCTGAATCAGCTGAACGTCCTCCATGCGGGCATCCGCGACGAGGCGGTAGCCTTCCTCCTTGCCCATCTGGATGGCGTACCCGCCCACCGCGCCGGCCGCCCCGGTGACACCGAGGATCGCGCCGGGCGGGAGCCCCATCAGATCAAAAGCCCGCCGTACGGTGAGTCCGTTCATCGGCAGGGTGGCGGCTTCGACATAACTCCATCCGTCCGGGATGGGGGCCACGGCGTCGTTGGGCACCACGACCAGCTCCTGCTGCGCCCCTCCCTCGGGGCGCATGGGCAGCACGATGGCCATGACCGGCTCGTCAATCCGGCGGCCGGCCACGCCTGGTCCGATGGCATCGATGGTGCCCGCCGCTTCCATCCCCGGAATATACGGGAACGGCAGGGCCGTGGGGCGCCCGCCGGCGCGCAGGCCCAGATCGGTGGGATTGACCGTTGCGGCCCGCACCCGGATCCGCACCTCGCCGGGTCCTGGCTCCCGGGGCGGGAGTTCCGCGACCGTCAACACCTCAGGTCCGCCCAAGCGGGGAATTGTCACGGCTTTCATGTCCGAAATATTGGCGCCCCCCACCGGAACGGTCAATCTGGGCGGCTCTACCGATTCGCGGTGTCTGCGGCCCTTAGTCGTCCTCGTCCACCCACCACGGGCCGAGACCGAGCAGCTCCCGGTAGGGCTGAACCTGCCGCGCCCACTCGCGCAGCGCCGGCGTGGTCCACGGTGGTGCGTCCAGGGCCTGAATGTAGGCACCCCGATCGTGGACCGGCTCCCCGTGCGAGATGATCACGCGGTCGAATGGGAGACGCAGGAGGCTCCTCAGCGTGCGCAGCGGACCCTCTTCGTCCCATGGGGTCGACCAGACCCGGAGCCGTTCGCGGCGTTCGGTCAAGGCATCCGCAAACACGAGAGTCCGGTGATCCGGCAGCCAGAGCGGCGTCTCCTGTCCCCAGCGTCCGTCAGAGAGCGCCATCATGCCCCCCGGCAGCTCCATCCCGGGGTAGATCTGTTGAACCGGTACAGTGGGCAGATCATCCCGCCAGTAGAGTCCGGGTCCGAACACGCGCGCGCCGTAACGCCGGGCAAACAGGTCAGCGTCACGCACATGATCGGCTTTCAAGATGACGACCATGGTGGGCGGACTCCTATCGAGCCGCCGCCAGACGGCGTCTGCGCCCTCCTGTTCCGTCGGGGCAATGGGGTCGAGGAGAGCCACCTCTCCCCGCGCCTGCACCATCGTCGTGGTCACGACCGCTTCCCAGTCGTCCCCCTTGTGCCAGTGCCCGTGGCGCACACGCCAGATCGAGAGCCCCGGCGCAAGCTCTCGCAGGGATTCCAGCTGCCCGGCCATGGTGACATCCCCCCGCATCCCGGCCGCGTCCACCCCCGACGCTCCTCACAAGCTCAGGGCATCAACAAGATTTTGAGCGCCTCGCGCCGATCGAAGCGACGATAAGCCTCCTCCGCCTCATCGAGCGGCATCCGATGGCTCACGATGCGCTGCGGCTGGAGCCGGCCCGCCACGGTCAGGGCCATCACCCGGCCGATCACGGCCGGCACGTTGCCCAGCCCCGAGCGGAGGGTCAGGTCGCGGTTGAACAGCCGGGCCATGTCCACCGGCAGGTCGCGCTCGGCAAACACCCCCGCCGCCGAGACGGTTCCAAACGGAGCGGCGAGTGCGATGGCCAGATTCAAGCTCTCCCGGCTCCCCACCGCCTCGATGACGGCGGAGGCCCCTTTCCCGGCCGTATAGGACCGCACCGCCGCCGTCGCGTCCGCATCGGCGGGAACCGGTCGGGCTCCGAACGACGCGGCCAGGCGCAGGCGTTCGTCCACCCGGTCCAGGGCCAGGATGGCAACCGGGCTGTAGAGTGCCGCGCACTGGATGGCCAGCAGCCCGACCGGGCCTGCCCCCACCACCGCCACCGTGTCGCCCGGGCGGATGCCCGCCCGCTCAGCCGCAAAGAAAGCGGTCGAGAGGATGTCTCCGGCCATGACCGCCGCCTCGTCCGCGAGTGCGTCCGGCACCGGGACCAGGGTGGTGTCGGCGCGGGGAACCCGTACCCGTTCGGCCTGCGCACCGGCCAGCTGGCCGAACCCGAACGTCTCCAGATGCTGGCACTGACTCATCTGCCCGGCCAGGCAGGCCGCGCACGTCCCGCACCAGGAAAAGAACGAGGCGACGACCCGCATCCCCGGGCTCACCCGGGTAACGTCCGATCCTACCTCCTCCACTCGACCCAGGAACTCGTGTCCCAGGATGGCGCCGGGCGGGACGCGGGGAAACCGGCCGTTATAGATGTGCAGGTCCGACCCACACACGGCCGAGAGCGTGACGCGGACGATAGCATCGGTGGGCTCGCGCAGGACGGGATCGGAGACCGTCCCCACCCTGACCTCACCCGGGGCCTGAAAAGTGACCGCGCGCATGGCCACCCCCTTTACCGGATTATTCGGCTCCTTCGTGCCAACCGGCCTCCCCTCCTTCACAATGTTCACAATGCGGCAAACGCCGTTTGATAGAGAAGGGGATGTGCGGTGACAGGGCTCTCTCTGGTGTTGCTCCTGCTGGTGCTGGCATTTGCCTGGAGCATCGGAGCCCACTACACGGGTGCCTGCATGGGGATGCCGTATGGGTCCGGGTCGATTCGCCTGTGGCCCGCCCTCATCCTCATGGCCGTGCTGGCGTTTTGCGGCGCGGCGCTCGCCAGCCATCACGTCGAGCTGACCGTAGGTTTCCGGATCGTCCACTTTCACCAGGTCACCGTGCTGGGTGCCGTGGTGATGATCCTGACGGCGTTCGCGCTGACGACCGTGTACACGTCGGTCCGCGTTCCCACCTCCACCATCCAGATCCTGGTCTTCAGCGTGGCGGGTGTGGCCGTCGGTGCGGGGATCGGCGTGTACTGGGCCACCATCCTGAAGCTGGCCATTGTCTGGATCATCGCGCCGCCGGTCGCGCTGGGGCTCGGCTATCTGCTCACGCGCGGACTGGACCGGATGGTACGCGAGCGGCCGAAGGCGCCAGCCGCCGGCGGATCGTCGGCACCGTGGGGATCCTGGCCCATGCTGCTGGTGCTGGTGGGCATGGCGGCGTCGTTTACGATGGGGAGCAATGATGTGTCCAACGCCACCGGCTCCCTCCTGATGACCCACCTGTTCTCAGTGTGGGGCGCCGGCATCGTGGGCGGCATCGGTCTTCTCATCGGCGTGCTGACGTGGGGCCAGCCGCTCTTGAAGACGGTGGCGTTTGACATCGTGCACGTGGACCTGCGAATGGCCACGGCCGCCCAGCTCGTGCAGGCGGTCGTGGTGTTCATGGCCGTGCTGTTTGGACTCTTCACGTCCATGAACCAGGCCCTGGTGGGCGCCATGACGGGCGCCCGGCTGGCGCGGGGCCAGGAGCGCATCCAGTGGAAGACGGTGTCCAACATCGTGAAGGGCTGGCTCGTCGGTCCGCCCTCGGCGCTGGCGCTGGGCTTCCTGCTGGCGCACCTGGCCGCCTTGATCCGGCCGCTCTAAGTCAGGACACGTTCGGGGAAGCGGATGGGGCCCCGTTCGGCCCATCCACACGCCCGTGGCCGGCAAAGGTCCGGGTCACGAACCGATCGATGCGGGCGGGCAGGTGCTGCTCGATGGCCGTGGCGCGGGTCTCGGACATCTTCCCGGCGGACACGGCCTTCTGCAAGGCCGCCTCCACATCGGCCGTCCCACCGTCTATGTAGGCCACGTCGGTAAAGCCCATCTGCTTGAGGAGGTGGGCGCCGATCGCCGCCTGCCCGCCCGCTCCACACGTGACCATCACGGGACGCGCGCGGTCGTGAAGCTCGGGCGCCCGGAGCTGCTCCGGGAGTTCCATATCGGCTCGGATGGGCAGCATCCCGAGCGAGATATTGATGCCGCCTGGTATGAGTCCACAGGCTCCGGCGTCAACCGCGTCCTGCACATCTATGACGAGCGTGTCGGGCTGCCGCCGGCTCTTCTCCCGCGCTTCCTCCGGTTTCAATCCGGGCACCACCGCCTGGGCCTGCTGCACCATCTCACGAAAAGTCAGAGCCATCCTTGTTCCCTCCTTCATCTTGGCGGGTCTACCCCCGCTGGGAACGCGATGCCATTCCTGGCTTTTCATGGCAACAGAACCTGCCGGGTGGTGACTACTCCCAGCGCCAGACGCGGGCCGCGATGATGCCGGTGGCGACCAGCCAGACCGCCATGTCCAAGAGATCCGTGCGCAGCGCCGAGGCACCGAGCGTCAGCTGGCCCGACATGAGCCCGCGCAGCGCGCCAGCCAGATAGGTGCGCGGAAAGTAGTTGACGATATGCGCCAGGACCTTCGGAAGCGAGGAGACGGGAAAGAAGATGCCGGAGAAAAACATCATCGGAAAGCTGATCAGGTTGACGATGGGGATGGTCGCTTCCTGTGTCTGCGAGATGCCGGCCACGATAAAGCCGATGGACAGGAAGATCGCCATACCCAGGAGCAGCACCTGAACCACCGAAGCAATCGGTAGTACGATCGAGGCGTGCAGGAAGCCGACGGCAATCCCGATGATGATGACGGAGGTGGCCAGACCCACGGCGATGTAGTTCAGCACCGTCGCGCCGAGCAACTCTGGCGGCCGGAGCGGGGTCACCCGAAAGCGCCGAAGGATGCCTTTCTCCTTCCAGCGGGTGAGACCGGACCCGATTCCGAACAGACTGTTCTGGATCACCATAAGGGCCAGCACCCCTGGCAGGAGAAAGTCCAGATAGGTGGCAGCGCGCGAGTGGGCCAGCGGGGAGGCGGCCACGCCGGGCCTTCCGTATCCCGAAGAAGCGGATGACGTGCCGGCCACAGTTCTTAGGCAGCGGCCATTGGATACATGGCGCCGGACGCCATGCGAAACCGGATCTCCGCACAGGCCAGCGAGTCGTTGCGATGCCGGCCTGTGCCGGCCGCTGATTGTCGGTCCCCAACGCGTTGGGCGTTTGGGTCTGTTCAAGCCCACAGCGGCGGTGCTCACTCGTCACCACGCGGTGGGTACCCCATAGTCTCTAATGAGAGCGTCACGGGTCACGATTACAAGTTCTTCACAGATGGCCTGGCTTACCAGGATCCGATCGAAGGGGTCTTGGTGAATGGGTGGCAGTTCTGCCACGGCGAGAGTGTGGTTCAGCTGGATGGGCAGTACCAGAAATTGATTGTCCAGGACTGCGTCACGGATTAGAGACTCCACCGACCGGCTAACCGACATCCGGCCGAGTGCTGTCTTAATGAGGATCTCCCACGCTACAGCCACGCTGAGAAATACCTCATTGCCGTCATCCGCGAGCAGTGTCCGCGCGCTGTCTGGCAGATGGGCGTCGTCCGCGATCCACCAGAGAAAGGCATGAGTGTCCAGCAGCAATTTCATTCCGTATCAGCGTCCCCGCTAAATAGTTCCGACGGCAGCGGGTCATCGAAGGTGTCGTGCACCACGAACCGTCCCCGTGCACTGCCTGGCACCCTCTTCCGACGGTGGTACGGTACGAGTTGAACTACGGGCTGTCCGGCCCGGGCGATCAGTATCTCTTCGCCCGCGAGCGCCCGCTCGACCAGGCGAGACAAATTGGTCTTGGCATCATGCATGTTGAAGGTGCGTGCCATGCTGATCCTCCTCTGCCTGTATGTTAGCTAACTATGTGAGCTAAATCAAGGGCGTTAGTCGACCCTTGGGGAAGTCTGATGAGATGAAGAGTGTAGCCCAGTTCGTTGCTAGACAGCATCTCCCTCACCGCCGCGGTCAGCGTGGCGGGCGAGTCGACCCGGACCCCGAGTATGCCGGTTGCGGAGTCTCTGGCACCGCAGCCACAATGTGTGTAGGTGGTTGTGTAGGTGTATAGTGACCGTCGGGAAGTGACGCTGTGGTTCGGAAGCAAGTCCTCATCCTTCAGAGTCAGGACGTTGCCCTACGTCGGTTGGCAGCTCGGTCCGGGAAGTCTGAGGGCGCTCTGGTCCGCGAAGCTCTCGACCGCCTTCTCCAGAGCGAAACTCAACAAGAGGCGGCGTGGGAAGCCTTATTGGACCGATGGGAGCGCGAGCCTATCCCTGAGGAGCTGCGCTTTTCCTGGCGTCGGGAGGAAGCGTATGAAGCGCGGATCTGCCGAGTCGAACGGAGTTCTCGTTGATACCAACGTTCTCATCGCAGCGCGTGGATTTGACCGCGATCCCGTTGCGGCACGGAGCGCGAGAGGCGCGTTGACGGCCGTTAGGAAATGTGGGGTCCTTCCGACTCAGGTGCTCGCCGCATACGCCGCCGTAGCCATCCGCCATGGACGCGCTGTCCTATTGGTTCGTCAGGACGTCGTAGATCTTGCAGCGACCTGGCGGATCGTCGGTCCAGACTCGGACACGGTGCCTTTGGCTTTAGAAGGGGTCGCACGTTACGTCATGAGCTTTTGGGACGCGATGTTGTGGGCAACAGCCAAGCAACACGACCTCCCAGCCATCTTAAGTGCTGACGGCCCAACCGGCACCACCGTTGGCGGCATCTCGTATCTATCGCCAGCAAGCCTCGAGAACGCCACCTAAAAGCGTGTATATCTCGACGGTTTGGCAAGAGCTCAGCTCGGGGCGCTTACCTCGGTGGTTGGAACTCAATTCAGTGCTTGGTGCAGCAGAGGATTCACGGCAACAAACGCACGACCCGCGCGCGCCAGAAGACGAGCTTTGCTTCCCAGGCGGGTTAAGGGTGTCCCATCCTGCTCCACCCGCATGACGAGTCCGACGTCTTCCAGCGTTCGCGCCGTCGCATATTCTCGGCAACGCGCGTGAGGGCACACGTACTTCGGTTCACAACGTGTGCAGGTGTTTGTGTATGGGTTCTTGCGATTCTGGGAGGCGCACCGACCCTTTGGTCGGCGCCAGGCTTGTTAGGGGAGCGAGTGCCAATGGGCCAGCCAGTCCGCGGGCGCCACGACGTTGGCGCTCCCGCGCGTGTCCGGGGGGTAGTGCCGCAGATTTCCCGTGATGAGATCGACTCCAGGCCCCCAGGCGATGGCAACTTCTAAGAACATGGCATCGTCGGGGTCCGGTAGGGAGACGGAGACGCGACCGGCATTTACTGCGTAGCCCGATCC
>JAJZYZ010000077.1 GCA_021797815.1 Bacillota bacterium
GATGCGAAAAGTGGAGCAGGCTGTCGCGCTGAGGGCCGATCGCGATCGTCCCCGCATAGAAGTTGACGGCGGCGTCGATGATGGGAACGCGGCCAATCTCTACCGGGCGGGGGCCGACATCCTGGTCGCGGGTACGCACGTCTACGGCTCCTCGGACATGAAGCAGACGATCGCCCGCCTTCGCGCCGTATCGGAAACCGCTTTCCCGTAAGCCATCTGTCCTCCATGGAATGGGCCGAGTGGCCGCTCCTAAGGAAGTGCGGAGGGGCAAGACAGCCCGAAATCCGCACGTTTTACGGAAGTGCAGAGGCTCGGTGTTGTCTGGTGGGTGCCGGGCCGGCACGGCCGGGTTGACTCGCGTCAAAAGGGCGCTTTCGCGGCAGGTCGGCCGCACGGCGTCGGACTCCGGCGCGTATGGGGAAGCCGGGGAGCCGACGGTGATGGGCCGCGGCCGCTCTGGGAGGGGCCTCGCCTCGACGCCCTGCCCCGTCCGAACAGACGCCGCAAGCAAGCCGGGTAGAGAATTAGGGCCCGTGCCGGTGCTCGAGGCGCGCCGGTGATGGCGATGCGGTCCGAATTGTCAGCGGGCTCGGGGTCAGGGATCTCGGCGTACACCATCAGGGCTAAGACGCACATGTGAGCGGGGAGGAAGCGCACCTGCGGGATTACCGGGTGAAGGCAACGGCTGCCGGTGGACGGCTTCGAGCCATGGGAGCGGTGGTCACGGACAGCGCGCGGGCAGTCCAGCAAGCACATCGCGCGCTTCCAGTCGCCGCCGCCGCCATGGGACGGTTAATGGCAGGGGCCGCGTTTCTCAGTGCGGACTTCAAGGGCGATGAGTTTGTCCATCTGGAGATGGACGGCGGCGGTCCGCTGGGGCGGGTGATTGCCGAAGGGTACGCCGACGGCATGCTGCGGGCGCGCGTGGATGCACCCGAGACCGCGCTGCCGCTCCGCCCGGACGGCAAACTCGCGGTCGGTCAGGCCGTCGGCGCTGCGGGCCAGCTCCAGGTGCGCCGCCACCTGAACAACGGGGGCATCTATACCTCGTACGTGCCGATCCGGTCGGGGGAGATCGGTTTGGACCTCGCCCACTACTTCACAGAGTCGGAGCAGGTGCCCTCGGCGGTGGCCGTGGGGGTTCTGGTGGGGCGGGAGGGCACGGTGATTGGTGCCGGAGGGATCCTGATCCAGACTCTCCCCGACACCCCGCCCGGGCTTGTGGCGGCAGTGCAGGAAAGGCTCATGAACTTGGGCTCGGTGAGTCACGTCCTCGCAGCTGGCGAGGATGTTCAGGATCTAATGCGGCAGGTGCTGCCGGACCCGCTCGAGGTCAGCACACCCCAAGAACTTCGTTTCGGCTGTACGTGCAGCCGCGATGAATTAAAACCGCTCCTCCTGACCTTGCCGGTGGAGGAGCGCAGGGAGATGGCCGACGGCGGCGGCGCGGAGGCGGTCTGCCAGTATTGCCGGACCGCGTACCGCTATGGACACAACGAGCTCGGGGTGCCGACCGACGCCTAGATGGCCCGATCGACCCGACCGCTTTTCAGGCAGGCCGTGCAGACATAGATGCGCTTCACTTTACCGTCGACCCGCGCCCGCACACGCTGTATGTTCGGCTTCCAGACTCGCTTGGTGTGTCGGTTCGAATGGCTTACGTTGAATCCGTGGCTCGTCTTCTTGTTGCAAATCTCGCAATGGTACGCCAACGACTTTCCCTCCCGGCGGTCAATCTTCGCTACTATACCACACCTGGTTTTGCGGCCGTGCTCCGTTGACATCGCCGCCGACACTTCCTAGACTCCAAAGCGATACCGGCGGCTCGAAAGTGGGGGAGCGCGGTGCGGTGGCGGCGCGAGGGTGGAGAGCTTCGCATCCATGAAGAAGTCGTAGCCGCGGTCGCCCAGCTGGCGCTGGACGAAACCGCGGGCGTTGCGGGTCCGGCGCCGCGGGGCACGCGGGTGGTTCGGCCACGCGGCATCAGCGTCCGCTCGACGGACGGACTTTTTGTATCGTGTCAGATTGACCTCGATCGCCGCGAGTCTCTGGACCCGGAGCGAGTAGCGGAAGCGGCCACGGCGCATGTCAAGGCCCGCCTGCTGCAGTGGCTCGGACTTGAACCGGTCGAAGTGTCGGTGCGCATCCGAAACCCCAACCCCCGCAAGCATGGGGACTCCCCAACCTCCGTCCGGGCCCATTCGTCGTGATGACATCGTGACCGTAAGCGAGTGGCGGCAGCGCTGGCGCAACGCAGAGCGGCACCTTGAGCATTATGCGGCGTTCGTCGACCGCCTGAATGTGTTTCCCGTCGCCGACCGCGACACCGGACACAATATGCTGGCGACCTTGCACGCGGGTGTGGCGGAACTGGGCGAGACGTCCAGGAGCCCCCGTGCCGATGCCCGCGCCCTGGTTGATGGAGCGGTCCGCCTCGCACGCGGAAACTCCGGCGTCATTCTCTCGCAGTGGCTGAAAGGCTTTGTCGAGGCGGCGCCCGATGACGGCGAATGGTCCGTGGAGCACTTTCGCACCGCGCTGGCGGTGGGTGCCCGCCAGGCACGGGCCCAGGTGGCCGAACCCGTCGAGGGCACCATCCTGACCGTGGCTGACGCGGCGGCGTACGCGGCGGAGGAGGGAGACGAAAGGACCAATTTCTGGCCCGCGGTGCTGGAGGCGGCCGCATCGGCATTGGACCAGACCACCGACTCCCTGGCCGTGCTGAGAGAGGCCGGTGTGGTGGATGCGGGCGGCCAGGGCCTTGTCCTCATCCTTCAGGGACTTGCGGGCGAAACGGCGCGCCCGCCGGCCATCGACCGGCCCATGGTGTTGGCCGGCTCGCCGGCCGAGCCGGTGATGCTGGCCCGCCCTTACGAGGTGGAGGCGTGGCTGATGGATCCCGCGGCCGGCCCGGACCGTCTAAAGGACGACCTGTCCCGCCTCGGGGATTCGGTGGTGGTGGCGTTTTCCGATGACCGCGCCGTCAAGGTTCACGTGCATACGGATCTGCCCCACGATGTCGTCCGGATGCTCGCCTCAGCCGGCCGGCTCCGTGAACTCCATCTGTTGAATATGCAAAGCCAGGTGGAGGAGGAGTCGGGACTACATGACGGCGGGGGTCCCTGGGCCGTCGTACCCGCGAAGTGGGCGGGTCTTGTGCGCGCGGCGGGATTTGAACCGCTGGAGCCGTCCGAATCTGCCGACAGGGCCGGAGCCTTGTGGCTCGAGCCGGCCAGACCCCTTCGCCATGCGGTGGGGGTCTCCTCGCTCGGCGGGCTCCTCGTTGCGCTCGACCACTGGTGGGATGTGGGCGAGGAAAGTGCTCTGGCGCAGATGCTGGCAAGGGCGGGGCGGGCTCGCCAGCTAGTCGTGGAACGCCATCCGGGCGGGTACCGGGTAGCAGATGACGGGGAGCCCGCCGACACTCTCGGCCGGGTGCTCGATAAGATTGTCGGGAGTCTCGTCGACGGCAAGGACGGCCTGCTCCACGTGTACATCGACGCCGATGCGGAGGAGGGGGAGGTGCGCCATTGGGAGAAGGCCCTCGGCGCCGAGGCCCGTCGGGTCGTCGGGCTTCCGGTGTGGGTCCTCATCGTGCAGGAGTAGCGCTCGGCGATCCGCTGACGGCCGTACCCGGAGTGGGACCCAGGCGGGCTGAGGACCTGGGACGCCTCGGCGCCTCGTCGGCCGGCGAACTCCTGACCGTCTGGCCCCGCCGGTACCAGGACCGCACCCGACTGACGCCCCTGGCCCTCCTGCGCGTTGGGGAAGAGGCTGTGGTGCGGGCGCGTGTCCTGACGGTCATGCCACGGGCCGTACCGGGACGCGATGTAATGGCGCAGCTCCGGGTGACGGACGATACCGCCGTCATGGAGGTGACCTTCTTTCACGCCCGCTTTCTCTTGCGGCGTTTCAGGCCTGGGCAGGAGCTCGTGCTGATCGGGAAAGTGTCTAAACGCGGCCGGTACCTAAGCATGGCGCACCCCGAGTGGGAGGAAATTGAGGGCCAGGAGCCTCTCGACATTGTCCCGGTGTACCCGCTTTCCGGCGACCTCAAGCAGGCATTCATGCGCCAGTTGATGCGCATGGTCGTTCCAGGGCTCGCGGCCCAGGTCAGCGACCCGATGCCGGCCGCCATTCTCCAGGCGCGCGAGCTCCCCGGTCGCGCCTGGAGCCTTCGGGCCATTCACCTCCCCCGTACGATCGAGGAACAGGAGCGGGCGCGCACCCGCCTGGTTCTCGACGAGGTCCTGACCGTGACCCTTGCCATCCAGTGGCTCCGGACGCGTGAAAGAGGGCCCGGAGCCGGTCGCCCGCTTAACACCACCGGGCCTCTCGTCACTCGCTTTCGCGCCTCCTTGCCCTTTTTACTGACCGGTTTCCAGGAGCGGGCGTGGGCCGAGATCGAAACCGACCTGCAGCGCCCCGCACCCATGGCCCGCCTTCTCCAGGGCGACGTCGGGAGCGGCAAGACAGTTCTGGCCGCGCTTGCCTGCCTGGCCGCGGTGGAGACCGGATTGCAGGCCGCCTTCATGGCGCCGACCGAGGTGCTGGCCGATCAGCAGGCCCGGGTGCTGACCCGATGGTTTGAACCGCTGGGTGTGCGCGTGGAGTGTCTGACGGGGGGTGCCTCGCGGGAGCTCCGTGAGGCTGTCCGACTGGGCGCGGTAGGCGTGGTCGTCGGCACCCAGGCGCTCATCCAGGATTCGGTTGAGTTTGACCGTCTGGGGGTCGTGGTGGTGGACGAACAGCATCGTTTCGGCGTGCGCCAGCGGTCGGGCCTGACCGCCAAAGGCCATGCGCCCCACCTTCTGGTCATGACCGCCACACCGATTCCGCGCACCCTGGCCCTGACCGTGTACGGGGATCTGAACCTGACCCGGATTGAGGGCATGCCGCCGGGGCGGGAGCCGGTCGCGACCGTGCGGCGTACGCGCGCCGAGCGCCGGGCGGTCTATCAGGAAGTGATGGCGGCGGTCCGTCGCGGTGAGCAAGCCTACGTCGTGTGTCCCCATGTGGAGGAGAGTGACGAGGGGGGAGTCCGGGCTGCCACTTCCCTGTATGAGGGAATGAAGACGGTGTCTGGCTGGCGTGTCGGGATCGTGCACGGCCGGCTCGATTCGGAGGCCAAGGCCGCCGTGATGGAGCAGTTCCGGCGTCATGAGTTTGATGTGCTGGTGGCCACGACCATCATTGAGGTGGGAGTGGATGTGGCGGACGCCACCGTCATCGTGATAGAGGACGCCGACCGTTTCGGACTCGCGCAGTTGCACCAGCTTCGCGGTCGGGTGGGACGAGGCACGCGACCCGGCCGATGCATACTAGTGGCGGACCCGGGCACCGAGGAGGCCGAAGAGCGGCTGCAGGCGCTGGTGGACCACCATGATGGCCTGGAGCTGGCGGAGATTGACCTGCAGATGCGGGGGCCCGGAGAGGTGCTGGGGCTCCGCCAGCACGGTCTGCAGGGATTCAGCCTCGCGAACCCGCTGCGGGACCTTGCGCTCCTGCAGGATGCGCGTAATCTCGCCCGGACGATTCTAGAAGAAGACCCCGAGCTCCGGCACCCGGAACACCAGGGCCTTAGAGACCGCGTCGTAAGCGCACTCGGAGCAGCCCTGCCGGCAAGCCTCCTTCATTGAGGCCGAAGGAGAATCGGTAGAGACTGGTAGAGGCCTGTGAGGAGTGTTGCGGTCAAGAGCGGGGGATGCGGCGTTTTCGACGGCTGTCCGGCTGCGCAGCAGCGAGCCGGTCTGATGACAAGAGAGGCGGCACGGCTGATGAGGCGACTCACACCCGCCGAACTGGATGACGAGCTTGCTCTCCTTCCGGGCTGGACGAGATCCCCGGAAGAGGATGGGGGTATCGAGTACTGGCATACGGCGCCAGATTTCGCCGGCGCGATGGGGTTTGTCGGCGACGTGGCGGCCGTGGCGGAGGCCGCCAATCATCATCCCGATCTGGATATCCGGTACAACCGGGTCCGGGTCTTCCTGACAACCCACGATGCGGGTGGCGTGACCGATCGCGACATCGCGCTGGCCCGGGGCATCATGCACCTCCTGACGGACGAGTGAGTCCGGCCCCTCCCGGAGACACAGGGAGCGGCACGGGGGCCTTCCCGGGCGTGCGCAGCCTGGTCAGGCCAGCTCGGTCCGCCCGCGGGTGGATTCCCCACCGGCTGTCGGCCCCGTCCAAAGTGATGTCGAGCCTCCGGGCTTGAGACGGGCCCCCACCTTTGTTGGCGTCAAACCGAGATCTCCTCTTGACGGCCTGCCAGGCGGTCGCTAGACTGACTCTTAATTTCACAGCGACTCGCGATGACCGGAACGAGTAATGCGAGGCGAAGCCCCAAGAGAGCCGGCGATGGTGTGAATCCGGCGGTGGAGCCCGTATGAATGGATCCGCGAGCGGCCAACCGAAAGCCGATGGCGGTAGGCTTGGACGGACTCTTCCTCCGTTATCCGGGAAGGCGATATAAGCCTTAGGGCCGTATCGCGATAAGGGGCCCTTCGGCCCGAACATGGGTGGCACCACGAAGTTCACTTCGTCCCAGCGGGACGGGGTGTTTTTTTATGGAAACGGCAGGCGATGGGATGACAGAAGTCCGTGAGATGGTCGACACCTTGGCGGAGGGTCCGTATCGCCTGGGGTACCGGACCTTTCCGGTCGACCAGGAGACGCCGATCACCGCCTTCTTGAAACTCAGGCCGCACGGAGCCCACACCTTGCTGGAAAGTGTCGAAGGCGATGAGAAGATTGCCCGCTACTCGTTCATCGCGGTGGGGGAGGTGGCGCGCCTCACCGACGAGTCGGCCGACCGGGGCGCGGGGGACGGACGCGGCGGCGTAGATGTCGATCGAGGGGATCGGGAACACGAGGTCGGCGGGGAGGGTCTGGCGCACCTCACCGGCGAGGACGGCAGCTACTATGACCCCGACCCGACACGTCTCTTGCGCGAGGGCTGGCGTCAGTACCGGGCGCGGGTGCCGGAGGGACTGAGCCTGCCATACACGGGAGGCCCGGTGGGGTTCTTCGCCTATGACTGGGTGCGCACGCTGGAGCGTCTCCCAAGCCGTCACCGGAATGTCGGCGCGCGGTGGCACTTCGTGTGGC
Organism: Bacillota bacterium; assembly: GCA_021797815.1. GTDB lineage: Bacteria > Bacillota > Sulfobacillia > Sulfobacillales > JAIMBI01 > JAKATP01. Next base: position 7,114 of record JAJZYZ010000077.1, read on the forward strand.
CGCGCGTGGTCCTCGGGTTTGATCACCGGCGGCAGACCCTGACCATTGTCGCGCAGGTGCGACGCCAGGGCGGTGACAATCCCGACACGATGATCGAGCAGATCGTGGCGCGTCTGCGGGCGCCCTTTGGGTCGACAACCTCCAGCGTGCGGCAGACCGGGCCGATTGTGAGCAATCAGACCGTCGATGAGTATCGTGCCCGGGTCGAGGCGGCGCGCGCCCACATCGCGGCCGGCGATGCCTTCCAGGTGGTGCTGTCGCAGAAGCTGTCGGCGCCGGTGGACGGCGACCCGCTGGGACTGTACCGACGCCTGCGGCGGCTCAATCCGAGTCCCTACCTGTTCTATCTGGACACCCCGGGCCGCACGCTCGTGGGGGCGTCGCCGGAGCTACTGGTTCGGGTGCAGGGGCGCTCCGTGGCCACCCGTCCCATCGCCGGCACCCGCCCCCGCGGCGCCACCACCGCCGAGGATGTGGATCTGTGGCGGGAGCTCGTCCACGACGAGAAAGAGCGGGCGGAGCATGTGATGCTGGTGGACCTGGGCCGCAACGACCTGGGCCGTGTGGCCGTGCCGGGAACCGTTCGGGTGACCCGCTTCATGGAACGCGAGCTCTACAGCCACGTCATGCATATGGTGTCGGACGTGGAGGCGGAACTGCGGCCGGGATCCGACGCTCTCGATGCGCTGCAGGCGTGCTTTCCCGCCGGCACGCTGTCGGGCGCGCCCAAGATTCGGGCCATGGAGCTTATTGATGAGCTGGAACCGGAGGCGCGCGGGGCCTACGGGGGCGTCGTGGGCTATCTGTCCCACGATGGGTCTCTCGATGCATGCATCACCATTCGCACCCTGGAAGTCGCCGGGGGGGTGGCAACGGTTCAGGCCGGCGGCGGAGTTGTCGCCGACTCGGACCCGGAGCGCGAGTACCAAGAGTCGCTCAACAAGGCCCGTGCGCTCCTGGCGGTGTTGGACGGAGAGGAGGAGTGGCAGTGATCCTGGTGATCGACAATTACGATTCGTTTACGTACAACCTGGTGCAGATGCTGGAGGCGATGGGTGAGTCCTGCCTGGTTGTGCGGAACGACGCCGCCAGCGCCAGCGAGCTTCTCGCTCTGGAGCCCGACCGCATCGTGGTCTCCCCCGGGCCCGGGCGGCCGGAGTCGGCGGGCGTCTCGATGGCGCTTGTCCAGATCGCGCCGCCGACCCTCCCTATCTTAGGGGTGTGTCTCGGCCACCAGGCTATCGGGGCTGCGTATGGCGCCCGCGTCGGACGAGCCGTTCGCCTTATGCACGGCAAGGCGGACGACATCCGTCACGACGGCACCGACATCCTGGCGGGGATGCCGGACCCGTTTCGCGGCGGCCGCTACCACTCCCTGGCGGTCACGGACCTGGAAGGCACGTCGCTCCGCGTGCAGGCGCGGGCGGGAGACGGCACCATCATGGCCCTCCGTCACCGTTCGCGGCCCGTGTTCGGGATCCAGTTTCATCCGGAGTCGGTGCTCACCCCCGAGGGGGGTCGGGTGCTTGACAATTTTCGTCGTCTCCCGACCGCCGCGCGTGCGGGCACGGGCACAGGCACAGGAACGAAAGGAGGGGTGGCGTATGCAGGCGGTATTTGAAACACTGGCCGACGGACGTAGCCTGAGCCGGGTTGAGGCGCGGGACGCCATGGGGGTCATCATGGACGGTCAGGCCACCCCGAGTCAGATAGGCGGCCTCGTCATGGCACTGCGCGTGCGGGGCGAGACGGTGGAGGAGCTCACCGGCTTTGCCGAGGCCATGCGCGAGCGGGCCACCCAGGTGCCGGTGCTGCGCCGGCCGGTTCTTGACACCTGCGGCACGGGCGGCGACGGCAGCCACAGCCTGAATGTGTCCACCCTGGCCGGGCTGGTGGCCGCCGCAGCGGGTGTGGCCGTGGCCAAGCACGGCAACCGGTCGGTCTCTTCTCGGAGCGGCAGCGCCGACGTGCTGGAGGCTCTCGGCATTCCCATTCCGGGGACGCCGCTGGAGGCGGGCCGGCAGGTGGATGAGGTGGGGTTCGGCTTTCTGTACGCCCCCCTTCTGCATGCGTCTATGCGCCATGCCGGGCCGACCCGCAAGGAGCTTGGCATCCGTACGGTCTTTAACCTCCTCGGCCCCCTCACCAATCCGGCCGGCGCTGAACATCAGCTCCTGGGGGTGTTTCAGGCTTCCTGGGTCGGGCCGGTGGCGGAGGTTCTGGCGAGACTCGGGACCCGCCATAGCCTGGTGGTCCACGGCGGCGGGCTTGATGAGGCGTCCCTGGAAGGGCCGACCCTGGTGGCAGAGGTGTGCGGAGAGCAAGTGACAACCTACCAGATCACCCCGGAGGAGGTGGGGCTCAACCGGGCACCCCTCGCCGCCATCCGCGGCGGAGACCCGGCCGAGAATGCCCGTCGCGGCGAGGCGGTGCTGCGCGGGGCGGCCGGCCCCGACGCGGACATCGTGGTGCTGAATGCCGGCCTCGCGCTGTATGCGGCCGACGCTGCGGGCGGCGTTCGGGAGGGCGTGGCGCTCGCCCGCGAGGCGATTGCGGGCGGGCGCGCATTCGAGGTGCTTCAGGCTCTCCGCGTGTGGCGGGAGGTGCCGGTATGACCGCGCCGGCGCACTTCCTGGAGGACCTAACGGAGCAGGCCCGGGCGCGCGCGCGGCGGGCCCTCGAGGATCCGG
>JAJZYZ010000002.1 GCA_021797815.1 Bacillota bacterium
GCGCCGGAGGCGGCCTGGGCGGTGAGCTTCCAGGTGCCGTACTGGAGGCTGCCGACCAGGAGCCAACTGGCGCCCAGGAGGACGGGCAGGGCCAGCGCGGCTTCCACCAGCGCCGACCCGCGACGACAGTTACGGGATCGCATTGAGGTTGTTGGTGATGCTGCCGAAGGCGGTGACAAGCGCGTTCCGCAACGCCTCGATCGGCAGAATCATGGCCAAGACGACGATGATTATCCAGATACCATTTTCGATGAACACGTTGCCGCCGCGCGCCGTGGCCCAGGCCTTGAGGACATTCCACCACACGATAATCCGCCCCATGTTCTCCCTCCTCTCAACTGCCGCCAGCCGTGACGGCGGCACGTCAAGCGTACGCGGAGGCAGGGGTAGATTTCGTGCCCAGGGTTATGACCGGCCGACGCGATTCGACCCCTTATGATGGCTCAAGGCTGAGGGACGGCGCAGATTTCCGGAGATACCGCCTGTAATCGACGGGTTGCCAGAGATCCGCCCCGACTCTCGGTGGAGGTTTCGCTGGGCGCCGGTGGGAGCGGGCGTGCAAGACACGCGTACGCCGGGACGTGCCAGGCCATCGTGAAGGCACGGAAGGCGCGGCATAGTCTCGCCGGCCACAGATGTCAAGGTTGTCCGCACCGAGTGCGCTGCTCGGGGCAGGGGTTTTCGAGGGAGACGCTTCCAACCGTTAGAATGCTTGCCGGCAACCGCACGGGAACTCGACCAATCCGCACTGATCGCGATGGCCGGTGAAACCGTTTGCCGTAGCTCGGATCCGACGCCGCAGTGCCCGTACGCTGCCTTCCGGTCTTGGCGTCTAACATTCTCGAACCGGTCAGCGTGTTCGTCGGAATCAGCCTCGAACTGTTTCCGGATCCTCCCTCGGGGACTTTCCTCAGGCGGTGCCGACTCCGAGCGGGGCGGGAGCCTGGCCGGGCGGCCAATCCGTCAGGGGCTGGAATTGCTCGAGGGCGCCGACCACCCGCTTTGTCACTGCGTCAAACAAAGGCGTGGCCTCTACCCGCAGGACCTGACGGGTTCCGTCATGGCACCGCGCGCTCACCACGCTCGTGTGGGCCCTTTCAAGAGCCATACTCTGGACGAGCGGACAAGCGCCGACGCATAGGCGCCGGCCCGCGCGATCGCGATGGTCGAAGGCACTGTCAAAGCACCGCTGGCCCACGACATCGGAGTCAGGGTATCCGAGCAGCGCGGTCGCCGCGCCGTTCCACGCGACAAGTCGCCGTCGGCGGTCAACTACGTAGCTCGGTACGGTGAAATCTGCGATGGCGCGGGCGTAAAAGGCGAGGGTGTCGTCGACCCTGGTGTCGGGCGACATGATGACCTCGTCGGCTGGCGGCCGCCAGGGACTCTCGATGCAGAGGTCGGCTCCCGGACGCCCGAGGAAATATCCCTGACCGTAGTCACATCCCATGTCGCTCAAAATGGCGCATTCGCCTGCGGTTTCGATCCCCTCGGCCACGAGGAGAATGCCCATATCGTGGGTCCATGTGCGAATCGCCTGGAAGAGCGCCTGTTTGCGGACATCCCCGTCCAGACCGTCGATCAGCGCGCGGTCGAGCTTGAGGATGTCTGGCTGTACGGCCAGGACAGTTGCGGCCCCCGCGTAGCCGGTGCCGTAGTCGTCGATGACAAGAAGGTGGCCAGCTCGGCGCCAACGGGCGAGGGCTGCCAGCAATGCCGGCTGGCCCAACACCGGATGCTGTTCGGAAATCTCGATGGCCAGCGGCAGCGAGTTCGTGGTGGGATGTTCCCAGTCACCGGGCAATCTCGGCCAGCGGCCATCAAGATTTAGAAACACGCGCTGACCAGCGACCCAATTCCGACAGGCGGTGTCGAAGGCGTGTTGCTGGCACGCCTGCTCCAGTTCCTTTGCCCGACCGTTCGCGGCCGCCCAGCGGAAGAGCTCCTCGGGCTCCGCGACGGGACTTCCGGCCGGGCCGCGAATCAACGCCTCGTGGCCGACAATGATTCCGTCGTGCAGGTTCACGATGGGCTGCCACGCAACCCACAACTCGGGCAAGACCGGCATCGGCACCTCTCCCTGATTCTTTATCGGTGGGCCTGTGTCGCAACTTGGAGGATGCACAATGCACTCCGGGTTCCCCGAATGGCTCGCGGATCCCTCCTATTGGCGGCGGGCATTGTGCCGCGACCCCCGTGGGATGCGCGTCGGTGGTGCCCCTGCCTCGTGAACAGCCGCTGATCCCGTCCGCTCACCGAGCAGGCCGCACCGTCGCTCTTGGTCCGTGACGCGACCAGCGGGTGACACACTGTCGGCGACACCCCGCGATCCGCCGGGACGAGGTCGTCCTGGCTTCGAACGCTTCCCCGAGGGCCGGCAATGGCCCGCTAGGCTCGCGCATATCGGCATCGCCCAGCGGCGCCATCTTGTCGTGCCAGCGAAGGGCTTCTAAATGGCCAGAGCGCCGGGAACCATCTGGATTGCCCGCAGGCAAGACCCGACTCGAAGCGTAAGGCGAGGCATGTTTCGTGCGGGCGCAACCAAGGAACAAGCGCCCGGCGACCCGGTGATGCCAGGTCCACCCACAAAACTGAGCCCGGAAGCGCCGCTGGATCGGTTCTGCGTTCGGCTCGGGGCGACACGGCCTCGCCTCTCCCTCGGACAGCCGGCCCCTACACACCGAGCACGAGGCTGGGACGCCACGCGGGGCCGGGTGACAAACGATGCCTCCCAGTGGCAGAGGTTGCTGTCAAAAACGACGCGGCCATCGTCAGGAGGACCAGCGGGGACCGGATAACGGATTTAGACCTTTGCCCATGTTATCTGACCCCGGTATGTGGATTGCGAGTGCAGAGGGACTTGAGGCCCGGATGCCGGGGGCCGGCGCTACAAAGCTATGGGGCATGCCATGACAAGGAGCGCTGCAGTTGCGATTCGCCCACGCGCCGAACGCGGCGGCACCGGGTCTACCACCTCGGCCGCCAGTCTGCCGGCTACAGGGCGAGCGCAAGACCTCAGACTCCGGGTCGGGCCCTTCCCACAGATCCACGACGAAACAACGAGTACTTACCCTCGAGCAGAGGGTGTCTTAACTCTCTGTGTGGCGGGCGCGTCGGCTCCGGAGGCGGTCGATGCCGAAGGGCGTGCGTCGTGCCTGACCGCTTCGCCTGGAAATTTCCTGTGCGTGGGAGGGAGCCGCCACCTGAGAGCCAGCGGGAGAGACTTAGAATACGCACGTAAGGATACCGGAGTGTCAGAGCCGGTGTGGTTTTATCCGCTTCCGCTCGAGAAGGGAGCCTCAGCATGAGTACGATGAATCCGGCGCAGTCATTCGAGCTGCCGGAGTCGGTCCGCGCTTTCCTGCACCAGAGGCACCAGTTGTTGGTAGATGGCCGGTGGATGCCGTCGGCCACCGAAGAAGAGTTCGATGTTGTCGACCCGGCCACCGGATCCGTGGTGGCGCGGGTGGCCAAGGGGGGCGCGGAGGACATCGACCGTGCGGTTGCGGCCGCACGGCGCGCCTTTGACAGTGGTCCCTGGAGCCACATGACGGGCCTTGATCGGGCGCGGCTGATGTGGCGCCTGGCAGACGCGTTGGAGGCGCGGATCGAAGACTATGCCATCGTGGAGTCGGTGGACAACGGCAAGCCGCTGGCGCTGGCCAAAGGGGACATGGCGGGGTCCATAGCCCACCTGCGTTACTACGCGGGGTGGGCCGGCAAGATAGGCGGGGAGACGATTCCGGCTCAGCGTCCCGGCAATTTCCACTCGTACACTGTGCGCGAACCCGTCGGGGTGGTGGGCGCCATTACCCCTTGGAACTATCCCCTCATGATGATCATGTGGAAGCTGGCCCCGGCACTCGCAGCCGGCTGTACGGTCGTGTTGAAGCCGCCGGAGCAGACACCGCTCAGCACCCTTTGGATGGGCGAGTGGATAGAGGCGGTCGGATTCCCACCCGGAGTGGTGAACATTGTGACCGGCTATGGGGACGCCGGAGCCGCCCTGGTCGAACATCCCTTGGTGGACAAGATTGCGTTCACCGGCTCCACGGATACGGGCAAGTCCATTCTGAGGAGTGCGGCCGCGACGCTTAAGCGCGTCAGTCTGGAGCTCGGTGGCAAGTCTCCTACGGTCATCCTGCCCGACGCCGATCTGAGCGCCGCGATTCCGGGGGCTTCCCGCAGCATCTTCTCCAACAGCGGGCAGGTTTGCGTGGCCGGATCGCGCCTTTTCGCGCACCGCAGCATTTTCGACCAAGTCGTGGACGGAATCGCGGACACGGCCCGGCAGCTGAAAGTGGGACCGGGTCTGTCGCCGGAGACCGAGATTGGCCCGCTGGTGTCTGACGAGCAGTTTGCCCGGGTCACCGGGTATTTGCGGGCGGGTGCCGAGGACGGCGCGGAAGTGGTGGCAGGCGGGAAGGCGATGGACCGGGCGGGCTACTTCGTGGAACCCACCGTGCTGGCCAACACGCGTCGAGATATGACGGTGCGCCAGGAGGAGATATTCGGGCCGGTGTTGTGCGTCATGCGGTTTGAGGATGATGATCTGGCGAGCATCGCGGCGGAGGCGAACGATACCATCTACGGCTTGTCGGCATACATCTGGACGCAGAACCTCTCGGCCGCGCATAAGCTTGCGAAGCTCATCAAGGCGGGGACGGTCAATGTCAACGGTGGCGGCGCCGACGCCGCGGTGCCGTTCGGCGGCTACAAGCAGTCAGGATGGGGGCGCGAGCACGGACGCGAGGGAATCGAGATCTACACCGAGCTGAAATCCGTGTCCATCAACCTGGGGTGACTCAAAAAGCAGAGACGGCGGCAGGGTGGTGTGACTGGCGCGAACAAAGCACGGGTGAGCCACCTCATCTCGAGACGGCGGAGAGGGGCGGTCGGCACCTGATGATGTGGTCATCGCAGACTGGCTGAATTTCCGCCCGGGATTTCGGTCGGCCAGGAAGAAGGGGCCCCGGCGTGTCGCGGTGCCCCTCTTTGCTGACGATGTTCGCGGACGCTCAGGAGTTAGGGACTTGGCGGGCCAATTGGATACTGGACGTTTACAGTGGTCAACCTGACGATGCGGGTTCCCGTGTCTCCGATGTGAAACACACCATATGTGTCACCGATGACGTGGTTATCCACCACCAGCGTGCCCGTAATCGACCCTCCGGCAGCAGGCACGGCCACGATCTGCACGCCCGCGCTGGCCGGGCTCCCCGCGTTATTGTCCTCCAAGGTGTTGCCGACGATGTTGGTGTCCACGATGGAACCGGGCCCGGCCGTCGCGTGTATCGAGATGCCCGGCAGGAAGCCGCCGATGACGGTGTTGTCCAGCACGAGGCTGCCCTGGACCGTGACGGCTCCGAACGCCCCGCCCGCTACGATGATGCCGCCCACTCCCGGCGTGTAGTCGCCTCCCATCGGGTCGAATCCCTGGACCGTATTGCCCGAGATGACGTCGTTGTATACGCCGCCGCCGGGATTCTTGGCAGACAGCACGATGCTGCAGTCGTTCAAGTTGTCCTTGACCAGGTTGTGGCTGATCATGTTGTCGATGCTCGGGACAGCGCGAGTGGCGACGGCGACCGGAGCGTACACGATGTCGGGTCCGTCGTCATAGATGCCGATACCGCCGTGCGCGTTATCTTCCACTACGTTGCCGGTCAGCACCACGTTGCGCGTCCCACCCAGAATGATGGCCTTTAGCTCCGAGAGTCCTTTCGCGGGGCTGACTGCGTTGCCTTTTACGATGTTGTCTTTGATCACCACGTTGGCGGTGTCCTGCACGAGTATGCCCTCGTCGTTCGCACCGTAAACGGTGGCACCCTCAATCGTGACGTTGGTAACTCCGGGCCCCACATAGATTCCCAGGTCAAATCCGGTGGCGTTGACGGTCCCGCTGATGTGCTCGCCAGAGTACGCGATGACCTTGGCTGTGAAGCCGTTGGGCAACAGGGAAGGGGTGGCCGCCGCCGTTGCCGGCGCGGCCGCCAGGACCGCGCCCGCGAGGGCGAACACCGCGGCCACGCTGAGCACGCTCAATCTAGACCATGTGCCCCACACATGGCGTTTGGCACGAAGTCGTCGTGACATGATGCTGCACCGTGATCCTTTCTGCTCATAACACTGAGTCCACCATCGTATACACCGGTACGTCTGCACGGGGTCTGATACGGAGCCATCGGCGGGGGATTACGCCTTCGGCATTTCTCCCGTACGCCGACCCGTCATCCGGTTCGGGCACGCGCCCCGAGGTCCGCCCGCATGCCACGGGCCAGGCACGACAGCCGGGGACGATATGAGCGAACCGATACTCGGCAGACATCCCCGACACCTTTGGCAGGCGTTCCGTGGGCGTTCCAAACCTACGGCGGTCTCTCTTTCATCGCCCTGACGGGCCGCACCCCGCGCCCACACGCGCCAGTTCCGCCGCCCGGACGACCGGCAGGGGACGGCGCGTTTCACGACCCCGCCGGCCGACACCGGGTGCGGAGGCATCGGCGCCGACCAGCAGCTGGCGGAGGTCGGGGTACCGGTCCGGTTGGCGCCTGGTCGGGGCTTCGCCGCGGCGGAGCCCGACTGTGGCGTCGGGGGGCGACCAACGGACAAGATGTCAAAGGATTGTCGGCCACCGCTGCTGGTCGACGGCGGTTCATGTGCGTCTTCGTCTGATGGCCTCAGGGGCTGACTGTCGGAAGCTTGGGAGGCTCCGAGCAGCGGGCGGGATTGGTCGCCGTAGACTGTCGGCCTCGCCGCGGGCATTTGCTGAAGCGGCGCGAGCGATTTCCTCGCGTACCCGCCCGACATTCGTGGCGGCCTCGTCCACAATGAGCCGAGGTTCCCGTGTCTATCTGCGTCTGGAATTGTTCCGGGGAACTTGACTGGCACCGGAGGGGACCCGTCTTGCGAGCCGGCGGAGCGGCCGTGGAGAGCCGCGCTCCCGCGCACCTGCGGCCCGACGATTTTCGGGATCTCGTGCGCCGTCTCGCCCCCCGCCGTCGGCGCGGGCGTCACCGAGCTCGGCGCTGGCCTCGCTCCCAGTAGGTATCTCGCAAGTCTTCTGGTCGCCCTGGCCGGTGAAGGCGTACGCGGTCTCCAACAGGCCAGCGGCGAGCTCATTGGCGATGCCGCGGAAGACGGTCAGCATGACGTGGCCGTCGGGAAGGGAACAGCCCTTCGGGAATGTCAACGCACGCCGTCGGTGCTGCAGCGTGCGTCCGCCCACACACCCGAGCCGGATTTCCGAGACCGTCAGCGAGGAAGGGTCGTGATAGGCGGCACGCGCGCCTGGCGGTTCCACTGCTTGAACTCCAGGCCGTCGCATGTGTGAAGGGCTTTCATTCGCGAGAGACGCCAAATTCATGGCCGCCGGTCCGCACGCACGAGACGCGGGGCTACGGCCCCCCGATGAACGCCAGCAACATCGCTCTGCTCGAGCCTCCCAGGGCCGGCTCGACGAGAGTACCGGCGCGGCCGGCGACCCGAGATGTGGGCCAGCAATCGGGGTGTCTCTGTGCAGCGACCGGGGGCCGTCAGATGAACGGGACAAGTATCCATCGCAGCGCACGCATCGCCACATTCAGGGGGTGGGCGGCTCGCCCACTCTCGGCAGGGAATGGGGACCAGGAGCTACGGAAGGTGAGCGGATCCCGGAGGCTCGACGGTCACGAGCGTGCCGTATTGCATATGCTGCCAGGCTATCGCCGCCTCAGCAATCGGCAATTCGACGCAGCCGAGGCTTTGGGGGAAGCCGTACTGGGCCCGCACGAAACCGTGCACCGCGTCTCCGCCCGAGAAGTAGTTGACCCAGGGGATGCCGGGATCGACGTAGGGAGTGCCGTTCGGATTGACCCCGCTCATCGTTTGAGAGGTATAGCGCAGGTAAACGGGGTATGTCCCGAGTGCGGTCGGTGTCGCCGGAATCCCGGTGTTGGTCAGTGAGGTGAGGACAATGCGGCCACTCTGCCAGATGCTGAGCCGTTCGGGCAACGTCTCCGATACATACACCCAGCTGTAGGCGGTGGCTGCCGTCTCGTTCTTATCCGCCGCCAGGATGAGCGCCTTCCAGACCTGAGGTCCGATGAGGCCGTCTGCGGCCAGGCCGGCCTGTGCCTCAAAGGTCATGACCGCTCCCGTGGTCATGGGCGTGAGCTGACCCGGCGCCCACTGGGCCCGCAACAGCGTCGGCGTGTCCGCGTAGCGCCACTGAAAGGAGCCGGGGTTCGGGGAGTATGCCGCGGCCAGCTGTTCTGACGGCGTGGAAGCGGCCGGGCCGCTCCACGAAAGGGGCAGGTATCCCAGCGAGGCCAGGAGTTCCTGGGCACGCAGCACGGTGCCTAGCGGCATGGCCGACGACGACCGCAGGCTGCGCGCCAGGTACGAGCCGGACTGGGCCCGGATGCCCGCGGATCCTCCTTCAAGGCGCAGCGGGACGGCCTGCCCTGGATAGAGAACCGTGCCGGCAGCGGGGGAAAAGGCCCAGCTGGTGGCGCTGGCGCGGGTCCAGGTGCCCGCCATGTTAGGACTCATCGTCACGGCTCCTTGGGGCAGGCGAGCGACGGGCATCGAAAACCGAAGGGTTAGGAGGGGCTGGCCCGCCCGCATCGTCCAGACTGCATCCGCCGTGAGATAGGCCGGGGTGGCCCACTGAACCCGTTCCGGTGGCGCCCAGGCTTCCCACGTGCGGGCCCGGGTGCGAAGAACAAGGCTCGAATGCTCTCCGGGTCGCGCCCCGATGACCGGCGCGTAGAAAGAATGAGCCGTGCCGTCGAGCGTGGCCCAGGGGTGAGAGGAGGAGGTCCGGAGCCGTAGACCGGCCGATATGCCTGACAACGAAATGGCGGGATGGTGCCCGATCGTGACGAGAAGGTGCTGGCGGGCGAGGGTCGGCGCCTTTGGCGCCACCAGAACCAGGGAACTCACCGCATTCTGGCTCCACGGGTTCCAAAGCCACGCGTGGGTTTCAATCTGGATCGTCACGCGCGTTCCGGCCGCAATCGGTCTTGAAGGCCAGATTTCGCCGCCCACGAGACGGGCCCCCATCCGGACCGATCCCGCCTGCACGGTCATGGCGCCGGTCTGGTTGCCAAGGCCAGCTTGAAGGGATGCGAGGGCGGTTGGATTAGGGGACACAATCGCCTGGGCGCGGGCAAACCAGCTTAGGACCGTGAGCGCGGCCAGGATGGCAGCCCCCAGAACTGCCGCTCGCACCACGCGTCCGTCCACACCTACACTGCGCAAGCTCGCCACGGCTGGCCGCAAGGTCATGGGCAGTTCCCTTCTGGTCGTCGTCCGGAGCGCTATCTCAGTAGTGGAAACGTCTTTCGTGCAGTCCTGGTTTCAAAATATCACCAGTGGCAATGCTTGACGATGATATAAGCTCCACCACCGGGAGGCAGCAGGTTCGGTCCGTAATCTCTTAAGATCTATGTTAGGTATTTGGCGATCTCCTGGAATGGAGTGTCAGATATAATGGTCACGTCGCCGGGACGATGTCAGACACTAGGGAGTGAGATACGCTGAGCGCGAAGCAAGTCCTGGATCTTATCGAACGCCATAAGATAGAAATGGTCGATCTGCGCATTGTTGACCTCTCGGGCCGCTGGCAGCATTTCAGCCTGCCCGCCACCGAGGTTGACGCGGACACCTTTGCCAATGGCATTCCGTTTGACGGCTCAAGCGTTAAAGGCTTTCGTACCATAGACCAGAGCGACATGCTGATGAGCCTCGATCCCCACAGCGCCGTTATCGATCCGTTCGCATCGGTACCGACGCTGTCGGTGCTGGCCGATGTCCGCCTTCCTGATGGGAAGGAGTACGGCCGCGATCCCCGTACGGTCGCCCGGCGGGCTGAACGCTACCTGCAGGCGAGCGGCATTGCCGAGACGTCCTACTGGGGCCCGGAGCTGGAGTTCTTCCTCTTTGATACGGTCACCCATCATCTTTCGCCCAACGCCGCGGGCTATCGGTTCGACAGTGAGGAGAGCGTGTGGGATCCATCTGAAGTGGCTGACCACGGTTACGTTATCCGCCCGAAGGATGGCTACGCGCTCCTGCCTCCCCACGATGCGACCATGGATGCGCGGACCGAGATCGTGCAGATGCTGCGACGCCAGGGCGTCAGGGTCGAGATGCACCACCACGAGGTCGGTGTGGCGCAGCAGGAAATTGACATCCGTTACAACACGCTCACGGCCCAGGCCGACACCGTCATGCTCTACAAGCACACGGTGCGAAACGGCGCCCGCCTGCATGGCAAGACCGCCACCTTCATGCCGAAGCCGCTCTACGGTGACAACGGGAGCGGCATGCACGTGCATCAGTCGCTGTGGACAGGCGGAAAGCCGCTTTTCTTTGAGGCCGGCCGTTACGCCAACCTGTCGGACATCGCGCGCGCTTACCTGGCCGGCATTCTCATACACGCGCCCGCCCTGCTCGCCTTCACCAACCCGACCACCAACAGCTACCGCCGGCTCGTTCCTGGCTACGAAGCACCGGTCAACATCGTGTTTTCGCGGGGCAACCGCTCGGCGGCCATCCGCATTCCGGTGACGGAGAGTCCCGTCGCGACCCGGATCGAGTTTCGTACTCCCGACCCCACGTCGAACCCGTATCTGGCCTTTGCGGCCTGCCTCCTGGCGGGACTCGACGGGGTGCGGCGAAAACTTGATCCCACCGCGCTCGGATTCGGGCCGGTGGACAAGAACATCTACGAGCTGCCCGCCGAGGAGATGGCGGCCATCGCCAGCGTGCCGGGGTCGCTGGAGGAGGCGCTGTCGAGCCTGGAGCGCGACCATGAATTCCTGCTGGCTGGCGGCGTCTTCGAAGAGGATCTCATCAGCACCTGGGTGTCCATGAAGCGGGAGGAAGCCGACATGGTGCGCCTGCGGCCCCATCCGGCCGAGTTCACGCTGTATTACGACGCGTAGACGACCGGAAGCGGAAATGGGCGGGCGCGTGCCCGCCCATTTTGTTCCGTCCGGCATGCAGCCGGCACTAGAACGGGGCCTGGTCCGACGGGAGTCAGTCTGCTCCCGGCTTGCACCCGAAACGTTTCAGGGCGCCGGCCAGGGCACGGTTGAAGGCGTCTGGCTGCTCCAGCATGACGAGATGGCCCGCGTCGGGGATCTCGTCGGTCGTGTGGTGAGGAAACAGTGGGAAGAGTTCCCGTATGAGCGGCGGAGGAGTCATGCGGTCCTGCGCTCCCCAGATGATGGCGGTGGAATGGGGAAGGGGGGCCTCCCCGGTGAGGTCAAAGTGGCCGCAGGCGGCAAATTGCCGGTACGCCAGGGCAGGTTCGGCCGCCCGTGCCAGTTCCTCCGAGCGATCCACGAGGGGTCCGGGGGCGCCCTTCGCAAGCGACCACCGGGCCACCTGCTGAAGCGTGTCGGACGGGTGGTGAATGAGGCCGGCCAGCAACTCCGGGTTTACCGGAAGACGGGGACCCGTCCCCACCAACACAAGGCCGGCCAGCCCCGTTTTGATGCGGGCGGCGCACAGCTCCGCCACGGCCCCGCCAAGTGAGTGGCCGATAATAATGGTTGGGGGCCGCATCATGGCCAAGACGGCATCGGCGTATACGCGGAGAAGCGACACGGGGTCGGCATCGGTCTTCGGATAGGTGAAGTACAGAGCCCGTGGATAATGGCGGCGCTGCCGGGACCAGATCTCGGGACCCGACGCGGCGCCATGCAGGAAGATAAGCTGCATGCGGCCTCCTTCCGCTCCTCCGAGGAAACGGGGTGCAATTGCCATCCCCCGGTGAAGCCACTAACATGAACCTGAAACGGGATGGGAGCCGGAACCGGAGGGAAGTCACGATGCCGCGCGCACTCTTGGTAGACGGCCATAGTCTCTTGTTCCGAGCGTACCATGCCCTGCCGCCCCTGGCGCGCCCCGACGGAACCCCGACCGGCGCGGTGTTCGGCTTCGCCCAGATGCTCCTGAAGGTGCTTGACGATACGCGCCCGGGCTCGGTCGTGGTGGCGTTTGACGCGGCCGCGCCAACCTTTCGCCACGAAGCATTCGACCAGTATAAGGCGAACCGCGAAGAGGCGCCGGACGACTTCCACGTGCAGACACCGCTGGCCCAGGAGCTTTTGCAGCACCTCGGCATCGCGCATCGGGAGTGGCCCGGATTTGAGGCCGATGACATCCTCGGAAGCCTGGCGGTGGCCGGGAAAGCGGCTGGCTGGGACATCTTGATCCTGACCGGCGACCGCGACCTCCTGCAACTGGTGGGACCCGGCGTGACGGTGTTGTTGACCGGCCGCGGCGGGCTTACTCAACTGGAGGCGATGGATCGCGAAGCCGTGATCCGGAAGATGGGGGTGAGGCCCGAACAGGTGCCGGACTTAAAGGGTCTCATGGGTGACAGCTCGGACAATATTCCCGGCGTGCCCGGAATTGGAGAGAAGTCGGCGGTCACACTCCTGACCCGGTACGAGCGTATCGAAGATATCTTTGCCCATCTGGATGAGATTCCCGAGGGCCGCTTTAAGAAGGCACTGACCGGACATGAATCGGATGCATTCGCGTCGCGCGAGCTGGCCACGATCCGTACCGACCTGGCGGTCGAACCTCTCACGGGCGCCGAGGGGCCGTTCGAAATTGCCCGGACCGAAGCCTTGGCCGCCTTCCTCACCGACATGGGGTTTGGTTCTCTGCGCCGACGGCTGTACGAGGTCGCCCCGGTGGCGAAAAAGCCGTCCAAGTCCGGTGTGAGCGCTGACCGGGCGGATGACCTGGCCGAGGCTGAGATCGCCGACACGCTGGAAGAGTGGGCAGCGTGGCCGGCAGAGTCCCCACTGGGGATTGAAAAGTTGGCCGACGGCTACCTTCTGGGAACGCCCGATGGCCGTCTCGGGAGATATCGGGGCCCGATCGGGGGCGACAAGGATCAACGTCTCGTCGGGTTCAAGATCAAGTCCTTCGTCGATGACGTGCCGCAGTCGGTCCGCGGCCGCCTTGACGACGGCGAGCTTGCGGCCTATCTGCTTGATGCCGGGCGATCGCGCTACGCCGTCGCAGATCTGGTTCGACGCGCCGGAGGGGAGCCACGAGACGATGTGGCCGCGCTCGCGGCGGTATGGCCGGCGGTTCGCGAGCTCATGGTCGCACAGGGTCTCTGGGACCTGTACGAGCGGGTTGAGCTGCCGCTTCTCCACGTGCTGCGGCGCATGGAGCGACACGGCATTCGGGTGGACGGGGCAACCTTGGACGTTCTCGCGGGAGAGCTGGAGGTTGCCATCGCCAATCTCGAGCGGGAAATTCACGAGATGGTCGGATTTGCGTTCAACATCAACTCCACCGGCCAGCTGGGCGAGGTCCTGTTCGACAAGCTTGGGCTCCCATCCGGCCGGCGCACCAAGACGGGATACTCCACCGACGCGGATGTCCTGGAGTCGCTTCGCCCGATGCACCCGATTGTGGATGCTGTTCTCATCTACCGCCAGCTGACGAAACTGAAAGGTACGTACGTGGACGGCCTCCGACCCCTCCTGGTGAACGGCCGGCTCCACACCCACTTCAACCAGACGGTGGCCGCGACGGGGCGGCTGTCTTCGAGCGACCCCAACCTGCAGAACATTCCGGTTCGCCTGCCGCTCGGCCGGAGGATCCGGCGCGTGTTTCTCCCTGACGAGGGCCGGGTGTTGTTCTCGGCCGACTACTCGCAGATCGAGCTGCGCGTGCTGGCCCATTTCTCGGACGACCCGGTTTTGAAAGATGCCTTCGCCAGCGGACAGGACATCCACCGGCGCACGGCCTCCGAGATGTTTCAGGTTCCCTTGGATGAGGTGTCAGACGAGCTCCGGAGCCACGCCAAGGCCATCAACTTCGGCATTATCTACGGCATCTCCGACTACGGTCTGGCCAACAACACCGGGGTGTCACGGCAGGACGCGGCCAACTATATCCGCCAGTACTTCGCCCGCTATCCGCGTATTAAGGAGTTTTTGGACGGGGCCATCCAGCAGGGCCGGCGGGACGGCTTCGTGACCACCATCCTGGGCCGGCGGCGTTATCTGCCCGACATCGAAAACCGGAACTACGCCCGCCGGCAGTATGCGGAGCGGATGGCCATGAACACGGTGCTGCAGGGCACGGCCGCCGACCTCATCAAGGTGGCGATGATCCGGCTCGACCAGGCGTTTTCGGAACAGGGCCTAGAAAGTGCCATGGTGCTGCAGGTTCACGACGAGCTCATTTGGGATATGGTCCCCGCGGAAGAGGAAGTGGTCGCGGATCTGGCCCGGCGGCTGATGACGACGGCAATCCCGCTCTCCGTGCCTCTCGTGATCGACTTCAAGCGGGGGACGGACTGGGAGTCGATGGAGCCATGGGTCGACGCGGAGGGAGGCCGGGCCGGTGCCGGAACTGCCAGAGGTTGAAACGGTTCGGCGAGACCTGGACGGCCGCCTGGGTGGCCGGCGGGTTGCGGCGGTCGACTGGGTTGACTACCGCATGGTCCGGGGACGAATCGGGGCCGAGGCGCTGGCCGTAAGACTTACGGGACAGACGAGCCGCGGTGTCGGCCGTCGCGGGAAGTTTCTGGTCTGGCGGTTTCAGTCGGGTGACCGGCTCATCCTGCATCTCGGCATGAGCGGCCGCATTCGGGCAGGAGTGTCTCCCGGGGAGACGCGGGCACCGCACACCCATCTGGTCGTCACGCTCGATGACGGCACCGAGCTCCGCCTCGCGGATCCGAGGCGGTTTGGCCGGGTGGAGCTGGTGCCAAAGGGGAGCCGTCAGCCGCTGGCCCTGGGACCGGAGCCCCTGTCGCGCGCCTTTACGGCCCGTCGTCTGCAAATGGCACTTTCCGGGCGGCGAGCACCGGTGAAGGGACTCTTGCTAGACCAGCGGCTCCTGGCCGGCGTGGGCAATATCTACGCCGATGAGGCGCTGTTTCAGGCCAGGATCCACCCAGCGCGCAGCGGCGGGTCGCTGGCACCCGAGGAAGTCGGCCGCCTGCACCGGGCCCTCCGGCGGGTCCTGCGGGCGGGACTCCGACATCGGGGAACGACGTTTCGAAGTTTTCAGGACGGCTTTGGGGAGCCGGGCGGGCACGCTCCCCATCTGAACGCTTATGGTCGTCGGGGCAAGCCGTGTCCCCGGTGCGCCACGGCCCTGGCCAGTGCCGTGGTAGCAGGGCGCACCAGTCACTTCTGTCCGACGTGCCAGGTCATTCCGGCCAGATTCGAGACCGAGGGAGATAAGGACCGTGCAACACTTTAGTATCACCGTCGACACCCAAGAACAGGTGGACGACGTAAAGACCCG
Source organism: Bacillota bacterium (assembly GCA_021797815.1). GTDB lineage: Bacteria > Bacillota > Sulfobacillia > Sulfobacillales > JAIMBI01 > JAKATP01. Next base: position 15,283 of record JAJZYZ010000002.1, read on the forward strand.
GCTGTGGGACAAGATCGGCGTCCGGGGCGAGCTCCAGGTGCGCCGGCTGGACGGCAAGTTCCGGATAGATGTCATCAGCGAACGAGACCTCGCGCCGAGTCAGCTCGAGAAGCTTCCCGGCAAACACGCCTGATGCAGCGACTATGGCCGTGGTTCCTGATCCTGCTAGCCCTGGCTCCGGCCGCGCTCGTGCATCCGAAGCCGCCCGCGGCGCCGACGCATGTGCACGCGGTGGCGGTCATCGGTGTGGTCGGCGGCGGATCGAGCTTCAATCCCGCCGTCGCCAGCACCATGCCCGGGCGTCTCGTGGCGGATAATCTCTTTCCCACCCTGTTTCGGGTGTCTCCTGAGGGGCTTCTCGCCCCCGGACTGGCGGTTAACGCCACGGCTAGCGGCAACTTGGTCACGGTCACCCTGGGCTCCCACCGGCTCGCGAACGGGACGCCGCTCACGCCCGCCATGGTGGCCGAGGCCCTATCGGAAACCTTGTGGCCGGCGACCGGGTCCACCGAGGCCCGTGCCCTGCTGGGGGACGTGAAGGGAGCGCCTGCGGTCGAGGCCGGGAAAACCGCAGACATTTCAGGCATCGCCGAGACGGGCCCGCGCACCTTGCAGATCACCCTCACCGGGCCGGTGAGCAATTGGGTGTGGCGGCTGGCCAATCCCGCCCTCGGGATCTTACCGGTGTCCGATCTGATAAACGGGGGCGCGTACTGGAGCGTCGCCGATCTGATTGGAAGCGGGCCCTTCCGGGTGGTGGCGGACGCGCCCACGGCCGCCATGCAGTTCGAGCCCCTTCGCGCCAAACCCGGAACCCCGCTCATCGAAGTTGAGCGTTATGGGAATCTCGAAGAAGCGGCGCTCGCACTTGTCAATGGGGAGGCGTCCGCGGTCAGCGTGCCGGTGAAAAGCCTCGATACGATGCTGGTCAAGCCATTCCGGGCGCACCTGCACTTCTTGGCGGCTCCCCCACAGATCGAGCTTGTGGTAAATCCCGCGCCATCGAACCCATGGACGGCGGCGACCGCCGCCGGACCCTCTGTCGGGCAGGTGGTGCGGGCGGCCTTCCATGGCCTCGTGACGCCGGCGTCAGGATTCGTTCCTGCCATAACGTCCCCGCTGGCGCCGTCGTCCTCCAGCAGCACCGCCCCCGGGGCAGCCGCGCCGTCATCTGCCGCGCCGTCCGCGGCGCCGGCCCCGCTGCCCCTTTATGTAAACGGGCAGGACTCCATGACCATGGCGATTGGCGCAAGCCTGGAGCATGCCGCGCCCGGGCGCTACCGGGTGATCGTGTTGTCGGGCAGTGCCTGGACCACCGCGCTCCAGCATGGAAGCATCCCCGCCGCCCTGGTGCGGGCCTGGCCCGGAGGACCCCTGCCGGCGGTGATGGCAGGGTGGAAGTCAACTGCCCTGGCGTCCTCCGGCAGTTTCTGGCTTATCGCCCCCCGCGTGCGCGGTGCCTCGGTGCTGGCCAACGGGGCCCTCGACTGGAACGTCTTTGCACCCCGCAGTTGAGCCTGGGAGGCAGCGATGAAGCTCGTTGGGCTGACAGGCGGGATTGCGAGCGGGAAGAGCACCGTGAGCTGCGTCATCCGCGAGGCCGGTGTGCCCGTGGTGGATGCCGATGAGGCAGTCCATCGCCTCGAGGAAGTGGGCGAGCGCGGATGGCGGGCGCTTTACGAGCTACTCGGCTTTTCCGTGCTGCTGGCCGACGGGTCCCTCGATCGGGTGCGGCTCGCACGGCGTCTCTTCTCCCAGTCAGAAACGCGCCGGAACGTGAACCGGGTCCTGCACCCGCTGGTGCGCCAGGAATTGTGGCGGGAGGTGCGGGAACTGGAAGACACCGGCCATCGCGTGGTGGTGCTGGACATCCCTCTCCTGTTCGAAAACGGACTGCATCACCTGGTGGATGAAGTCTGGGTGGTCTGGGCATCGCCCGAGCAGCAGCTGGAGCGGCTCATGGCCCGCAACGGCCTGCAAGAAGACGAGGCGCGCCGGCGCCTCACCACCCAGTGGCCGCTGGTGGACAAGTTGGCGGGGGCCACGCACGTATTGGATAACACGCACGGACTCGACGAGCTGGCGAGGCAGGTGGCCGACCTGCTGGCAGCGCTGAGAGGGCGTAAGGCATGAAGTGGCTTGTCGTGGTCGCGATGGTCGCGGCCGCCGCTCTGGTCTCGTGGAACGCACTGTATCCCTATGCGTTCAATCATCATGCGCGCGCACGCGCGCTGGTCTGGCAGGCCGCCCGAACCATGCATGTCAACCCGTGGCTGCTCACGGCGGTCATTGAGTCGGAGAGCCATTTTCAGCTGAACGCCGTCTCAAGCCGCGGCGCCGTCGGCCTGATGCAGATCGAGCCCAGCACCGGCCAGTGGGTTGAAGCACGGACGCATATTACGGGGCCTGTGGCGAACCCGCGCACCAACGTCCTCATTGGCGCCTGGTACCTGCGCTACCTGCAAGACAGTTTTCATGGGAGCGTGCTGATGGCGCTGGCCGCCTATAACGGAGGCCCGGCCCGCGTCCGGCAGTGGGTCCGCAACGGAGACATGCGGCCGCAGGACGGGACGGCCCGGATTCCGTTCGGGGAGACACGCTACTTCGTGACGCGGGTGCTCGGCGATTATCACCGGTACTTATGGATCGCCAAGCATTTCCTGGCGTCGGCCGCTTCCCGGCGCGTCACCCAATTGTCGGGGGCCGACGGGCTTCGCTAAGATAAAGAGCGAACACTCGACGGAGGCGACGGCCAGGTCAGCGGCGTGGACGACACAGCCTGTCCGGAAACGTTGGGCGGCGTCTCGGTCCGAGCATACGGCACGCTGGCGACGGAAGCGTTACGCACACTCCACCGAATCTGAGGGCGCAGCTCAAGGGGACGGCCGGCCAGATGGGCCTGCCGGTCTACATTCTAGGGCGCCTGCGAGTCGTGGACCGTGCCGCGGTCGACAGAAGCGATGGCCGTGAAGGGGCGGCTTCTCGCGCTTGGGCTCGAAGCCTTCTTTGGCGCGTCGCTGCCCGCGGGCGGTGCGGGCAGGACCCGTGGCGTCTCTCGTGCTGGGCTCCCACCCGACAGCGAGTGCTCCCGCAGCCACCAGGCTAACGGGATAGGCCTCTCGCATTGATGAGCCGGTGCCTGGTGGATGCGTTTGCGGCGCGGCATCGAGTGCGTTGGCGCGGGGGGACGAACGGGCGCTCCGATGGCGGCGCGCCCCGGCTCGATTTCCGTTTGTGCTCACCCGGCGCGCGCGGCGCGCCGCTCACTTAGTCGAAGAACCGCATCTGAGCGCCGGGGAGCGGTGAGAGGCGATCGCGGAGATAGCGCGCCCCATCGACGGCGTAGCTTCCGTAGTTATTGTTCATGAGCACATGAACCGCTGCGGCGCGGGCCCCCATGGCGCGGAGATCAGGAAGGCGGCCGTCAAGCTCGTCGGCGGAATAACGCCAGAAGAAGCGCTCCTGGCTTGACGAGAGTCCGGGCTGCGACCACGTCTCGGCATTGCGGCCATGAAAGCGGACATAGGCCAGCTGCGGGGACGTGACGGCGGGGTCCCACTGAACCGTGGTGTCCCCGGCATCAGGCGCATCCACCGTGACGAGCGGGCTCCCAAGGTCTCGGGCCACGGCGCTCGCCAGTCCATCTCGATACCACGAGCGGTGGCGAAATTCCACCGCCACCAGATAAGGCTGCAGGGCGTCGCGCGCCAGTTCCAGGGTGAGGCGGTGGTCGGCGCTGGCGTGAAACCAGGGCGGCCACTGCAGAAGTACGGCGCCCAGAAGACCGCGACGTGCGAGAGGGTCTAGAAACTGTCTGAACACCGCCAGTTCACGGGCGTCAGCGGGCCGGTGCCCGGTCAAGGACCCGGGGGCTTTGACGTCAAACCGAAAGGCTTCGGGGACGACCGATGCCCACCGTTCGCTCACCGCCGCCGACAGAGCCCGGTAAAACGGCGCGTCGACCTCCACCAGATTAAACTCCCGGCTGTAGTACCGCAGACGATCAGCCGGTTTAACCCCCGGGGGATAGAGTCCCTCGTGGTCGGTGAAGGCGCAGGTTCCGACGTAGAATTGTGGCATGACGTCCTTCACGGTCCTTCTTCGGCTCTCGGAGGCCGTGGACGTCTTTAGAATAGCGCGGCGGAGGTGCGGGCGTGAAAATTTACACCAGAGGCGGGGATCAGGGCGAGACCAGCCTGTGGGGACAGGCGGGCGAAAAGCGCATCAGGAAAGACCGGGCCCGGGTGGAGGCCTACGGCAGTGTCGACGAGGCCAACGCGATCCTGGGCCTGTGCGTCGCGGCGGCCCGAGACCCCGAGCTTTCCGAGTTGCTGCAAGACATCCAGCATCGGCTCTTCGGACTCGGAAGCGACCTTGCGACCCTGAACGAGGCGCGCCGCATCCATGTCACGGACGACGACGTGGCCGGTCTGGAAGCCGCCATCGATAGGCTCGAGGGGGAACTGCCGCCGCTCCGCCACTTCATCCTGCCGGGCGGCGGCGAGCTTGCGGCCCGGCTTCATCAGGCACGGACGGTCGTTCGCCGGGCGGAGCGGCGGGTGGTGAGCCTGTACCAGGACGAACCGGGACCGTCGATCCACCTGCGCTATCTGAACCGGCTTTCCGATCTGCTGTTTGTCATGGCGCGGGTGTCGAACCGACGGGAAGGCGTCGGGGACGTGGAAGCGCGCTTCCGGCGACCGTGAACATCGGGAAGGCAGGCGGTACACTAAGGGCGGACAGGTAGGGCGCAACAGTGGCGGGGAGGCGGGGCATGCCGGTGCGGGTCTTCACGGTGGCCGAGGCCAACCGCCTGGTGCCGTCTCTCAACGAAACCATGCAGAGACTGCGGGATCTGCAGACCGACGCGCGCGAGAAGTACGAGGAGATGCGCCGGATCCGTCAGGTGGGGTACCGGACGGATGGCAACCTCATCATGCTGGCCGACTACCAGCGCGCTAAACGGGACTTTGACGATCTGGTGGCGGAGGCAAACCGCCGGCTCGGAGAGGTCCACGAAATGGGCTGCCGGGTGACAGATGTGGAGCTGGGACTCGTCGATTTCCCCGCCCGCGTCGACAGCCACGACGTGTACCTGTGCTGGCAGATGGGCGAGGCCGAGGTGGCTTACTACCATGGCCTCCGTGAGGGTTACGGCGGGCGCCGGCCGCTTCCTCCGGCCGATGCGCCTCCGGCTGTCAAGCCGTAAGGCCGAGCGCCGGTGCCACCGACTTCATCGCGTCCACCACAAATGCGATGTGTTCCTCCAGACTGATGCCAAGAAGGCCGGCGCCATCGGTGACGTCCGGGCGGTGCACTCCACGGGCGAAGCCTTTGTCGCGAAGCTTCTTCATCACGGAGGCCGGGCTGACGCTCGACAAATCTCCGCCCTTTACCAGAGCGACGGCGACCACGAAGCCCGTCAGCTCGTCGCAGGCAAAAATCGCCTTTTTCAAAAGCGTGTCTCGCGGGAGGGCATTTTCCGTGACATGGGACAGGATGGCGTCGATGACGATGGACGGAAACCCGTTGGCGCGAAGGATTCGCGCGCCCTCCACCGTGTGCTGGCCCACCTCCGGGTACCGTTCATAGTCGAAGTCGTGCAGGAGACCCACGAGGCCGAAGAGCTCCTCGTCCTCATGGTGCTGGCGGGCAAATGCCCGCATGACCGCCTCTACCGCCAGAGCGTGTTTGCGCAGCCGGTCACCGGCGGTATATGTCGTCAGGATCTCCCATGCGCGCTCCCGGCCCGGAAGCGCCTCACCCGGTGGCGTTGCCACGGTGCTCCCACCCCCTGTGCATTTCATGTGTGTACCAGCATCTTGCCACACGCGCAGCCTTGGTGGCGCGCCTGGAGGCCCTTTGCACGCCACCGCCGGCGGCATTCTTCGGGTGGAGAAATTCTAGACCTTGAAAGACGGGTGGCCGTCCCGGTCCGTGCAACCACAGAGCGCCGAACCACTTCGCGTCCGCACCTGGTGAATCTGCCGGCGACTCGTGAAGCTCCGGTAGGTCTATGCGACTGCGGCCCGTCCGGCGCCCGGGCCCTGACGCGCGGCTGTTGGAACCACGGCCGCGGGCCGACCGGGGCGCCTGGAGCCCGTGTGCCCCTGGGGCCTTCCATGACGGACCGGATACCCCAAGATTGGGGCCCCGGGCCTGGTACAGGAGCTGAGGCGCCCACCGGGAGGTCAGGCGCGATGCAAGCGTCGGAGCCGGAGCGGGTGTGCGACGTCGGTGACGACGGATTTGTCCCCGTCAAGACGCTGACCGGCCCTAACCCTGTTTGGCGGGTGTGATGACAGCTTGTTGCGACGACGGGCAGATCGTGGGCGGGACAAGCCATTGGACGACCGGATACTGCTTCACGGGCAGGGTTGGATCCCTGATTCGCATCGGTCGTCGGGGTGGATTTCTCTGCCATCAGGACGCGGCGGCAAGGCTCAACGAGTCCCTGGACCTCCCGAGGAAGCCGCGCGTTTGGGCGTACGCGAGGAGCGGGACATGCGGCGGTCGTCCGTCTCGGTGATGGCAGGGCGGGCAGCGAGGCGTGCCCCTTCCTGCCGGAGCTGGCCGTGACCCGTGGCCTCATCCCCAATCCAGGACCGGCCGATAACACGGTATCGAACCCGCCGGGGAGCGACGGACTACCGACGCGGCCGCTGTGCGGCCGCGCGCTGGATCTTGGCGGTCGGCCACATGGTCTTCTGCTCCGTGCGGGTGATACTCATACCTGCCTCTTTCGGGGGAGCGGCGGCAGCCGGCCGTAACGCGTCCCACCGTCTCTTGCCGGGACCGCACGCGGATTCCCCGACCGCCGTCTGCAGTCCGTGCACGGGGACTTCGCTTCCCCATCATCAAGAAGGGCCCGACAAGAGGCGTGCGGCCGGGCGCCGCGTCTCGCCTGAGCGGCTTTTCCAGGGCCCGGGGGCCATGCTACACTTCAGGGGCCGGACAGTCGGACTCCGGCGGGATGCATATCCGCCAGTCGAAATCCCCGGGGTCCGGTGGAAAGGAGCGATTCATGGCGCTTCGCGAAATCGCGCGCCCGACGCTCGATGGTCTCCCGCTCGGTCCCGGCAAGAAGAGTCGACTCTACCGCCTCCTGTACCAGCACGGGCCCGCCAACGGCACCCTCTTGGTACTCCCGATCGACCAGGGATTGGAACACGGCCCGCGGGATTTCTTGGACGCACCGGAGAGCGCCGACCCCGAATTTCAGTTCAGCCTGGCGGCCGAGGGGCGCTACTCCGCGATTGCCTGTCAGATCGGCCTCGCGGAGAAATTCTATCCGCGGTATGCCGGTCAGGTTCCCCTCATTTTGAAGCTCAACGGCAAGACCGAAATTCCTTCTGATGCGGCTCCCCTGTCCCCGGTCATTGCGTCTGTCGAAGATGCCGTCCGGCTGGGAGCCGATGCAGTCGGCTACACCCTTTACATCGGCTCCTCGTTGCAGGATCGGGACTTCGCCCAATTCAGGGAGGTTCGCCAGCAGGCGGACCGTTTCGGCATGCCCGTCGTAGTGTGGTCGTATCCGCGGGGCGACGCCGTTGAGGCCCGGGGAGGCAAGGACACCGTCTATGCCATCGATTACGCGGCGCGGGTTGCGCAGGAGCTGGGCGCCGACGTGATCAAGCTGAACGTACCGAGTGTCAACGCAGAGAAGCTAGAGGCGGCACCTCGGGCCTATCAGCGTGAGTGGACCCCAGACGAGGCGCTGAGGCAGGTTGTCCGGTCGGCAGGTCGGGCCCTTGTCATCTTCGCCGGTGGGGAGAAGGGTACCCACGACCAGATGATGCAAAAGGCGCGCGACTGCATGGCGGCCGGCGCCACCGGTCTTATTTTCGGCCGGAATGTGTGGCAGCGGCCGCGGGGCGAGGCGCTTTCGGTCACGCAGGAAATTCATGCCCTGCTGCAGGATTACGGCCAGTAGTCCACTCCCTTTACCGCAAGGTTCCGGGGCCGACACGCGAAGACCCCCCGACTACGCTGGAGTGCGTGCTCGGGGGGTGTGCTTGCATTCGGAAGCGGCCAAGGGGGGCGCGGCCCGAGCTTTCGGGAGATGAGAAGCCGTGGACCGGACGCCGTTGGCCTCTGCACTTTGTCATCCCCCGCCCCCACATCGCGCTCTGTGTAAGCAGGGCGGGAGGTGGTCGCTGGCCTGTGCGTGCGGGCCCCCTGGCGCCCAGCCGCCTCGGGAGCGTCCGCCCGCGCCGTGGCCGTGCCTCCGACGGACCGGCGGTCGGCGTCCCGGTACCAGTATAATGGGCATGTCGGCGGGTGGCCGGCGCCAATAGAGTAGGGGGCGAGGTGATCCCTGCCCAGGCAGGGGCCGCGATGGACATATTCGAAGCAATGCGCCGGCGTGGGCACGAGCAGCTGATCTTCAACTTCGACAAGGCCACGGGGCTTCGCGCCATCATCGCGATTCATGACACGACTCTGGGCCCGGCCCTCGGTGGATGTCGCATGTGGCCCTACAGCAGCGAGGATGCGGCAATCGAGGATGCTCTCCGGCTCTCGGAGGGCATGACCTACAAGTCGGCCGCGGCCGGTCTCGACCACGGTGGTGGCAAGGCCGTTATCATCGGCAATCCGGCCACGGACAAGACTGAGGCATTATTTCGGGCTTTCGGCCGCTTTTTGGAGACACTCAACGGACGCTTCGTCAGTGGGGAAGATATGGGCACCCAGGGCGAGGATTTCGTCCATGCCCACCGTGAGACGGCATACCTGGTGGGACTGCCGGAAGCGTACGGAGGTTCGGGGGACACCGGCGAGCTGACGGCGCTCGGGGTCTTGCAGGCTATTCGGGCGGGGTTGCGGCACAAGTTCGGGCAGGACAGCCTCGAAGGACGGCGCATCGTGGTCCAGGGGCTGGGCAAAGTCGGGCGTCGGGTCGTGGCCCGCGCCGTCGGCGCGGGTGCCGAGGTGCTGGTGGCCGACATCGATCCCCAGGCCGTCGGCACGATGACGGCGGAGTTCGGGGTCGAGCCCCTTGACCCATGGTCCGTGGACGAGACGCCCTGCGACGTGTTCGCACCCTGCGCGCTCGGCCAGGTCATCAATGCGGAAAGCGTCGAGCGGCTTTCATGCGCCATTGTGGCGGGGTCGGCCAACAATCAGCTCGCGGACGAAAGCATGGGCGACCGGCTGCGCGAGCGGCACATTCTCTACGCCCCGGACTTCATCACCAATGCGGGCGGTCTCCTGCAGGTAGCAGATGAGCTTGAGGGCTTCTCGGCGGAGCGCGCCCGGCATCGCGTGGAGGGCATCTACGACTTTCTGCTGACGCTGTTTCGCGAGTCCGACGCCCGCGATCTGGCCACCAACCGGCTCGCGCTGACCCTGGTGGAGGAACGCCTGGCGTTATACCAGAGCATCCACCGGATCTACACGGGATCCTCGTCCCGCTAGGGGAGTCCGGCCATGCGTCTCGGGCGCGGCGAGAGGGGGCCGAGGACGTAGCGCTACGGGGACTCGCGGCGGAGCTTCAAGCTCTCGGCCACCGTCTTGACCGTGTCTCGCTCGGCCGGCGTGAGGCCGCGCAGGAAGTCCGGGTCCCGGACGGCCCGCTCGTGGCTCACGCCCGCCTGAAGCGCCGACCGGATCGCCTCGGGGCCGGTGGCCGATTGCAGACGACTCGGGTCCGGCGCATAGGGCTCCCAGCGGTCCCGGATCCAGTCATAGCAGGCCACGAGACCGAATTCTCCCGCTTGCTCGGTCAGCCCGTCATCAAGCGCGGCCTGCCAGTCGGGATGGAGGATAAGCTCGCGGGCCAGGGCATAGCGGTTGACGGCGTCGGCGATGCGCGACCAGGCGCGGGACAGCGCGCGCCAGCCATCCAGATCGTCAAGGGAAGGCCAGTCCGGATAGGGAATCTCGACATCCGCCAGCAGGGCGAACTCAAACACATCCCAGGAGAACACGCGCGCCAGCCGTTCCAGGTGCTGTGGACGCGGCGCCCGGTACCCGTTTTCGAGATACCCGACGTAGTAGTCTGCCTCCCCAATTCGTGACCCCAGATCGCGTTCGCTGAGGCCGGCCTTCAAGCGGAGATAACGGATGACGGGACCGTACGGCGGCACCCGGCGCGGCATGGCGATCCCTCCCGCAACTTTCGCTCCGTGTCGCCCCCTCATGATACCGTCTGCGGCGCCGCATCCTTGCCGCCCGGTGCCGCATTTGTTATTAGTGGGGATGAATTCAGTGAAAACGCGGTGGTCCATAGGGAGGTGGGGACATGGCTCAAATGAAGACGCGGATGCAGACGACATCCCAGGACCCATACCAGGGCGAGCGCGACTTCCGCACCATTTCCGGCATTCCGATTGAAGAGTCCTACGGACCCCAGTCGCGGGCCGGTGCCGATGAGGCGCGGGACCTGGGAGAGCCGGGCCAGTATCCCTACACCCGGGGTATCCATCGCACCATGTACCGCGGCCGGCTGTGGACCATGCGCCAGTTCGCCGGTTTCGGGACTGCCCGCGAGACCAACCAGCGTTTTCACTACCTGCTGGAGCACGGACAGACAGGCTTGTCGGTGGCTTTCGACATGCCGACCCTTATGGGCTACGACTCCGACCATGCCAAGAGCCTGGGCGAGGTAGGGCGCGAGGGGGTGGCCATCGACAGCATCGCCGACATGGACGCCCTTTTTGCCGGCATCCCGCTCGCAGACGTGTCCACCTCCATGACCATCAATGGGCCGGCGCCCATCATCTGGGCTATGTACCTGGTGGCGGCGGAGCGTCAGAACGTTTCATGGGATCGGCTCCGGGGCACCCTGCAGGCCGATATCTTGAAGGAATACATTGCCCAGAAGGAGTGGATCTACCCTCCTGAGCCGGCCATGCGCCTCATCGTGGACATGATGGCCTTTGCCGCCCGCCACGTGCCGAAATGGAATTCGGTGTCGGTCAGCGGCTACCACATCCGGGAGGCGGGTTCCACCGCGGCCCAGGAACTGGCCTTTACACTGGCTGACGGCTTCGCGTACGTGGAGGCAGGCATCAAGGCGGGTCTCGATGTTGATGAGTTTGTCCCTCAGCTGTCCTTCTTCTTCAACTCCCACATTGACTTCTTTGAGGAAATCGCGAAATTCCGGGCTGCCCGCCGGATCTGGGCCCGGCACCTTAAGGAACGTTACGGGGCCAAGGATCCCCGGTCGTGGACCCTGCGCTTCCATACGCAGACGGCCGGATGTTCCCTGACGGCTCAGCAGCCCGACAATAACATCGTGCGCACGGCCATCGAGGCGCTGGCAGCGGTTCTCGGGGGCACGCAGTCGCTTCACACCAACTCCATGGACGAGGTGCTGTCGCTGCCCACCGAGAAGGCCGTAAAGATCGCCCTGCGCACCCAGCAGATCCTGGCTTTTGAGACAGGGGTGGGCAACACCGTCGACCCTCTCGGCGGGAGTTACTTCATCGAGACGCTCACGGACCGCCTGGAGGCCGAGGCGGAGGCGTACTTCCGTCAGATCGAGGACATGGGCGGGGTACTGGTCGGCATCGACAACGGGTTCTTCCAGCGGGAGATCGCAGAAGCCTCCTATCGCTATCAGCAGGAGCTGGAGCGTCACCAGCAGATTCAGGTGGGCGTCAACGCCTTCGTGGAAGAGCAGGAGGAGAGTATCCCCATCTTGCACATTGATCCGGCGGTGGAACGCGAGCAGACGGCGGCGCTCGCCCGCTTCAAGGCGGCCCGCGCCGAAGACCGGGTGGCCGAGACCCTGGCGGCGGTGGCCAGGGCGGCGGCCACCACCGACAACCTCATGTATCCCATCATCGAGGCCGTGCGGGCAGGCGCCACCGAGGGAGAAATTGCCGATGCCATGAAGCCTGTGTTTGGTGTTTACCGCGAACGTCCGGTATTCTAAGGCCATCGACCTGGCCCATCCGGAACGCCGGATGGCCGCACGCGGAGGGATCCTGAGTGAAGTTTGGAGTTGGGCCGATCGGAAGCATGTCCATCCTGCTGACTGTGGCGACGCTCCTTATCATCGTCGGGTCGGGCCTCATGTTTATCATGCTGATTGAGCGCCACACGCCGGGAGACGGCTGGATTAAACTGACGTCCTTCTATGCGCTGGTCGGCGCGGCCATGGTCACAGTCGGACTCGGAATCTGGTTTACCCCAACGTTCTAGAGCCACAGACCTGCCGCCAGGCAGGTCTTTTTTTGTGAGGTGCCAGCCATGGAGTGGGTCATCGAGGACGGGTTTTTCCTGGTTGGGGACGGACAGTGGGCACGGCAGGTAGAGGTAGAGGGTGCCGGCCGCATCGCCGCGGTGCGGGATGTGTCGGCACCCTATCCAGGCGCGGAGCGGATAAGTCTGCGGGGCGGGTTTGCGGTGCCGGGGCTCTGGGACAGTCATGTGCACCTGGATCATCTCGCGGAAGAGCATGAGCTGTGGCTGGTGAAGCCCGAGGCCAGTCTTTCCGAGGTGCAGGCGAGCCTTCGACAGTTTGCGGCCGCCCATCCCGACCTGCCCTGGATCCGGGGGAGCGGCTGGAACCAGAACTACTGGCAGGAGATCCCGCATCGGCGGCAGCTGGATGCGGTCAGCGGCGGCCGTCCGGTCGCTTTCTGGGCCCGGGACCACCACACTCTGTGGCTTAACACGGCCGCCATGCACGCTCTCGGGGTCAGCGATTTCCGGGGCTCCGGCGCTGACCGCGATGAGGACGGGCCGACGGGGCTGTTCCGTGAAGAGACGGCCGAGAAGGTGAGCCGGGGCATCCCGAGCCGCCCGCCCGATGCCCGGGCGATGCGGGCGGCGGCCGCTGAGCTCGCGTCTGACGGTTTCGTGGGCGTCACGGCCATGGAGCGGATTACGAGCCTCGAGGCCCTTTCTGACTGGGGTGAGGACTATGGACTTCGCCTCCAGGTATTCTGGATTGACGCCGACGGTCGGCAGGCCGATCCGGGCTCGGTGCGCGACGACTATCCCGGGTGGTTCCGGACGCTTGGGGTGAAGCTGTTCTCCGATGGGGCGCTCGGCACCCGCACGGCCTGGATGCGCCACGACTATGACGACCAGCCCGGACAGGGCATCCCTCGCCTGCACGGGGACGAGCTCCGCGACCGGCTCCGTCAGCTTGCGGGCTATCGATGGGCGGCGGCGATTCACGCGATTGGCGACGCGGCCGTGGGAGATGTCTGGCGTGCGCTTTTGGAGGTGCCGAGCGGTGGGTCCGCCCTCTCCCGCATCGAGCACGCCCAGCTGGTGGATCCCCATGATCTGAGCACGTTGTCCGGTACGGGACTGGCGGCCTCCATGCAGCCGTTTCACCTTCCCGGTGATGTGCCCGCGCTGTCGCGGGGCCTCGGCGATCGCCCGACCCTGGCCTTTCCGTGGAGCGCGCTTGAACGGGCGGGCTTTGCCGTCACCTTCGGGTCTGACGCGCCCATCGTGCCCGCCGATCCGGTCCCGGCCCTGGAGGTGGCCGTGCGGGGTGCGGGCTATCGTGGGGACGCGGAGCGGGGACTTTCGCCCTACCGTGCCCTCATGGCCTACTCGCGCGGAGCCGCCCGTGCGGACCGGCGCCCGGGCGGGTTCGTGGCGCCCGGCCACCCAGCCGACCTGACCGTGTTTCGGGAAGACCCCCTGGCCGCGCTGCAAGAAGGGCGGCGACCGGTGGTGATGGGGACGGTGGTCGGGGGCCGCATTCGATACTGGTCTGACGACTAGCGTTCCGACCTCCACATCTTGTACCCGGACGCAGGATTCGGGGGCACATGTGTGGAACCGCCTCGACGATGGCGGTCGGTCGGGGATGATGCGACCGTCACCGCGAGGCGTGACCCAGAGGGTAACAGGGTGAAGGAGGATCCCCATGCCGCTTCCCGAGGGCCTCTACTGCGAGCTCATCGCCGTCAACCGCATGGTGGATCCCGAAAGCCTCGAGCCGCTCGCCGGGCGGCCGGCAGATGACCTGGCGGCACTGGGCGCCCGCAACTGCTATTCTCCCAAGACACCTCTGGAGCTCATGCAGTCGATGTCCGATACCGAGAAGGCCGGCGCCGTGCGCACGACCGTGGCCTCCAAGCACTGGACGGTTGCCGGCCACCTGTCTTTCACGTTTGCGTACTCCTGCTCGATTGCGGCCCTGAAGCAGATCACCCGCCGGCGGACGGGGGTGGTGTTTTCGGTCAAGTCGGGCCGCTACGTCCGCGGCCGACACTTTCAGTCTTACGTCGTCCCGCCCACCATCCGGACCAACTCGGAGGCGCTCGAGGCCTTCGTGCGCCATATGGAGGAGGGCACACGCCTCGCCGAGTGGCTTGAGCGTGACTGCGGCATTCCGCAGGAAGACGCCCGTTATCTCACGGGGGAGGCCAAGATCACGCATGTGGTCATGACCGTCAACGGTGAGGCTCTCATCGACTGGGCCACCAAGCGCGAGTGCTACGGGGCGCAGTGGGAGGTTCGCGCGCTCATGGTGGAATGGCTTCGCGCGGCGCGCAAGGTCGCCCCCAAGGTCTTTTACCGGGTAGGGGCGCCGTGCGTCATGACCGGCATCTGCACGGAGATGAAGAGCCGGTATGATGTCTGCCCGCGCAAGCATGCCTTCCCCCACCAGGATGACCTGGCCATGGCGTGGCATGATGCCCGCCGCCGGCCGAAAGTGGATCCGGTGGCCGTTCTGGAGGCTGATTAGGACCCCGGCCCCTTTTCCACAGTATTAGCCGCCTTCGGTGCGGCCCGGACCGGTGGCTTTGGAGCGGACGGCCGCCGCGTCACATCTTCCGAACGACAACGGCCGGCCGTCGGCAGGGGCTCGGGTGCTCCTCCCCGGCGGCCGAATACCGTGGTGACGAGGCGCTCCCGATTCATGGAAGCGCCCACGCCGGCTGCAACGTCATCGCCAAAAGCCTGGCGGTGCGGAGCCGGGCGCGCCGAGGGCGGGCGATCCGGTTTTCGAGCGGATGGATCTTCGTGGCCGTGGAGGACGGAGCGCACCACAGGCGGAGCCGTCCGTGAGCCGCGGATCCTCATGTTTGACGCCCGGACGTGGGACCGGAGCCCGCGCATGGCGGCTGACTCGCCGTTTGTGCAGTATTTCCGCCAGCGTCATCCCTGAAGCCTCCTCCACGCCGAGTCCTGACCGGCGCCGCGGCCTCCGTGCTATCATGAAAAGGACGGTGCGCGCCCCGGCGCCTCGGCTGCACGAGGGGGACGACGGGGGACCCGCTTACGACGGCATCCCCATGGATGGTGGATGATGCCGCTGTTTTTATGTCGCAGGGGAGAGGGCGCACCGTAGGGAGTTGAGCCGTTGAAGCTCGGTGACGCACTTTATGCGGCGGGATACCTCGCCAATTCGATCCTGACTGACACCTTGAGCGTAGGTATCGACCTGAGTCGACCCCTCCTCCTGGAGGGCCCTTCGGGTGTGGGCAAGACGGCCCTGGCCGGGGCGCTGGCGACGGCTCTCGGCCGCCCGCTGCATCGCCTGCAGTGTTACGAGGGGATAGATGCCAGTCAGGCTCTGTACGACTGGAATTACGCCCGCCAGCTGGTTGATCTGGCCGATCGGCGAGGCGAGGACCCGTTTCGTCGCGAATATCTTCTGCCGCGTCCCCTTCTGGCCGCTCTGATGGAGGATGCCGGCGCTGTCTTGCTGGTGGACGAGGTGGACCGGGCCGACGAGGGCTTCGAAGCGATGCTGCTGGAGGTGCTGGGCGAGAACCAGGTCACGGTGCCCGAGTACGGAACCGTGAGTGCGGCGGGACCGGTGCAGGCCATCCTGACCAGCAATCGGACCCGGCCCCTGTCAGACGCCCTCCGTCGACGCTGTCTCTATCACCGCATCGAATGGCCCGCGCCCGCCGAGGAAGCCCGGATCGTGCGCCTGCACCTGCCGCAGGCCGAGACCGAACTGGTCACATCGGCCGTGCGGGTGGCCGATGCGCTTCGTCACCTTGACCTCGTGAAGCCGCCCGGCATCGGGGAAACCATCGACCTGGTACGGGGAGCGCTCGCGCTGCACATCGCGACCTTGTCGGCCGACGCGCTCCGGCGCCTCCTCGGAACCATCATCAAGGATGCCCGTGACTGGGAGACGGTGGAGCCACGTCTGGCGGAACTTTTGGAGGGCGGCTGAAGGACCGAACCGGCACGGGCCGCGCCTCCTCCGGATCCGAAGGCCCCCACCGGGCCTGAACCGCTGGTGGGCGCGCCCGGAAACCGGGAGCGGCCTGAGCGCCGGCAGGGGGTGGGCGGCGGCACGCTGGCCCCGGGAGGGCGGGCGGGGCTCGTGGATCCACGTCTTGACCGCCCCCTTCGCGAGGCTGTCGCCGCGTGGATGAGCCGTCCCAGCGTCGGGGCCCTGTTCGGGGTCCGTCATGGCGTGGATGTGGTGCCGGACCTGGCGGGCACCGCGCGGGCGGCACTCCGGCGGGGCGGCATGGTGTCGTGGCCGGTGAAGGAGCCGCGGCGTCGGCGGCGCCCCGGTGTCCTCGTTCTGTGGGATGTGTCCGGGTCGATGGGGGAGTTCGTGCCGCACTTCTTCCCATGGCTGCACGGGCTCGTGCAGGCGCGCGAGAACGTCCGTGTGGTCGCATTTGCCCGTGATTTCGTGGAGGTGACGGGCGCGCTCCTGAATCCCGCCGGCGAGGCACGGGCCGCGTTGCAGCATGTTGAGGGCATCTTCGGCGGGGGCACGGCAATAGCCTCTACCGTGAGAGCCTGCCGATTGCTGGGCCTGGTGCGGCCGTCCACGGTGGTCGTGATGATATCTGACGGCTGGGAAGCGGAGGCGCCGGCGGCTCTGGCGCATGAGCTGGCCGCGCTGGTCGGCGAGGCGCGCCGCCTGGTGTGGGTCAATCCCCTCATGGCGACGCCGGGATACGAACCGGTCCAGCGAGGGATCGAGACGGCGCTCCGGTATGCCGATATCATGGAAGCGGGTCTGCCCTATGCGAGCCTCACGCGCCTCGGGCGGGTGGCGGGTTAGACCATTTGCGGCAGGAAAAGGCCGCTTCGATGTTCAAATCAGGATTGAGGACTAGCCGCCCCGAGACTCCGCGCAGGTTCGGCGGCACGCCGCCCGTGCGAGCGGAGCGGTTCGGTGATGAAGGGAGTCGGAGAGCGTGAAGCCCGTAGCATTTCGATACCATGCGCCTGCCAGTGTGCAGGCGGCGGTGGGCCTGCTGGAAGAGGCGGGGTTTGAGGGGAAAGTGCTGGCCGGGGGCCAGAGTCTGGTGCCGATGATGAACTTCCGTCTGGCCCGCCCGGGCGTCCTCGTGGACCTTCGCAAGGTGCACGGGCTTACGGGCGTTCGCTTCGAGGCCGGGCACATTGTCGTGGGCGCGCTTACGACGCACGAGGAGATTTTCCTGCATGAGGAACTGGCGCGCCGTCTGCCCGTCATGCGCGCGGCGGCGGCACTCATCGGGCACTGGGGCATCCGAGTGCGCGGGACGGTCGGCGGAAGTGTGGCGCACGCCGACCCGGCGGCTGAGTGGCCGGCGGTCATGATGGCGCTGTCAGCCTCGGCCGTCGTATCGGGACCCGGCGGAGAGCGCGAGGTGCCGATGGAGGAGTTGGTGGCGGGCCCCCTCACCACGACCCTGGAGCCGGCCGACATCTTGACCGCCCTCAAGATTCCGGAACCGGCGGCCGGCGAGCGCTCCGGCATCTACGAGGTGGCGCGGCGTCCGGGCGACTTTGCCCTTGTGGGCGCCGTGGCGAAGACCCGGGGAGCTTCGGTGCGCCTCACCTGGTTTGGTCTCGGCACGGTGCCGCAGTCGCGTGAGTCTGAGCGGTTCCACGACCTCTCGGAGGAAGCTCAGACGGACCAGCTCACCGCCTGGGGGCAGGAGTTGGAGGCAGAGTCAGACCTGCACGCGTCGGCCACGTGGCGTAAGCGGGTCGCGGCCGTCGTAGCGCGGCGCGCCCTTCTGGCGGCGGCATCCGACGACGCGGGATTAGAGGCGGGGGAGAGGAGTGGACTTCATGTCTGAGCCGAAAGCAGAAAAGGTGGCGGTCACGCTCAACGTAAACGGCGCTGAACGCACGGTGACCGTCGAGCCGCGCTGGCTTTTGTCTGACGTCCTGCGCCAGGAATTTGGTCTTACCGGCGTGCATATCGGGTGTGAGCACGGTGTGTGCGGTGCCTGCACCATCCTGGTTGACGGCGAGCCGGTCCGGAGTTGCCTGCAGTTTGCCGTGCAGGCTGAGGGAGCCCGCATCGAGACCGTGGAGGCCCTGGGCACGCCCGAAGAGATGGACCCCGTGCAGACCGCGTTTTGGGAGAAACATGGTCTCCAGTGCGGGTACTGCACGCCGGGCATGGTGTTGACGGCCAAGGCGCTGCTGGACCGGGTGCCCAATCCGACTGAGGCGGAGATTCGGCACGCCCTGTCAGGCAATCTGTGCCGCTGCACCGGCTACCAGTTTATCGTGGAAGCCGTGGAGCGTGCGGCGGAGCTAAGGGCGGAGGGTTGACCGAACCGCGCTCACGAGGAGGACAAGCATTTGGCGCCGGTTGAAGATACGGCCGGAGCGGGTATTGTCGCGATCGGAGCCTACGCGCCTCGCCATCGAATGGTCAATGACGAATGGGCCCAGCACATCGACACGTCTGACGCCTGGATCTACACCCGTACCGGTATCAAGGCGCGTCACATAGCCGCGGCCGGAGAGTCGACGGCCATGGTGGCGGCCCGGGCCGGCAACCTGTGCCTGGAGGCGGCCGAATTTGATCCGGCCGCCGTCCGTTGGGTGCTGGTCTCCACTGACACTCCGGAAATGTGGAATCCGGCCACCGCCTGCTTCGTACAGGCGGAATTGGGCGCGACGCGGGCGGTGGCCCTGGACCTGACGGGGGGATGTTCGGGATTCATCGCGGGTCTGGCGCTGGCCGAGGCGCGGGCGCGCCTTGGTGAGCCGGTCCTGCTCATCGGATGCGAGGTGCTGAGCCAGGCTATGGACTGGTCTGACCGGTCCACGGCGGTTCTGTTTGGCGACGGCGCCGGTGCGGCGCTGGTAATGCCGCGGGAGCCGGGGCGGCCCGCATTTGAAATCATGAACATCTACGCCCGTACAGACGGCCGTGACGCGGACATCCTGGGCAAGCCCTACGGCGGCACCAGGAATCCACTTACACCGGAGCTGGTGCGTGAGGGGCACCATCATCGCATTGTCATGCACGGGCCCTACGTGTTCAGAAATGCTGTCACCAAGATGGCGGAGGCGGCGCAGGCAGCGCTGGAAGACGCGGGCCTCAGACTGGAGGATGTGGATCTGGTGGTTCCCCATCAGGCCAATCAGCGCATCATCGACGCCTTGACGGACCGGCTCAAGATTCCGCGCGACAAGGTCTTCAGCAATGTGGAGGAGTACGCCAACACCGGGTCGGCCTCCATTGGCATCGCGCTGGCGGAGGCCATCGCGGCCGGTCTCATCCGTGCGGGCCAGATCGTGCTGACGGTCGCTTTCGGATCGGGTTTCTCCTGGGCGGCGAGTGTGTGGCGGGTCACCGGGGTCCCTCCGGTGCGATCGGAACTGAACCGGGGGCCGTCTTGACAGAGGGCGTGGGGACATGAGCATCACACCGGAAACGTTATTTGACTTGAGACTCGTCGGCCACCCAATCATGGATCATGACGGGCGTGGGATCCTGTTTGTGGAGCGGTGGCTCGAGCGCGAGGACAACCAGACCAAAAGCCGTATCGGGCGGCTCGATCCCGAGGACCCGGAGGCCCTCGCTCATGTACGCTGGCTCACGGCGGGTCCGACAGACACGGCTCCCTGCGCCTCCCCGGACGGTCGCTATCTCGCCTTTCTGACCCGGCGCACCGGGACGAGCCAGATCTGGCTCTTGCCCCGGGCGGGCGGTGAGGCGTTCGCCGCGACCCGTCTTGGCGGAGGCGTCAGCGAGTACGTGTGGCTGCCGGACGGGAGCGGATTCATCGCCGTGGCATCCCTCCGGGACGGTCGGCTGGAGGATGAGGACCAGAGCGATCCGGATGATCCCCGCTCACGCTACACCATGGATATCAAGGTCATCCGCCGCCAGTACCATAAGCTTGACGGCACGGGCTTCTTCGATGAGCGGCGCCGGGAACTTGTCGAGGTGAGTGTGCCCGACGGCACCGTGCGGGTGCTGACGACCGCCGCCGCCGACCATACCGGCGTGGCCGTGAGCCCCGACGGGCAGGTCGTGGCCTTTGTGGCCAATCTGCGCGAGGATCGGGACTCGCGTCCGGGGCCGAAGGATCTCCACCTGCTCCAGCGCGCGACCGGCGTCGTGACGACCGTGACCCGTGGTGACCTCGATGCCTCCTCGCCTGCGTTCTCACCCGACGGACGCCGTCTTGCCTTCATCGCGAGCCGACCCGAAGACCAGGGATACGGCAATACGAGTCTGTTTGTGGTCGAAGAGGGGCGCGTGGTCGAGTGGACGCGCGGAGTCGACCGCCCGGTAGGAGACCAGAGCGCCTCTGATGCGGGGATGGGTGGTCGCACGGCACCCGTCTTTACCCCGGACGGAAAGGCCGTACGGGTCCTCGTGACCCGTGAGGGACGTGTGGAGGTGTGGATGTTCGACGGGCGGGGTGCGGCACAACCCGTCCTGACCGGCGCGCGCGCCGTAGTTTCGCTGGCCGCTGGCCGCGGCGGGTCGCTTGTGGGCGCCTATTCCGACCCGGTCACGCCTTCAGCCCTGTTTGCCGCGATCGAAAGCACCGAACAGGCGTGGGTCTGGCCGGTGCCGTGGCAGCCGGGCGACGTGGTGCGTCCCGTGAAGATGTCGGCACGGGCCGCCATGGGTCCGCCCGTCGATGTGTTTGTGCTCAATCCCTCGGAGCCCTCCGACCGCCGCCACCCGGTCGTGCTGGAGGTGCACGGGGGACCCATGAGCATGTACGCCGAGCGTTTTTTCTTCGAGTTTCAGGTCCTGGCGGCCTCGGGCATCGCCGTGGTCTTCAGCAATCCCCGGGGCAGCGTGGGCTACGGGCATGCGTTCTGTACGGCCATCATGGGAGAGTGGGGCGACAAGGACTACCGTGACGTGATGGCCGCCCTCGATGCGGCACTGGCGGCCGATCCGACCCTGGACCCCGACCGCACAGCGATTGCGGGCGGGTCGTACGGCGGGTTCATGGTCAACTGGGCTATCGGGCACTCGGATCGGTTCCGGGCTGCCGTCTCCATGCGGTCGGTGGTAAACCGCGTGTCGGCGATGGGCACGAGCGACATGGGATGGCTTCGCATGCCGCAATACGGAAACCAGCGCTGGTGGGAGAATCCCGAACCCTACTGGCAGCAGTCGCCGCTCCGCTACGCGAGCGACATGCATACCCCGGTACTGCTGGAACACCAGGAAAACGACCTGCGACTTCCCGTTGAACAGGCGGATCAGCTGTTTTCCGCCCTGAAAGTGACAGGCCAGGATGTGACGCTGGTTCGTTATCCGGGAGAGTCGCACGGGATGAGCCGGGACGGGAAACCCTGGCATCGGGTGGCACGACTTGAGATGCTGGTGGATTTTCTGAAGACGCATCTGGACCTCGATGGCGCACCGCGCCCGGAGGGAGAGGGCGTCTGATGGAGTTCCGGGCCGATAACGTGGATGAGGCTGCTCACCGAACGCTCGCAAAAGCGCTCTTCAATTTTACCTGGGAGCTCATAGAGAAGCCGGACCGGTCTCCGGACGAGACGGACCTGATGATAAACGCGGCCCATGCCGGCCGCTTTCACTGGGGCCTCGTGGGTACGCCACGAAACGCTGCGCTGAGCGAGTGGCAGATCGCGCGCGTCTACGCGCTGGCGGGCCGAGGCGAGGCCGCTCTGGTGCACGCCCGGAAGTCGCTTGAGCTGACCGTCCAGCACCAGCTGGGGGACTTTGAGCTCGGGTTCGCGCATGAAGCGATGGCCCGTGCCTACGGCGTACAGGCGCGGCGCGGAGAACAGGACGTCCACCTCAACCAGGCGCGGGCGTGCGCCGCCCGGGTGGCGGCGGAAGACGACCGGACGTGGCTCTTGCGGAATGTGGAAACCGTTCCGTCTCTCACGCTTCCCGTGTGGGGAAGCCCATAAGGCCGCCGGTTCTAGCGATGCCAGACCGTCGCGCCGCACGTCGCGGAGCACACGAACATCGCGGCACGGCGGGCGACTCCGCATCCGTCCGTGGCGGGTGCGGGAGGCTCAGGCGAGACGACGTTCCTGATAGAGGCGGGCGGCCCGGACCCATTCCGTTTCGTCAAGGTCCGCGGGGATGAGCTGGTAGAGGCTTCCGAAACCCGAAAAAAGCGCCTGCTCTACCTCGGCCAACGCTACGGGGCGGTCGAGGAGACGCTCCAGATTGGTCACGGCGGAGGCCCGCAGGTGGCGGGGCGACCCGGCGAGTTCGTACAAGTCTTCGATGAGGCGCGTGGTTTCCACCGGATCCTGGTTTACGAGAATCATCCCGCTTACGAGCGCGAAGCCTCCACGGATGGCCTGGGCCACGCCCGCAATCTTCACGCCGTCCACCACGATGTCCCAGGGACCCTCGCAATAGGATCCCACCGCGCGTCCGTACGCGGCAGTCTCCAGGCCGAGGTACCGGATGGCGCGCAGGACGCCTTCGCCCAGCTCCCGAAAATTCCGCTCGACGGTCGTCAAATCGCGGCTCGGGCGTGCCACCCCAAACGAAATGGTGCCGGTGTCCTGCCACACCAGGCTTCCCCCGCCGATGCGGATGAAGGCGGGAAGACCGCGGGCATCGGCCCACTCCCGAATCCGGGCAAGACCAGGCAGCCGGCGGTCGCTCGGTCCCAGAAGGACGTAGGGCTGATGTCGGCGGACCACCACGGTGAGGGCGCCGCGCTCCGCGGCCGAAATGGCGGCAGTTTCGGTGACGACCGGGGAGAGGTGAAGCGCGGGCTCAGGCGCCCCGGCGCCCAGGTGGATCAGGCGAGCGGACGGCAGATGGTTCATGAAGGCCAGTGTACCGCACCCGAATGGTGCTCTGGTACAATCACGACGAGTCGGAGGTGTCGTTGCTGGTTCGGCCCATTTATATCATCCCGCGTGACTCCGGCGTGCTCCGCGCCCGTTCCACCCGCGTCCGCTCGGTGCGCGAGGGAAGCGCCGTCATCCAGGACCTGATCGACACCTGGCCCACGGTTGCCGCCCACGGCATTGCCGCGCCCCAGATCGGAGTCAACCGGCGTCTGTTCGTGTACCGGCCTTACGAGGACGAGGACGATGTGCCGCCGACCGGGCTCATGAATCCCAAAATCATCAAGGCCAGCGGTGAGGTCATGGACTTCGACGGCTGCCTGTCAGTTCCGGGACTGTATGGTCAAACGCGGCGGGCGGAACGCATAGTCGTGAGCGCCGACGCGTCGGATGGTACGCCCGTACGGCTCAAGTTCGAAGGATTTACGGCCCGGATTGTCCAGCACGAGATCGATCACCTGGAGGGGGTCCTGTTCATCGACCGCCTGGACACGGTCGACGACCTCTACACCGTCGCCGAAGAGGTTCCCGAAGAGGGCGAGGGCGGAGAACCTAAGCTCGTGCGGGTGCCGCTCACCGACGAGGCGCGGGGACTCATCCTGCGCGAACAGCGTCCCATCCCCGGTCACGCCCTGCACTGGTAGCTTACGCAAGGGATCTTATAGGGGCGGCCCGCCGATTGGCACCTAAGGGGCTCCGCGCATCGGCTATACTTTTCGTCCGCTTTTGAGCTGTAAGCTCTCAAGAGGCGTGGATGTGGTCGATGGCGCCAAAACCAGACATCCGGCCGGGGGTCGTGGTTCCGGGGCGCGCGGGAGCAGGCTCCCTGCCCCGCGCCCTTCGCAAGCAACAGGCCTCGGGATCCTGTCTGGGAGCCATGGGTTTCCGGCTGCGATCCGGCCTTCCGGACGCCCGCCGCGCTCTATGACCACGCTTACCACCCCGCACCGAGTGTGGGGTGGCGCAGGGTGCGGCCCTCGACGCGCGGGTGGCGTCTTCGGCCGTCGGGGGCGCCGGCTCGGCGGCCGTCTCTCCACCACCCCCGGGGAATGGGGCCTGTGTCCAGAGGATGAGTGAAGGCGGCCTACCCTGGTGCGGCCACCGTGGGCCGCCGTCTGGCAAATGTGATGCTCGACTCCCCTCCACGGAGAGGGGCCGGGCCAGACCTCGTTCAGGACGTCCAGGGCAACGGTGCGCACCGGCCGCGGAAGACGGGGCTACTTGGAGATTTTCACACCCGCAGCGTTCCCAGCCGTCTCACATAGGCCGTCAGACCCGATCCCGAGGCCGATATTGGTGATGTTGAAGACGTGCGCCACCGCGCACAACTAGGCAAGCTCGCAGATTTCGCGTTCGCTGAAATGGAGGCGCAGGCGGTCCATGGTGTCTGGTTGTATACGTTTATCGCGGATAAGCTCAGTCGCGTAGTTGAGAGCCGCCCGCTCGCCGTCGGTGAAAAGCACACTTGTCCTGTAAGCTGGAAGCGCATCGAGGAGCACCGAAACTTCAGAGGACTCGCGGAGGGCGAACCATCTGTCAGAGTCCTGGCAGAATCCGCACCCGTTAAGCAGCGCGGCCTGGTCTCGGACCAGCATGCGGACCCGTGGCGGTAGCATCAGCTTCTTTTCGAGACTGCCAGCCTTGCCAAAGAAGGTGCCGAAGGCAAGGGGCATACGCGCCATGAATACCGCAAGCGGCGGCGGAACTTTACCAAACTGCCGACGTGCGAGCCGATACACGATCTTCATCGCGAGCCCACGGGGCCGCTCAATCCGGGAGAGATACGGAGTCATCGCATCGGGCTCCTTTCCTTTCCTTTCGTCCCTCGTCTTCTCGACCCCGACCCGCTGGCTGCTGTGACAGAGGTGTCACGTTTCCATGAAAGCTTGGGTCTATAAATTGATGGACGAAAAAGACCGGCTCGCCGAACGAGTCGAGGAGGAGCGGCCACGCCTGCATGCTGTGGCCCTTCGTCTCCTGGGTTCCTCCACCGAGGCGGAGGACGCCGTCCAAGAAGCATGGATCCGCCTCGGCCGCGCGCGCGTGGAGGAGATTCAGAACGTGGGGGCATGGCTCATGACCGTGATTGGGCATGTCGCCCTCAATATGCTGCGAGCGCGGTCTCGGTGTCGGGAAGCACCCCTGGAAGAACGATGGGTGGGAGGGGATCTCCTCGATCCCCAGGAGGAATCGCTGGTTTCCGAATCGGTTGGGCTCGCGCTCCTGGTGGTGCTCGAGACGCTGTCTCCGTCCCAACGCCTCGCGTTCGTGCTGCATGACGTGTTTGGCGTGGCCTTCGATCATATTGGACGGATAATCCGCTGGTCCCCGGAGGTGGCCCGCCAGCACGCGAGCCGGGCCCGCCAGCGCGTCCGGCGCGGGACGCCGACAGTCTCTCAGGACGCGGCCGGGCAGGAGGGCGCGGCCGAGGCATTTTTCGCGGCCGCGCGGCAGGGAGATTTCAATGCCCTGCTAAGGGTCCTGGACCCGGATGTGGCACTCAGAGTACTCGTCGGACCGGGCGAAGTGGTGGAGGAACGGGGCGCGGATTCGGTCGCGAGGCGCGCTGTGAGTTTTGCAGACCCGGGACTGGTGGTCCGGGAGGCGAACGTCGCCGGGATCCCTGGCTGGGTGGGCCTGCGCGGTAACGTCGTGGTATCGGCCGGGTCGGTGACCGTTCGTGGTGGGAGCATCGTGGCCATCGACATCGTCATTGACCCCGGGCGCCTCCAAGGATTGGCGATTGCATGGTCCGGCGGTAGCGCGTGATGGTGGCGCGAAAGGCTGAGCGTGAAGCGCAGCCAGCCGAGCCTTCCCGCTGGCCCGCACCCGGCTGTCTGTGTTGCCCTATTGCCTCGCATGAGGAGCCCCACTTTTCGTTTGGGCGCCGAATGGCGACCAGATGGTGCGTGAAGGCGGCGGTGGCCAGGCTCGGGCGCGTCAGTGGCCTCCATCACGTGTCGCGGGGGCCGCATGTGGCGTTGGCACCACGAGCGTCGCATAATCTGGCGGCCACGGACGGCTCACCCGTCCGACTCGTGCGACCAAGCCCGGCTTCGGTGGGAGGAGCCGTTTCCCGTCCACCGCGGGCGCTGGATTTGGTCTCGTCGCTTCTGCATCTGGTCGTCTCGCCTCGCGACCGAGGGACCGGCTCCACGCGGGCCGCCGAGAGGGGCATAGCCGCGGCGTTGCAGTCGCGCGGAAATTATAAATTGGTAAGAGTGTTGGAGACCCTCGGGACCGCGATAGGGGCCATAGCCCCGGGCTCCTCCGCGCGGACTGGAAGCCCGTGAAGGTCCACTCGCCGACCAACCGCGAAGTCGATCTGGGCTGCACGATGGTCCCGGGCGGGAAAAGAAAGAGATCAGCCCTGACGGTATCCCGTATGGCCGATCGGCCGTGCCGGGTTCGCGGACGGCGCGACGGGCCCCTCGGGACGTGGATCGTCCCCGCTTAACCGCCCGCCCCTCGGTATCTGTCCACTGGTGCCATCGGGATGCCACACTCTGGTTCTTTTCAAGAACCAGATGAACTCCTACTCTCGACCCAGACCGAGGGCAGGGAGGCCACCGTGGGTCAGGACACTACGCATGGAACAGGTCCGCGGATCGGGAGTTTCTTGCCGTGGCGCGACATTCCAGGACCCATGTGGCTCGTTGGAGCGGGTTCGGCCCTGAACAGCATGGGTCTTTCATTCCTGTGGTCGCTCACCACCCTCTATGTCCACGTGCACCTCGGAGCGGGGCTGGCCTACGTGGGCCTCATTCTCACCGCGCAGCAGGGTGCGGGACTCATCGGATCTCTCGTGGGCGGCGTGCTGTCTGATCGGCTGGGAACGCGCGTGCCGCTCTTGCTTTCCGCCGCCACCGGCACGGTCTCCCTGGCGGCCATCGCGGGGGACGGCACCCTGTGGGTGTACGCCACGGCCGCCATCCTAGCAGGCACTTCGGTCGGCATCACGTTTGCCTGTCTCAACGCGGCGGCCCCCCGCGCATGGCCTGGAGGCGGCCGGAATGCGTTCAATATGGTCTATGTCTCGTTCAATCTAGGAGTGGCAGTCGGGCCGATCCTGGCCGGGGTCCTGGCCAGCATCGACTTCCGCCTCACGTTTTTGGTCGGAGCGCTGGGACTCTTCCTGTTCTTGCTGCTGGTCATGCTAGGCTTCCGCGGTGACGCCTTCACGCGTCTTAACGAAGAGCCGGGGCACCCCGCGCGGCTGGGAGGGGCCGACCTGGCCGGCCTGGGGTGGCCGGTGTGGCTGCTGGTGGGTGGACTTCTGCTGGACTGGGTGGTCTATGCGCAGTGGTTTACGCTGGTCCCTAACTATTTGCACACGGCAGGCATCTCCATTCCGTTGTACAGCGGGCTCTGGACGGTTAACGGTGTGATGGTCCTCGCGGGCCAGCCGTTGATGCAGCGCCTTGTGGCGCGGGTTCCCCGGGTCAAGACGCAAATGCTGGTCGGCAGTGCGTTTTTCCTGCTGGGCATGATGCTTGTGACCTGGCTGCGCACCTACCCCGTCTACATCGCGGCCATGGTGTGTTCAACGGCGGGTGAAATGCTGGTGTGGCCGGCGGTACCCACAGCCGCGGATGCGGGGACAGGACCCGACCGACGAGGGCTCGTGCAGGGAGTCGTGAGCATGGCGGGGTTCGCTGGCCGCACCGTAGGTCCACTGGTGGGTGTCGGCCTGGCGGGGGTGCTTGCGGCGGGTCCGGTTTTTGGGGTCCTCGCTCTCGTTATCCTCACGGGGGGCGTGCTGTACGCCTTTTACGTGCATCCTGACCGCGCCGAAGGCCTTCAGGACGCTCAGACGCTGAGCTAATGCCACCGAAGGCGCACGACCATTAAGACTTGGCGGCCGACCGGCCTGCCAGGTGATACTTGCGCGGCTGCCTGGTGACGGCACCCCATAGCTTTCCTAGTCGTGTACGCCGCCAGAACCGCCTCCGTTCGCGCACCAGCAAGCCATATTCTCCCTGACGGCCGTCCGGGGAATAGAGTGTGCAATGGCGCCGCCGCGGAACAACCGCGGTGTGCGCGGCGATGCAGGTGCAAGAAAGGTCTCAGCCGTCGGCCTGAAAAATCCAGCTGGCCTCTTTGCGTGAATCCGGACCGGGCGTACTCTTATGCGACCGCCCCAACCCCAAGGGTAGCGTCAATCCGAATCTGGGTTAACTGCCCATCCCGAAACGCGAGCCAGTTGGCCTGACGGCGCATCCGGTCAAATTCCCCCCGGGGGCAGTCGGTGCGTTGCAGGTCCGGGAGCGTACGGCGAGGGTGATGCGAGGTCGGGACGTCACCGGCTCCGTTCCCGAACGCGAGCGGCCCACCTCAGTTCATCCTTACGACCGAAAGACGGGCTTCCTCCTGAGATTCCCGTGGATCCGTTGGCGGAGGAAGTCCGGGGCAACTCTAGTTGGCTCGGGCACCCGATGGCTTCGCGGCCAGGAGCGCGGCCGCACTGCGTTCCGTTCTGGACCTTCACGTCATCGCTGGTCATCCCCTCGTCCTCAACGTACGCACGTCCGTAGGTCCCCTCCACGAGGCCCCGGAGACCCCTGACCAGCGGGTGCCGGCACGCCGCCGGACTCCCCAAGTCGTCGGTGATCTTGGCGCGAGATTCGCGGCACTCGGTTGGAATGGCTCCGATGCCGCCGACCAGGCGTGGCTTTTTTGCGCACGATCCCGTCGCCACGGTGGCGCGACCGACCATTCAGTGCGCGATGGCGGTCTGGAGCCGACGCGCCTTTACGTCTGGGCCTCTGGTTGTCGGCCCCGCCGCGGCCTACGCCCCGGATCCCGCAGAGCACGTCCTCGCCTCTCAGCCCCCGTGGTTAGACGAGGCCCATAGGTCGAAACAGGGGCGTTGTTCCGGTTCGAGGATTCGGAGAATCCGGGCTCAGCTCGAGGCCAATGGTCTTTTGGCGGCGGGGCGTCGTGGGCAAGGCCCGCCGGCGCCCCGAAAGTCCTCGACGGGGATGGGCTGGACACGTCCAATCCAGTCGCCGTGATGGCGGCAGGGAGCGCGGCCAGCGGGGGCCGAGCGCGGTACCGCTCCCGCAATCGATAGAACGCGGCGGCCCCTCAGCCTGCGCGGACTCTCGTTACAGTGCTGGCCGGGACCAGAGACCGGGGTGGAGCGAAAACGCTTCTCCAGGGTGGCGCCGTCGGAGGGGGAGCCAGGTCACCGCCATTTCGGGTGAGCACCTAGATACGCTGGCCGCCTCCCAGAGGGGAGCTTACCCGCACCGGCATGCACGCACAACCGTAACTCCTCGTATCTATGGGACAGGATCCTGAGATGCACCGCGTGTTCGTTCCAGGAAGTCCTGTGGGTCTCGTTGAATCAGGATCACACCTCTTCCTCAGATGGGCCGCGATGGGCGGGTGTCGTGTGGTTTAGGACTGAATGAGTTCGGTCTGGCCGTTAGACGTGGATGCCCGGGACAGCAACGTCGTGGTCGCGCACAGCCTAGGCGCGCTGGACACCTAACGCAATACCGCGGCTGAGCGAGCTGAGTGGCTCTCAGGATGGGCTCCGGGGACTCCTTTGTCTGGGCAATCTTCAAGGCACTTCAATGTCACGCCAACGTAGCTGGGAGCTCGCAAGGGCAAAGGGTCCGGAACAGGTGCATCTCCTACGGATAACGAAAGGGGCATACGGATGTTGAGCCTGTCGCTCGGTGCCACTGGAGCGATCGAGGAGGGGGCCAGGTGGCGGTCCGTTACTCTAATTAGTGAGGGAGGAGAACGGTGAAGCGCTCGGTGGTTGTGGCTGCGGCCGCGGTCGCGCTTGGGGCGGCACTCCTCGCGGCCGTCGTCGTCAGCGTGCAGAGGACCCCCGCCAGTCCCACGGTGAAGTGGCTCGCGTCACAAGGTCTAACGATTTCTCCCCTTAATGAGACGGAGCCAGTCACCATGGCCCAGGCGGAAGCGTCCGTCCCCGCGTTGTGGAAGAGAGCCCCCATGGTTGCAGAGCTTGTGCTGTTTTCGTCACCGGGGACAACAGTTCCTGAAAGCTTAGGGAGACCACAGCCGGCATGGCTCATAACCTGGGACCAAACGTCGTCCTCTGGCGGGGCCTACAATGAAAGCTCGCTGCCGCCCGTGGTCGTAACCTATCATCACATGAACTTGGTCGTCAGTGCCGTAACCGGTCAGACCCTGGAGTCGTTCGCGAGTCCATAGCCGGACGGCGTTTCACCTCGTGTCCTGAAGCGCTAGTCGGCAGACGGTATGCCTGACGTTACGTCCAGTCTCCACAGCTGTTGCCCGTGGCCGGATTGTCGCTGAGCCTTGGGTATTGAGGTTGCACCGTGACAGAACAGGGTGTGCTGGCCTGGCATCGGCACCCGCGTCCTGGCGCTCCTGCCAGGCGCCATGTTGGGCCCGGCAGTTCGGCCGGTGACGACGCTATCCTCTCGGCGACCTCGGCTCGGTCGCGCGACAACCAAAACCCGCTTCCCCGTGACCGTTTCGGCGCACCCACCCGACACGGGTATCTCAAGGAGCCGATACCGGCCACGGCGCAACCGTCGCGAACCGCGAGGGGCGGTAACGGCTCCGGGTTATTCGGCAGTGCCCGATGGCGGCCGGGGGCGAACAAGGCGCCTTCGCTGTCGGGCCACGACCCGTCGAGGCCTTGCTGGAAGCTCGCGGCCGTGACGCATCCGGTCTAATCGATGGACCGTCAGTGAATGAGCCTGGGCTCGGACCGGAGCGTCGGCCGCCAGGGCCGTCACGGGCCGTTAGTCGACACCCCCGGAGGGCAAGATCCTGCCCCCCTGCCGCAAGCGTCTCGGGCACCGCGTCGCTTCAGAGCCCGCCCCGTGGCGAAAATGATGCCGGCGTCATCTTGGGACGGCCGCGACCGCACAGCGCATCCGGTCGCGATCTGAAGGTGGCGTCTGTCGAAGGCGCGGGTGCTTCCCAACGTGACCCTGCCACCTTCCCCGGGGTGCGTGCCGGGCCAATCGCCGGGGCGCCGGGGAGTCGTGTGGCGTTCGCAGTGGGCACGAACAATTGGTGGGCACGGACATCGTCCGGTTCGGATGCGAAGAGGCAACGCGATCGGCGAGATTCTCCCGGCAGAGAGGCTTCACGCGGACGCTATCCCGGGGGACAAAGACGGTCTTGCATACGCATGGGGATGGGGTACGCGAAGACGGCGTTCAGGTACTCGGGACTTCTGTCGCTCCACGTGAGATAGGCGGACGGAACCAACACGCGGTCGGATCTTCCGCAAACTGGCAGACCCGCCGTGGGATCTCCACGGCGCACCGCTGGGCGCGTCCGCTCGCTTGCGTCTCTCCGGGTCGATGAACACGGCACGCAGATGGACGAAGGCGAGCTGAGCCCCCGGTTCCTGGGGCCCCGAGCTGACCGCCTCCGTGTCCCATACGGTGTGCGGGAGGCGGAGCGAGCGCCAAGTTGCGGCGCACCGTCTAGACGCAACGACGCCCGCAAAAGCCCGGGCAGGCCGGATGGGCGAGGCGGCACACGCGATGGCTCGCCCCTTAGGAAGACAGCACCCACTCCTCCCACCGCATGCCGACGCCGGCGAGACGGTTGCCGACGGCCTCTGCGACGGCCGCAAGCGGCAGGACGGTCTGTCCCGGGTATGCGCGGGCGAGCGCCTCCGGGGGGTCGTCGAGGTCGACCGCGCTTCCGATGGGAGGCAGATAGAGGGTGGCGACGGCGACATCGGGGGCTTCCTGCCGAAGGGCGGCGGACAGGAGGGTGAGGTAGCGCTTGCCCGTCTGATACGGAAGCGAGGTGCCCGACACGTCCAGGGGATACGCGGGCGATGCTACCCGCGCACCGATGTTGAGCAGGAGGCCGGTTCCGGCCGCGCGCAGGGCCGGGAGAAAGGCCTGTGCCATGAGGGTGGAACCCACCACGCCCGTCTCCAGCACGGCCGCGACCACTTCGGGACTCATTTGGGCCAGGGATCCGGCCGCAAACTGGCTGGCGTTGTTGATGAGGGCGGTTGGCGCGGCGATGGCCAGCACCGTGTCGCGGATACGCCGGACGTCGTCCAGGTTCGCGATGCTGCCGACCAGCGCCACGGGCTCTTTACCTTCCCCGCCGAGTCGACGCACCGTCTCATTAATCCCCGCCTCGTCCCTCGCTACCAGCACGGTCCGCGCCCCGCGGCGGGCAAGCGCCAGCGCGAGCGCCCGTCCGAGTCCCCGACTGGCTCCGGTAATGACCACCGAGGCATCCTCCAGGTCTCCCATCGAGATCCCCTTCCCGGCTCGGGTAGAATCGAACCGACAACCGTGTTTTGTACATTGTAGCGGGGCGGTGAAGTGCGTGGAGCGCGTGGCGCTGGTCACGGCGGGCACGACAGGTCTCGGACGGGCGATTACGAAGACTCTCCTGCGCGCTGGATACGGGGTGGTGGCCACGAGCCGCCGCGTCGCGGCCGACGAAGACCCGGACCCACCCGGTAAAGACGGACACCTCTTGGTCGCCCGCTGGGACAGCTCCGACAGGGACACGGACCCGGCGGTGATCGAGGAGGCGCTTTTGCATTTCGGGCGGCTTGACGCCCTGGTGCTGAATGCCGGTCCTTACTATCGGACGCCGGTGTCCGTGGCCGACACGTCCGACGGTGTGTTTGCGGCCATGCTGGAGGGAAACCTGAGCGCGCCCTTTCGTCTCATCCGGGCGGCCCTGCCTACTCTGCGCGCCGGATCGCACCCCCGCGTCGTGACGGTGGGCTACGTCGGTGCAGGCTCGGCGCTGGGTTGGCCGCAGCGGGGGGCCTATGCGTCCGCCAAGGCGGGACTGGCCGCGCTCACCCGTACCCTGGCGGAAGAAGAGCGACATCGCGGCGTCACCGCCAACATGGTCTGCCCGAGTGATATCCGCACCCACGACAAGACCAGTACGGAGCCGACGCCGGACCGACCCGTGGGGGCCGATGTGGCGCGGCTCATCCGCTTTCTGCTGGACCCCGAGGCTGACCATCTGACCGGGCAGGTGCTGGAGCTCGCATTCGCCCCCGGTTCGGGTGCGGCCCAGGCCGGGGTGGCGATTCCGGTTCCCGCCCGACAGCGCGCTGTGGGGTCGGTTGTCCGGCCGAATGGGTGGCCGACTCCGGTCCCGGTGGAAGAGGCGCGGCTTGACGGAGATGAGTGGCGGTATCGGGTAAGAACGGGCGATACGACCGCCTGGGTGGGTGAGCGCGATCTGGCCGGGGAGGTTGAGACGCCCTGAGCCCTTCGTTTGCCGCCCTCGCTCCCATGGGCGTATGGACGGCCCTGGCGGAAGGAACGCGCCTCATTCCTGTCGGCGACTGGCCGGAGGGAACCGAGGCCGGAACCTGGCTCGTGCTGGGCGTGGCCCATGGCCGCATCCCGACTCGGTGGCGGGTGCTGGATCTGGACAACCCGGCCCGTGACCCGAACGTCGCCGCGGCCATCGACGCCCTCGGCAGGCGGCTTGTGGGCACATTGGCTGCGAGCGGACACCGGTCCTTCTTCTTTCCGTCGCGAAGCGCCATCGAGTACGGGAGTGGGGCCGGACACCTCTATGCCTGGTTTCCTGAGCTTACGCCGGAGGAGCAGGAAGCGCGCCTCTTGACAGCCCTCAGCGTGGCGCTGGGCCGAACTCCGGCGGCGCTGTCGCCGGGAGAGCGGCAGGAGACTGGCTTAAACCCGGATCTGCACGTGTTTTTTCCGCCCCGCGAGGACGTGGGGGCGGCTCTGTCGGTCGCTCCGCTGGCAGCCATCGCCCGTTTCCGGACCCTCTGGGAGGTTTTTGTGGGTTCAGACAAAAAACTCTGACCGGTCGGGGTTAGAGCCGCTACAATAGCAACAAACTCGGGTCGGGGGTGACGCGTGGGCGATCTGATGGTGCTGACGGCCGCCGGGGTTACGGCCACCGACCGCATCGTGGTCGGCATCGGCCTCGTGCTCATCATCGCGGTAGCATTGGTCGTGGTGTCGGCGTACCGCGCGACCACGGCCCGACCGCCGCGCGAGATGCGGCTCCGTCGGCAGTGGACCGTGATTCGGGGCGGCCGTCGGCACGAGCCCGACTGGCGGGCCAAGCCGTCCGGGCGCTCTGGCCGGCGGCGCGACGCCGGCCCCTAGCTCTCGGTCTTGTGCGCGGACCCGCGCGGGCGGCGGGTGCGCCGCCACACCTGGAGGACTATGATGCCCGTCGGCACCGCCCACGCGAAGATGCGGCTCTTTCCAGCCCGGGGACGGGCCGGGGGTTTGGCAGCGGCCCGGCGCCTCCACGCCAGGAGAGCGGTGGCAGCCTCGGCGGCCAGTCCGGCGTAGCGGGCGCGCGTCCCCCAGGTCCCTACGCTCGATGTCACGTTGCGGGTTGTCTCGCCTACGTCGGCCATCGTGGTCTGGAGCCGTTTTCGGATCCGCCCGGCCTCGGCGACAAGCTCACGCTCGAGGCGCAGGACCCGCAGCAGCAGGATGGCGGCCAGCACGCATACCCCAACCACCAGCAGGGCCATGACCCCCAGGATGATGACAATCGCGGTCAATGCGCCGGGAACTGACATGCGTACCTCCCAAGGGGGCGCCGTGCGTTCGGGTGCCGTCCTAACTGTTTAAACAGTCGGCGACTCCGCCTCATCCGATTCCGCGACATGGTTTTGCACCCGCGAGAGTTCTGTTTCATGCCGGAACAGGGCCGCACTCTGCTCGCGCACGGTCTTTTGCAGATCGCCCACCGCCGCCCGCAGTTGGTCGAGCGAGTCTCGGGCACGGGTCTTGATGGTGCTGCGGGTATCCTCACCCGACGACGGCGCCAGCAGAATCCCGGCTGCAAAGCCGACGAGGACGCCGATCGCGATTCCGCTCATCCTATCCCAGGAACGATCGTTCACGCTGTCTCCTCCTGTCCTTGCGTATCTGTATGCATCTGCACGTCGGTGTGCTGGTCGGTCCACCAGGCGGTCCAACGCATGCACCTTCGGTCAAAACTCGGGCCGGGTCTCTAAACAATTCGCGGGGACAACAATGTATGTCGCCGGCCGATTTCGCCCCCGAGTGGCTTCATTGTCTCACAACCGCGCAAGGGCGGCCTTCATGACAGGCCGACGGGCGGGCGCTATACTTAGGCCCGTGATTTTATCTCGATGGCCAGAGGAGGACCGTCATGCCGCATGTCATCACCAACCGGTGCGTCGGCACCAAAGATCAGAGCTGCGTCGAGGTCTGCCCGGTCGATTGCATCCACCCGGCCAAGAACATCGACGGGGAAGCGTCGTTTGAGGAGGCGCCCCAGCTCTACATCGACCCGGATGTCTGCATCGACTGCGGCGCATGTGTGCCGGAATGCCCGGTGGAAGCCATCTTCATGGATGACGAGCTGCCCGATGAGTTTCGCGAATTCCTGGACGTGAACGCTGACTATTTCAAGCAGCACGGCTAGGCCGGCAGAGGCTTCCCGGTCTAGGGCCCGATTCGCCGGAGCACCACTACCCCGAGGGGCGGGAAGGTGACCGGCAGCATGACCGTATTGTCTATGACCTCCGTCTCGCATGAACCCAGATTGCCGATGTTGGCGCCGCCGTACCGGGCGGCGTCGCTGTTCAAGATCTCGTCCCAGCGGCCCTGCGCGACCCCCGAGAGCCGCACGCGCTCCCGGGGGACAGGAGTCGCATTGACGGCCACCAGGATGGTGGGCGCGGGCCCGGCGTCGCGCCGAAAGGCGTACAGCGTGTCGCGGCGCAGGTCGCCCCCTACCCAGGCGAACCCGTCAGGACTGGTGTCCAAAAGGTGGAGGGCCGGTTCCGTCATATAGAGCCGGTTCAAGTCAGCCACCAGGCGCCGGATGCCGGCATGGGCTTCCTCGTCCGCCTGATCCCACCGGAGCTCCCCCTCATGCGACCATTCCTCCCACTGCCCCCACTCGCCGCCCATGAAGAGGAGCTTCTTGCCCGGCATGGTGGCCTGCAGCGCCAGCAGGAGCCGCAGGTTCGCCCGCTTCTGCCACGGATCGCCCGGCATCCGGGACAGGAGCGAGCCCTTTCCGTAGACCACTTCGTCGTGGGACAGGGGCAGGATGAAGTTTTCACTAAAGGCGTAGACGCTCCGGAAGGTGAGGGCGTCGTAGTGATGGGAACGATAGATAGGATCGCGCTGCAGGAACTGCAGGGTGTCGTGCATCCAGCCCATATCCCACTTGTAACCGAACCCCAGGCCGCCCTGATCGGTAGGACGGGAGACGCCGGACCAGGCCGTCGACTCTTCGGCGTACGTCTGGACGCCGGGATATCGCGCGTAGGCGGCACGATTCAGGTGCTGCAGAAACCTGATCGCCTCCCAGTTCTCGCGGCTGCCATCGGCATTCGGGATCCACTCACCCGGCTTTCGCGAATAGTCGAGGTACAGCATGGAGGCGACGGCATCCACGCGGAGGCCGTCGGCGTGGTAGCGGTCCAGCCAGAAGAGTCCACTCGAGGTCAGGAAACTCTGAACTTCGTGGCGGCTGTAATTGAAAATCAGCGAGTTCCAGTCCGGGTGAACGCCCTGGCGCGGGTCGGCGTGCTCATAGAGGTGGGTCCCGTCGAATTGGGCGAGGGCGTGCTGGTCACCCGGGAAGTGCGAGGGCACCCAGTCCAGGATCACGCCGATGTCCGCCTGGTGGAGGGTGTCGATGAGGAACATCAGATCGTCGGGGCTTCCGTAGCGCGATGTGGGCGCGAAATATCCGGTGGTCTGGTAGCCCCAAGAGCCATAGAACGGATGCTCCATGATGGGCATGAGCTCGACGTGGGTGAACCGGAGCGCCTGCAGGTACTCCGCCAGCGGCTCGGCCATCTCGCGATAGTTCAGATACGGGCGGCCGTCACGGGGACGGCGCCAGGAACCCACGTGCATTTCGTACACGGTCTCCGGAGCATCGAGCCCCGATCGGCGGCCACGTTCCGCCATCCATGCCTCATCATGCCAGGCATACTGGAGCGGCCACACCACGGAGGCGGTTTTGGGAGGCGTCTCGTGCAGGAAGCCGACCGGGTCCGCATGATCGACGGCCGAGTCCCCGGACCAGACCCGGTACTTGTACAGGGCGCCGGGTCC
The DNA here is from genome assembly GCA_021797815.1 of Bacillota bacterium. Classification (GTDB taxonomy): domain Bacteria; phylum Bacillota; class Sulfobacillia; order Sulfobacillales; family JAIMBI01; genus JAKATP01. Next base: position 52,299 of record JAJZYZ010000002.1, read on the forward strand.
CACGCCGGGCACGTATCCGGCCAGCACGCCCGAGTCCCCCTGGGGAATGAGTTCCGCGCCACCGCCGGTCCAGGCGTTGAAGTCGCCGAGTACCGCGACGCGCGATGCATTGGGAGCCCAGACGGCAAACTGGGTTCCGCCGGCGTCCGGATGGGCCCCCAGAACCTCCCACAGACGGAGTTCCGAACCTTCGTTGAACAAGTAGAGGCGCTCGTCCGATATCAACCGAGTCGGTCCATTATGGGGTCGTCGTGGCATCTGGTTCCTCCTCCAGGATGGCGATGAGGCCCGCGAGCGGAACGCCCGCCCACTCCGGACGGTGGTCAAGCTCGTAGCGAAGTTCGTACAGGGCCTTTTCCAACAAGTAGACCGCCAGCAGATCGAAGAAGGCGGGTCCCTCCGGAAACAGTCCCAGGGTACCGAGCTCTTCCCGGTAGCGACTGAGAAAAGCGTCGGCGACGCCCCGGTACCAGAGATTCGCAAACCGGCGCACCCGGCCGGGCTCGGCGTCGGCGTCGTCCCGGATGAGCTCGACCGCCCGCGCCCAGACCGCGTAGTGGAAGGATCGCAGCATGCCGGCTACATCGAGGAGCGGCGAGCGCTTGATGCGGCGCTCCGAGAGGGGGCGTGCCGGCTCCCCTTCGAAATCAACGAACACGAAGTCGCCCCCGGTGCACAGGACCTGTCCCAGGTGCAGATCCCCGTGGAGCCGGATGCGGAGTCCTTCGATGCGTGCCTTCAAGAGGGCGTTTGATCGCTCGAGCACAACATCCGGGTGTTCCAGGAGGCGGGCCGCGTATGCGGCGCCCAGCGGGTCGAGCATCCCCTGGCGCGCCTGCAGCGTGCGCATGGTGTGTCCGAGGGCGGTGCGGATACCCTGGTAGAGCCCGCGCTGATAGAACGGTGTGAAGGGCTCGGGCTGGAAGGCGCTGTCCGTGGTCGGGGAGGCAAGAGCCCGGTGGAGGGCGGCCGTCCGCTCCGCCAACAGGGTGACCCAGGGGAGAAAGGGGGACAGCAGGCGCCCCGTCAGAGCGGCCTCGCCCCCGTCAACCTCGAGACCATCCGCGGCCGTGCCGGTGGCCTCCACAAGTTCGAAGAAGCGGTCAACCGCATCGCGGGCGTACGTCCAGGCATCGCCCTGGTTCGGTACGTACTGAAACGCCACCGCCAGCGTTGCGCGCCGCCCGCCTTCTTCCCAGTCGAGAGCCCCGGCCAGTTTGGGTGTGTACATAAAGCCCAGTTTTTCGAGATGGAGCCCCACTTCCCAATCCGGCTGCGATCCGAAGTGCACCTGGCGGTACAACTTCAGGATGAAGCGATCGCCGAAGGTGGCCGAGGTGTTGCTCTGCTCGCCCCGGAACAGCTGGGCGCGCAGATCGCGGTCGTAGCCGCTCTTCAAAAGAGGCAGCGGGACCGGACGAATGGTAACCCCGTCGTACTGAAGGGCGCGCGGGCGCGCCATGACCGCCATCACCGACTCCATGAACGAGGCCGACACGGTCGCGTCGAAGACGAGAGAGGCCGCACCGCCGGGGCCTTCGAGGCGCATCAGCACCCGATCTTCCACCGCCTGCGGCGCCGGCTCGCCGGTGACCCCGAGCGCCATCCAAAAGGTGGCGGGCCCGCCCTGCCCGCAGGCCACCTCGACCTGCGTCGCGTACACCGAGGACGCGTCTGTGAGATCACCCCACGGCACTGTCGTCCGCACCTCGGCGCCCCTCGGGTCGCGACTGCGGGCCGAAAACCACCGCCGGGTGCGGACATAGGGGAACAGCGCCCGCGACAACTCCTCACGTCGAGGTCCGGTCAGGACCTCGGGCCAGCGCCCGCTCACGGCGGGGAGCGCATGGCTGTGGGGTGCGGCCGGCTCGCGCGACTCGGTGAGCTGGAAATAGTAGAACCCGTGGGGACCGAGCGTCAGGAAATAACGGTCGGCGGTGACGGAGGGAAACGCCGTCTGGCCGAAGAGTTCCACCGGAATGCTGCCCTGATATTCATGCAGGTCCAGACTGGCCGCCTGCACGAAGCGCGAGAGGTTGGCGACAACCAGCACCGCCTCATCGTCTAACCGGCGGATGAAGGCCAGAACCTTGGCATTTTCCGGGGACAACAGCGTCATCGCCCCCCGTCCAAAGGCCGGGTGGCGCTTTCTGAGCGCAATGAGCCGCTTGGTCCACCACAGGAGGGAGTGCGGATTGGTGCGCTGAGCGTCGACATTCACGGCTTCATAGTGATATTCCGGGTCTACCACCACCGGCAGGCACAGTCGCTGAGGGTTGGCGGTCGAGAAGCCGGCATTGCGATCCCCGCTCCACTGAAAGGGCGTGCGTACGCCGTCGCGGTCTCCCAGGTAGATGTTGTCGCCCATTCCGATCTCGTTGCCGTAATAGAGCACGGGCGTGCCCGGCAGGGCAAACAAGAGGGCGTGCATCAGCTCGATGCGGCGGCGATTGTTGCCCAGCAGCGGGGCCAGACGGCGTCGGATGCCAAGGTTCAGGCGGGCTTGAGGATCGGTCGCGTACACCTGGTACATATAGTCGCGCTCTTCGTCGGTCACCATCTCGAGGGTGAGCTCGTCGTGGTTGCGGAGGAAGATGGCCCACTGACCGGCATCTGGCACGGGCGGGGTCTGGTTCAGGATGTCCACCACCGGGTAGCGGTCCTCCATGTACAGGGCCATAAACAGGCGCGGCATGAGCGGGAAATGGTACGCCATGTGGCACTCATCGCCGTCGCCGAAGTACTCGACGGCCTCCTCCGGCCACTGGTTGGCCTCCGCCAGCAGCATGCGGTTCGGATATCGCTCGTCAATGTGACGGCGGAGATCTTTCAGATAGGCATGCGTCTCCGGAAGATTTTCGCATGTGGTGCCCTCACGCTCGTACAAATAGGGGACCGCATCCAGCCTGAGCCCATCCACGCCCATCGAGAGCCAGAAATCCACCACCTTCAACATGGCCCGGCGCACGTGCGGCGAGTCGAAGTTGAGATCGGGCTGATGACTGTAGAAGCGATGCCAGTAATACTGTTCCGCCACCGGATCCCAGGTCCAGTTGGAGCGCTCGAAGTCTTTGAAGATGATGCGGGCGTCGCGGTAGCGTTCGGGCGAATCACTCCAGACGTAAAAGTCGCGGGCAATGGAGCCCGGCCGGCTCCTGCGGGCGCGGTCGAACCAGGGGTGCTGATCGGAAGTGTGGTTCAAGACCAGTTCCGTGATGACCTTGAGCCCGAGCGCGTGAGCGCGGCGCAAGAAGCTTCTAAAGTCGCGGAGCGTGCCGTACTGAGGATGCACACTCTCGTAATCGGCGATATCATAGCCGTCGTCGCGCAGCGGCGAGGGATAGAACGGCAAGAGCCAGATGGCGGTGACGCCCAGGTCTTTCAGATACGGGAGCTTCTCGGTCAGCCCGCGAAAATCCCCCACGCCGTCTTGGTTGGCGTCGAAGAACGTACGGACGTGGACCTCGTAAATAACGGCATCGCGATACCAGTCAGCAGTCTCCGAGACGGGAGCGGCCAGGTTTCCGGCCACGTCGACACTCCTCTCATGGTGAGCCAGATGCTTATCGACCGGGATCAAAGTCCAGTTCGTTGGGGAGGCGGCCGCGGGGCAGATGGACCACCTCGAAGATGTGGGCGGGAAATCTGCCCGGGCGTAGCTCCACATAGTTGTGCGGGCCGGTCCAGATGTAGCGGTCCCCCGTCATCAGATCGTGGACCCAGAAGCGCGCGTCGGACGACAGGCCCAGGACCCCCATATCGAGGTGCACGAAGCCGGCCACCGGATACGCGGGGTCGAGGGAGACCACGGTGAGCACGGTGTCGTCGCCTTCCGGTGAGCGCTTCGAGTATACGAGAAGCTCCGCGGAGTCGACTTCATGAAAGTGAAGAGAGCCCGACCACGCGAACGCCCGGTGCTCCCTGCGGATCTCGTTCAGACGCCGAATCTCAGGCGCCAGGCTTCCGGGACTGTCCCAATCCCAGTGGCGGATCTCATACTTCTCCGAGTGGAGATATTCTTCGCCGCCCGGAGTCAGCGGCACATGCTCTTGGAGTTCGAACGCCGGACCGTAGAGGCCGTAACTGGGGGACAGCGTAGCCGCCAGCACCAGCCGCTCGAGAAATACGCCGCGGTCGCCGGTCTGCAGGGAAACCGGGAGGATGTCCGGCGTGTTGACAAAGAAGTTCGGCCGAAGAAATGTCGCGACCGGCGGCCGCGTAAGCTCCTCAACGTACGCCCGTAGCTCTTCGCCGGTGTTGCGCCAGGTGAAGTAGGTGTAGGACTGCGAGAACCCGGCCTTGGCCAGTTCGTTCATGAGTGTCGGCTTCGTAAAAGCCTCGGCCAGAAACAGTACCTCCGGGAACTCCCGGCGGATGCCGCCGATGAGCCACTCCCAGAACCCGATGGGTTTCGTATGGGGATTGTCGACCCGAAACCAGCGGACGCCGGTGGCGGCCCAGAACCGCACCACGTCGTAGAGCGCCTGCCACAGGGCCCTCCATGCCTCGCACTCGAAGTCAAACGGGTAAATGTCCTGATAGCGCTTGGGTGGATTCTCGGCGTACTGGATGCGGCCATCCGGGCGCTTCTTGAACCACTCTGGATGCGCTGTCACCCAGGGGTGGTCGGGCGCGCACTGAAAGGCCATGTCCAGTGCGACCTCGAGCCCGTTTTCGCGCGCGGCCCGAAGGAGTCGCCGGAAGTCCTGAAGCGTGCCAAGTTCCGGGTGGATGGCGGTATGCCCGCCGGCCCCGGATCCGATGGCCCATGGACTGCCCGGGTCCTCGGGGCCGGCATGCAGGCGGTTGTCAGGGCCCTTTCTCTCCACGAGGCCGATGGGGTGAATGGGGGGCAGGTAAAGAACGTCGAACCCGAGACCGCCGATGTAGGAGAGTCTCGCCGTCAGATCGGCAAACGTGCCCGCCCGCCCGGGCTCGGCCGCGGTGGAGCGGGGGAAGCATTCATACCAGGCGGAGAATCTGGCCCGCAGCGGATCTACCTGGACGGGGTACCAGTCACTTTCGGTGGGGAAGCGGGCTGGGAGAAGCCCGTTGGCCAGGACCAGGAGGGCAGGATCTCGCGCGGCCTGCGCGGCGCGTTCCAGGTCCGGGTCGGAAAGGCGAGTGACCCACGCACGAAGCGCGTCGCGGGCGGCATCGTCCAGGGACGGGAGCGCCGCTTCTATCAGCACGAGGCCCACCGCCACGTCCACGGACGTGAGCGTGCCGGCCTGATAGAGAGCCTCGACGCCCCTCTGCCAGGTTGCCAGGGGGTCGACGGCTCCTCCCACTTGCAAGCGGTAAAGGCCGGTCGCGGTCCAGGTGTCGCTGCGTTCCCACCAGTCGTTTCCTGTCGGTGCCAGGGGCAGGGGCTCGCCGCGCTGTCCATCGGGATGCTCCCACCGGCACCAGGCTCGCAGCAGGTCGTGGCCATCCGCCAAAAGCCGCGCGCGCACGGCGATGGGAAGGCCCGCCTCGGCCTTGGCGGGACGGTATCCGGCATCCACGGCCGGTTCGACATCGAGAATGACGACCCGCTTGCGTCCCTCGGCTGGAAGGTCCACCCACATCCCCCGCTTCTCTCCGCCATTGGCATCGGCAATCTCCGCGACACGCCCATCGTAGCGCCGGTCCCCGGGGGCGGTCCAGGCGCAGTCGGCGGTCCTTCCGGTATTATGGGTCAGTGGGTGACCGCGGTCGCCCGCTCATGTTTTTCGACCGAGCCGCCGGGCGTGCGGAGCGCCTGCGGCCCGGCGCGTGACCGAACGACGGCCGCACGCCGCCGCAGAGGTCGTGAGAGATCGGACATTCACCGATGTCAGAAGGGAGGACCTCCTCCATGGACCGCTTCGTGTGCGTGCATGGGCACTTCTACCAACCGCCGCGGGAGAACCCGTGGCTCGAGGCGGTCGAGCGTCAGGACTCGGCCGCGCCCTATCATGACTGGAATGCCCGCATCACCGACGAATGCTATCGCCCGAACGCGCACGCGCGCATCCTGGACCGCGACGGCTACCTGCGCGCCGTCATCAACAACTATGCGCGCATCAGCTTTAATTTTGGTCCCACCCTCCTGCAATGGCTCGAATCGGAGGCACCGGATGTCTATCAGGCTGTCGTGGAGGCGGACCGGGAGAGCCGCGTGCGCTTCTCGGGGCACGGATCGGCGATGGCCCAGGCCTACAACCACCTCATCATGCCCCTGGCCAGCCCACGCGACCGACTGACCCAGATACGGTGGGGACTCGAAGACTTCCGCCACCGATTCGGCCGCCCGGCGGAAGGGTTCTGGCTGCCCGAGACGGCAGTGGACGATGAGACTCTGCTGCTCCTGGAAGGAGAAGGCGTGCGCTTCACCGTTCTCGCGCCCCACCAGGCCCGGGCCGTCGGCCTGATTGACGGGGAGGACGAGACGCCGATAGCGGACGGAGCCGCCGTAGACTCCCGGCACCCCTATCGGGTCAAGGTCGGAGACCGCCTGTTGAGTCTGTGTGTATTTTTCTATGACGGCCCGCTCTCCCAGGGCATCGCGTTTAACGGGCTTCTTTCGGATGGGGCGCGGCTGGCCGATGCCCTGGTGGATGCCGCCGCGGATTCCGAAGGGCCATCGCTGGCCCACGTCGCGACCGACGGGGAGAGCTATGGGCATCATCACCGCTACGGTGAGATGGCGCTGGCCTTCGCCCTCGACGCCATCGAGCAGGGGAGCGGCGCCGCCCTCACCAACTACGGCGAGTTTCTGGAGCGCTTTCCGCCGGTTCAGTACGCCCGCATCGTGTCAGATACCTCCTGGAGCTGCATTCATGGGATCGAGCGCTGGCGCGCCGACTGCGGCTGCAACAGTGGCGGCCGCCCGGGATGGCGGCAGACCTGGCGAACTCCGCTTCGAGATGCCCTCGACCACCTCCGCGATGCCATGCGGCCGCTCTATGAGACGGCGGCGGCAGAACTGGTCCTGGACCCGTGGGCGGCCCGGGATGATTACATCCAGGTGATCCTCGACAGGTCCGGACTGTCCCGGGCCTCATTTCTGAACCGCCATCAGCGGCGTCTGTTGGGTGGCGCTGAGCGCATCCGTCTTTGGAAGCTTCTGGAGCTCGAGCGCCACACCCTTCTCATGTATACGAGCTGCGGCTTCTTCTTTGATGACGTGTCGGGGATCGAGACGGTGCAGGTGCTCCAATACGTAGGACGCGTGCTGCAGCTCGGAGCCGAGTTGTTTGAGTGGGAGCCGGACGCGGACTTCTGGAACCTTCTGGAGCAGGCGTCCAGCAACCTCGCCGGTGAAGGCAACGCTCGACGGCTGTATGAGCGGCGGGTGCGCCCGGCCATGGTCGATCTGGGCCGCGCGGCCGCGCACTGGGCGGTGGCGCTGGTCACCATGCCCGATGCCGGCCCTGCAAACGAGCTTTACGACTTCCGGATCGTGGACGAAGAGTATGCCATCCGCGCGGCGGGACGGACCCGGCTCGCGTCCGGACGGCTCAGTGTGGCGTCGCATACGACCGAGGAGGAGGACGGCTTCTATTTCGCGGCCGTGCACTGGGGCGACCACAACGTCGTGGGCGGGGTGGCGCCCGCACGAGCCCACGACGGGTACGGAGGGCTGGTGGCGGCCCTGAACCCGGCCTTCGATCGGGCCGATCTGCCGGAAGTCCTCTCGATTCTCTCGCGGACGTTCGACAGGCGCACGTTTACGCTGCGGGATCTGTTTCGTGACGAGCAGGAGCGCATCGTGGCGCAGGTCCTGGCCGCCACGCTGTCGGAGGTGGAGACCTCGCTGCGGCAAATTTATGAGTATCACGCTCCGCTCATGCGATTTCTTCGCGAGGCCGGCACTCCGCTTCCGCCGTCGCTGTCCACCGCGGCCGGATACGTCCTGAACCAGGGGCTCCTGCACACGCTTCGCGCGGACCCGATCGATGCCGCGCATCTCCTGCAGCTCCTCGAGGAGATCCGGCTCCTCGGGGTGCCCGTCGATGAGGCGCGGGTCATCTACGCCATGCGAATGTCGCTCGGGCATCTTGCCCGCCGCTGGCAGGCGGCGCCCTACAGCGAGCCGGCGCTGGACGAGCTCCTGGAAGCGATGCGGCTCTTTACCGGCATACCGATTGAGGTTGATGCCGGGTCGCTGGCCATTGTCTGCCTGCAGCTGCGCGAGCGGATGGCAGGACCAGATGTCGCTCCGGCCGTACGCGACAAGGCGAGCCGGCTCGCCGATCTCCTGCGGGTGCGCTGGTATTAGGGATCGTGCCGCCGGCTGTCGCCCCATGGTGGGAGATCGCTGCCTGGTGGTGTGGCCATCAATCGGGAGCGCGGCCGGGGCCCCTCCGGGCCGCCGGCCAAAAGACGCCGGGTGCACTGACGCCGCTCAGACGGGCAGACTGGAGACCGCGCCCTCGCGCCGCGCGGGAGCCGAGCCACAAGCGAGGCAGTGCCCCCGCAGCTACCGAAACGGGGCGCCTCTAACCTAGCTGGCTAGGCCCGGGCGCTCGGCAGCTGGCGGATGCGGAGCGTATCCGGGCCGGTCTCGGGCCGCAGCACGGCCGGGCCGAGCACTGCCACATCACCCGGCACACGTGCGCCGGGGAGCACCAGAACCTCGGTCAAATGGGCGCCGGCACTGACCACGGCGCCGTCCCCAACGGCCGAGAGGTCTTGAATATGGGTGGGGCGGTCGGGACGCGAACCCACTTCTGCCTTCTGCCCGACGAGACTGTCCACCAGGACGGCCCCATCTCCGATAACGGCGCCGTCGTCGAGATGCACACCGACCAGGGTGACGTGGTGGCCGATGACGCACTCGTCGCCGATGTACGTGTCCTCGAGCCGGCAGTTGCGGCCCACAATGGTGTCGTACCCCAGATAAACGTTGTGCCACGAAGCCGGGCGGCGCGCCTCGGCATCGGGGGAGAAGAGACGCTGCGGGGGCTGTCGGTCGGGTCCCAGGGGAATCCCGGTGAGCGTGGACCGCCCGGCCAGCACGTCGCGAGCGGCATTTAGAAAGGCGCGCGAGTCGGACAGGTCCGCGGACCAAGGCGCCTGCCAGGCTGCTACCACCTCGCCGCGCGCGGCCGCCCAGTTGACAAGCTCGAGGTCAAAGTCGAGACGCCGCTGGCGCATGCGAGCGAGGGAAGGGTCAAGTGCCATCCGCCGCAGGCGGCCGGCGTTGACGAAGTAAAAGCCGGTGACCAACGGAAGTTTCATGTCTGGCCAGGAGGGACCGAAGCGTTCGGTCAGCGCTCCGGAATCGGCCGGAATCACCTCCGCCACGGCACCGTCACGCCGGCAGCGCACCACCTCTCCCTGGGCTGGAAGCTCCCGGCCCATGACCGTCACGGTGACGAGCGTCAAGAGGGCTTCCTCCCGGCGATGCATGGCCCAGGCGGCCATAAGATCGGTGGAGAGAAGCGTGTCGACGGGAAAGACCAGGAGGTCGTCCATAAGGCGGAAGTGCTCGGCCGCGCGGATGACGGCGTCGGCGGTTCCCCGGTCGAGATGGTCGTGGCGCGGCGGCGTATAGCGAATGACCAGATCCCAGTCATTCCCGTGCCCGACCAGGGATCGGATGGCAAAGCGAGACTCGCGAGACTTCGACACGACGATAACATCGCCAATGCCCGAGGCGCGGAGACCGGCCAGCTGTATGCGGATGGCGGGGCGGCCCATAAAACGCGCCTCGGCGCGGGCTCGCGACCGACCGGACGCTTTCAAAGACAGGGGACGGACTCGCTCCCCGAAACCACCGGCGAGAGCCATGCCGATGAGCGCCACCGGTGTCCTCCCTCCGCCCCGTTTCAGACCGGCGGTAAGACCGGGCCCAATGCCCTCAACTGACATCATACGCCAGCGGGCTAACCGGGCAGGAATCTATGACAGGGCGACGCGGGGAAGGGTGCTCCACACGGGCCGCCTTCCTCGCGTCAATCGATCACGATGCTGTCAGCGTCGGCGGGCGCCCCCCATGAAGAGCATCAGGAAGTACATGAACAGGTTGATGACGTCAAGGGCGAGCCCAAGACCAATATAGGCCGCGAGCGAGTCATTCGGTCCGTAGGGCATCGACTGCCGGATGCGGCTTATATCCACCACGAGGTACAGCTCGAACACCAGGATGCCGATGAAAGACCAGACCGGCGACATCACGAGACCCATCGCCGGCGCCAGAAACAGCGCCAGCACCTGGGTCACGATGAGGCCCATGAGGCCCACCATGGCGAGACCGCCGAGGCGGGAGAGGTCCCAAGGGCTCACCGCCGCGATGACGGCCGTGACCACAAGCGAGCCGGCCACGGCCAAAAGAGCCGAGAACACGGCATTCGGATCGGTTGCCAGGCCACTGGCCACCATGATGCTCAGGATGGGGCTTATGACCAGCATCATCACGGCGCCGAGCGCCAACTCCCGGCCCACTCGTCCGACGGATCGGGCCATCAGCATGCTGACGAGAAAAATGATGCCGAACATGGGCAGGATCACAATGGTGCCGGAGTTGGCCACGACCCGATCTACCCCGGTGACCAGGGAGACGAACGCGCCTGCCACCGCGATGGCCAGGTACAGGGCCATGTAAACCAGGGTGGACGCAAGCAGATTGCCGGTAAGCGACCAGGTCGACCCATTCTGCGCGAAGTACATGGCGCGGGCCTGGGCCGGATTGCTCACGCGCTGCCGCGGGTAAGACACCGGATCACCCTCCTATCTCAAAACTTTCGGGGCCCTCCTCGAGCCGTCGCCTCTATTTTACACGCAATCCGCTTCAGCCAGGCCATCGGCGGCCGCCACAACCTCAGAACACCCTAAGAGTCACGCCTGCGCCAGCACGGCGGCGAGAGGATCTTCCCGAGCGGTCGAGAAGGCTTAGGCGGAAGCTGAAGCTTTTTGCAGCAAAGGAGTATCGCATGGCCGATACGCGACGGCTTGAACTGAACGACCTGGCGGCGCCCCCCGGCCTCACCGATTTCGTACCACAGGATCCCCGATTTTCCGGCGACGGAAAGCGCCTTTGGTACCTGGCCGGCGAGGACGACCCCATGAGTCTGGTTCTTTGGGAACAAGATCTGGAAACGGGCGGCCGCCGGGTGCTGATGCAGGCGAAGGACGTTTCCTACACCCCCGAGGAGCTCCTGCAGCGGGAACGGCAGCGGGTCCGGTTCGGCGGTATCACCGGCTACCAGGTGGGGCACCGGGATGGCGAGCCGGTGTTTCTGGCAGGGGTCGGAGGACGCATTTTGGTCCGGGTCGGAGAGACGGCGGCCGCCACCGTGCCGCACGTGAAAGACGCCGTGAACCCGGGTCTCCTGGAAGACGGGCTGCGGGCGGTCTACGTGCGCGCGGGCGATCTATACGTGTGCGACCTTACGACCGGCGCGGAGCGCCGGCTCACCGAAGGCGCTGGGCCGGGATTCTCGCACGGACTGGCGGAATACGTGGCGCAGGAGGAACTGTCCCGGAGCCACGGTTTCTGGGTCAGCGCCGACGCCCGTTTCCTGGCCTACACCGAAGTGGATGAGCGGGAGATTCCGGAGTTTCCGATCGTTCACTATGAAGACGAGCGCCCGTGGGTGGAAACGCCCCGCTATCCCATGGCGGGGGAGGCGAATGCCCGGGTACGCCTCGGCGTCATGCCGCTCGCAGGCGGCGAGACCTATTTCGTCGAGGGACTCGGGGGAGACGACGAGGCCTACCTCGTAAAGGTGGTGTGGACGCCTGACAACCTGATGGCCTACGCGCTCCTGGGTCGCGATCACCGGCGCCTTGAGTGGCGTCTTTTTGACCCCGTCTCGCAGTCGATTCGTCCGCTCGGCTCCGAGCACTCAGATCACTGGGTCAACGTAGGGGCCGTGCACACGTTCTTGGACGACGGTAGCTTTCTCACGTCCTCGGAGGAGGACGGTTTCCGCCACCTCTACGTGTGGAAGGACGGAGAGGCCCGGCAGCTGACTCATGGGGCCTGGATGGTGACCGAGCTTCACGCGGTAGACCGGTCGGCCGGTCTCGTCTACTTCACGGCCACCCGCGAGAGCCCGCTCGAGCGGCATCTCTACCGTGTCGCGCTTGAAGGAGGCGAGGTTACCCGGATCACGGAAGGGCAGGGTCTTCACCACGTGCAGGTGTCTGTGGCCGCCGGACGCTTCCTCGACCAGCACCAGAACCGCCAGCACGCGACCCGCTCCATCGTCCGGCGCCTTCAGGACGCCGGGGAGACGCTCAAGATCCACGAGGCTCCGGACGGAACCGCACAGGCCCTTGGGGTGTCGGTGCCCGATATCGTCCATTTTGCGGCGGAGGACGGAACGACTCTTTACGGCGCGGTGTACCGACCGGAGGGTCCGGGACCCCACCCGGTCATCGTCAGCGTCTATGGCGGACCGCACGCGCAGAGCGTCAGCGACAGTTTCGCCCTCACGGCTGATCTGGAGGCGCAGTACCTGGCCCAGCATGGGTATCTCGTGTTTAAGATGGACAATCGGGGAATGGCCAACCGCGGAGTCGCCTTCGAGCGCGCCCTCTTCCGGTCCTTCGGAACCGTTGAGGTGCAAGATCAGGTGGCGGGCGTGCGCTGGCTCGGTGAAACCCAGGGCGCCGATCTGAGCCGGGTGGGCGTGTACGGGTGGAGTTATGGCGGCTACATGACCCTCATGCTGATGGAGAAGGCGCCTGAGATTTTCCGCGCCGGCGTATCGGGCGCCCCCGTCACCGACTACCGGTTCTACGACACGGCTTACACGGAACGCTACATGGAGACGCCGGCCAAGAATCAGGAAGGTTATGACGAGGGTTCGGCCCTGAAGCATGTGGATCAGCTCACCGGCGAGCTTCTCATCATCCACGGCCTGATAGACGAGAACGTGCATTTCCGGAACACGGCCGCGCTGCTGCTGCGTTTGGCAGAAGCGGAGAAAGCAGTCGAGCTCACCCTCCTGCCATCGTCCCGGCACGGTCCCCGCGGCCGCACGCTGAGGCTGCAGGTGGCGCGACGGCGGACGGAGTTCCTGATGGCGCATGTGTAGATGAGAAGAGCCCCGGCCTCGGGCCGGGGCTCTTGCTTTCAGTCGATGATGACGGGTTCGCGCGCCAATCGGGACAGGATCCGCGCCGGCCCGTCGGTCACGATGGCGATGTCCTCGATTCGGACTCCGAATCGTCCCGGCAGGTAGATGCCAGGCTCGATCGAAAATGCCATGCCGGGTTCGAGCACGGTGTCGTCGCCTTCCATCATGAACGGCGGCTCATGGACAGACACGCCGATCCCGTGACCCGTGCGATGGACGAAGTACTGACCGTAGCCAGCGCGTTCGATGACGGCTCGGGCGGCGCGGTCGACAGCCTGGGCGGGGTGTCCCGCCCGGGCCGCCTCTGCACCCGCGAGGCGCGCGTCCAGTACGATCTGATGGACCGTCAAGAACTCCGCGTCCGGCCGCCCCACGTACGCAGGGCGGGTGAGGTCGGAACAATAGCCGTTCTTGCGGCAGCCAATGTCAAACCACAGGGCGCCATCGGTCACGGGCGTCTCGTCGGGGTGATGGTGGGGGGCGGCGGTGTTCGGACCGAAGGCGACCCCCTGGAAGCTCAGGCCGTCACTCCCGAGCTGGCGAAAACTATCCAGCATGGCGTCATGGAGCTCTCGCTCACTAACACCTCGCCGGATGGCTTCCACGCCGCGCGCAAAGGTCTCGTCGGCGGCATCCGACGCCACCTGCAGGCGGTCTACTTCTTCGGCGTCTTTTACCATGCGCAACGGGCGCATCACGTGACTCGCGAGGCCGATGCCGTCCGGGGCCAGAATGTGGCGGATGGTTCGGACGTGGTCGTGACGAGCGGCGTCGGACACCAGCAGGCGGCCGCCGGTGCCAGTGCCGGATGCCGTCCGGAGCGCCTGCTCCAGGGCATCACCGCCCCCATCGGCGTCCTGGAAGTCATAGACGGTCACGGGTCCGCCATCCAAGAGCTCGTGGGCCTCGTGGGCGTTCACGCCCGGTACCACCATGGCCGCCCCGCGTGCTCCCACGACGAGAAAACAGACGCGTTCGTCTGCCATCGGGGTATATCCCCCGAGGGCGTACATGACGTCGTCGCCGGCCGCCAGCAGGACCGCCCGCGCCCCTTGCTGCTCGGATCGCGCCCGGATGCGGGCCAGGCGGGCATCGCTTACCATCTGGCATCTCCTTCTTTCCAACCAGGGTTCGTGTCGCCATCGTCGATGCGGCCCATGCGGCTACACCGGCACGACGACGGGTTCTGGGGAGAGCTTTGACAGGATTTCGGCCGGACCATCGGTTACCACCGCGATGTCCTCGATGCGCACGCCAAAGCGGCCTGGCAGATAGATGCCGGGCTCGATGGAAAAGGTCATGCCAGGCTCCAGGATGGTGTCATCCCCTTCCATCATGAATGGCGCCTCGTGTCCTGCCACGCCGATGCCGTGCCCGGTGCGGTGGACGAAGTATGCCCCGTACCCGGCCTTCTCGATCACGGCACGAGCGGCACGGTCGACGGCCGACGCCGGATTGCCGGCCCGGGCTGCCTGTTCTCCCGCCTGGCGGGCCTCCCACACGATCCCATGGATCTCGCGGTAGAAGGCGTCCGGCTCGCCTCGGTAAGCCATCCGGGTGAGGTCCGAGCAGTAGCCGTTCTTCCGGCACCCAAGATCAAGCCACATGGGACCCACGCCAATGGCGGTGTCGTCGGGGCGGTGATGAGGGGCAGCCGAGTTGGGCCCGAAGGCAATGAGCTGCGAGCTTGCGCCGTCACTGCCCACACGCCGGAAATTCTGCAGCATGGCGTCATGCACGCCCCGTTCGGTGACACCGGCGGCGATGGCGGCCACGCCCGCTCCGAAGGTCGCATCGGCCGCATCGGAGGAGCGCCGCAGACGCTCTATCTCTTCGGCGTCTTTCACCATCCGCAGGGGCCGCATGATCACACTGGCAAGGTCGATGGCCTCCGGCGCCAAAGCGCGCTCGACCGCCAGCATGTGATCATGGCGCGCGGCGTCGGACACCAGGACCCGGCCCCCTGTGGTCTGGCCGGTAGCCGTTTGGAGGGCCTCCGACAGGGCCGCGTCGGGTCCCGCATCATCGGCGTAGTCAAAGATGGTCACCGGGAAACCGGCCAGGTGAACATCGGCGTCATGCGCGTTGACGCCCGGAACCACGAGGGCGGCACGGTCGGCTCCTACGACGAGAAAGCAGCAACGTTCGTCACCGGGCGGGGTGAAGCCGAGGGTGTAAAGCACGTCGTCGCCGGGGGACAGGAGCACGGCACGGACACCGGCCGCAGCGACGCGATCCTGCACCCGGGTGAGACGGGAATCGGTGAGCATAGTGCACTCCTTTGGTCAGGATAGGGTCTCGGGGCCAGCTTCGCTACGGTTCCGACCGGTTCCTGTCCCGCGGCGCCCGCGGCGTGGCGCCGGGGGCCGCGGGATGATACGGTGGCGGCAAGACATTGACACGGGGGTGGCCCTACGGACGCGCTCATGCGGCGCCGGTGGCTCCTATACTCTCTTTTGGCCGTGAACGTGATTCTAAACGCCGTGTTGCCGCCCGTTTTTCTCTTGTCCGCGCTGTTTTTGGTGGTCATGTCCTTCCGGACCGAGTTTCGCCCCCTTTTTAGGCTCTACGGGATCGTCATCTTGGCCGGCGGGCTTCTGGCCCTCTTTGGCGGTCTCGCGCTGCGCGGTCACCTGCACCCCTAAGGCGCAAGGCGGCCGCGATAGCGCGGGAAGGCCGTAACCTCGCGAATGTTGGCCGCGCCTAGATACTGCTTGGCCACGCGCTCCAGGCCGATGGCAAAGCCGCCGTGGGGCGGCATTCCATGCCGGAACGCCTCGAGATAGGCCCCGAAGGGAGTGGGGTCCATGCCCCGCTCGGCCATAACTCGAAGGTAGTCGGCCTCTCGATGCAGGCGCTGACCGCCGGTCACAATCTCAAGGCCCCGAAACAGGATGTCGAAGCCGCGCGAATACCCCGGCCGGTCCGGGTCGGGATGGGTATAGAAGGGCCGTTCGTCCTGGGGATACCCGGTCACCACCAAAAAGTCGGACAGGAACTCGGTACGCGCCCACTCGCCTAAGTGGCGCTCGCCGGCCGGGGTGAGGTCAGGCCGTTCGCCGGGCTGCCGGATATGGGCCGCTTCCAGCACGGCCATCGCGTCCTCGAACGAGAGCGACGGCAGCGCATCCGGCATCAGGACCGGCTCCTGGTCGGGCATGAACGCCGCCGCGGCCGCCATCATCTCCGCCAATGCTTCGCGCGCGGTCGCAATGAGCTCCGCCACATTCTCGATGAAGCCCATCTCGGCGTCGAGGGAGCAGTATTGGGCCAGATGGCGCCCCGTGTCGTGGGGCTCGGCCCGGAACACCGGACCCACCTCGAACACCCGCTCCAGCACCCCGACCAGCATCTGCTTGTAAAGCTGGGGGCTTTGCGTGAGGTAGGCGGGAACGTCAAAGTACTCAAGCCGGAAGACCTCGGCACCCCCTTCGGCCGTCGCGCCCACCATCTTGGGGGTAAAGACCTCCGTGAAGTCGAGACGGCGGAGCGCGGCCCGGAATCCTTCCGCCAGCGCCGCCATGAGAGCGAGGGCCTGACGGCGGTCCGCGTGCCGCAGGGTGACCGCTGCGTGGTCGAGGATGAAGGGCAGACTTGCCTGCAGTTCCCGGCGTGACAGGACCACCGGGGGAGGTTCAGATGCTGCCGCCAGCACGGTGATGCGCGGCGCCACCAGCTCGACGCCGCCGGGTGCCCGCGGCTCGGTGCCGGGCGTGCCGATGACCTCCAGGACGCTTTCGTCGGGAACGGCGGTCAGGGGCGCCATTTCTTCGGCGTCGGCGCGAATCTGAGCCAGACCGGTTCGGTCACGGAGCACGACAAAGTTGAGAGTTCCGAGCCGGCGGACGTTGTGCAGAAAACCTTGGAGCCGAACCTCCTGGCCGATGTGGCCGGAAAGATCGGCGGCCAGGGTGCGGGGAAGCTTTTCGGGGGCAGGATGAGTTGAGCCAGTCGGCTCGGACGGGTCAGACGGATTCATGCATGGCACCTCCGCACGCTCTCCTCCCTTGGTGCGGACGGGGAGGGACCCGTGGTGCCACCGCACTTCGTCGGCTGACCGACCTCATGCCCGATAACGCGGGCAGCGTGCTCACAAACGCTCGGGAGTGTCTTCGCCAGGGCCTCGTGCCGCGTTTCAGCGCCAGCGGCTCTCTTTAACGAAGGGAACCTGGGTACTACTCTCCGTCATGGCGTTGTGCGGATGGTAGCACCTCGGCGCGAGACTGTCGAGAATGCGAGAGGAGCTTGAGGAAGGCGGCGACGTAAGCTCCCGCAAACGGTTCCAGCTCTTGAATGGGCGGGGTCGGCGCGATATCTCCGAGGACCCCGTAAACCCGCAGACGCAAATATTCCCCGAACACCCGGGCCCGCCCGCTGCCCGATTGCGACCAGTCCTGGCGGGAGAGCGGCACACCATCGTACGCGGCGTCAAAGCCAAGGGGCGTTAGGGCGATGACGGGCGGGAGGTGACGGAGGAGAGTCGCGCGGGCGCGCCCGGCACCGTGACTCTTGGTGATGAAAAGCAGCGAGGCAACCGAGTCGAAGTCCAACCGCTCACGCGCAAACAGGACATTCTCAAGCGTGTTGCGCGAACGGTCCTCAACCACGATGGCGGCGTCGGGAACACCGGCGTCGAGAAGATGCCGCCGCATCTCTCGGGCTTCCGGAATCTCGGTGTCATGCCAGTCCGGATGTTTCACCCCGCTCGGACTCACCCCACCGGTGACAAGCACCAGCGGTGCCAGCTCCCGTCGATAGGCGGCAATCGCCGTCTCCCAGTGGCCGGGATGGGTCCCCCCGAACACGAACAGCAGATCGGCCGGTGCGGGCGCCGCCGGCGGCAGAAACACCGCCTCGGTCAGTTTGCGGATCGCATCCGGCGACAGGGGCGGGGAGGGGGGCGCCTTCGGTACGAGGGGAGTGTTTCGGGGGCTCTCAGGCGTCGACGAGGGCGTCAACTTCCACCTCCACCAGCAGATCGGGGTTAATGAGCTTCGACACTTCCACAAGCGTGGCGGCCGGATGAAACTCCCGGAAGAGAGTGCCCATCACCTGTCCGATGTCGTCAGCCCGTCCGATGTCGGTCGTAAAGATCCGAACACGCACGATGTCCTGCAGCCGCGCTCCCGCCTGGCGGAGCGCCTCTTCGATGATTGCAAACGCCCGTATCGTCTGTGCGCGCATATCTCCCGCGCCCACAACCGCTCCCTCCCGCATGGCGGTGGTCCCGGAGACCCACACGTGCGAGCCTGCGCGCACGACCCGCGAATAACCGTAGCGGGCCTCCCAGGGGGAACCCGAGGCGATCTCCATCCGCTCACCCATGGCCTGCCTCCACTCGCCATTGTCTCCTTCCCGGCGCGGGGCTGGTCCGCGCGCGCTCTCGAAGCCCCGAGCCGCCATTGCCCCCTGCGACCTTCTTGACCGGGGGGGGCGGCCGCCGACGGGGCCGGGACAAACCGCCACCGTCGATCCATGCGGCTTCCGGGCGACCCTGAATCGATGCGCTGGCTACCGGGGCGCCACGTCTTTACTGACGATGTAGGCGTGCTTTCCTACCTGCCGGCCGCGTGTGAAGCCGAACTGGTCAAACAGCTCCACGGTCGCGCTGAATAGAAATCGGCCCGGCGCCTCCCGACCGGCCGTCACCTCGGAGATGGCCTCCGTACGTCCGCCGCCCGCGGCACCAATCTGTACGAGCGCTCCCTCGAGCGCTTTCCGGGCAATGCCCAGCCCGCGATGTCTCTTATCCACGTAGAAACACGTGATCCGCCAGTCAGGGAGGGGGGGCGGATCTTTCTGGTACTCGCGCAGATGTTTGATGTTCGGAAGCTCCAAGGGGCTCCCGTACTGGCACCATCCCTGGGCCCGGCCATCTTCGTCGAAGACCAGGGCCGCATGGGCGCGGTCCTCCCGGACACGCTTTTCTTTGGCGACACGATGGTCGGAGCCCCGCTCTTCTGGTGTGAGGTGATACGAGATGCACCAGCATCCGCCGAAGATGCCGTTGTTGCGCTCGACGAGCTCCGAAAACGCCTCCCAGGTGGACGCATCGAGCGGCCGTACGGTATATGACATCGGTGCCTCCCTTCGCTTCTGTCCTTGCGGACCCTTTCTTCGACGGCCGTGGGCCGGGTCCTGCGGGCACCTGTGAGCAGGTGATAGATAGACGAGAAGAGGTGAGGCGCGGCATCCGTGTCGACCCTCACTCCTTCGCGTCTTCGCTCGCTGGTCACGCTGGTCGCGTTGATAGGCAAGGGTCCCGTGCAGAGCGGACCTAGATGACGTCGCGCCGCGAGCTCATAGCGTCTGGAGTCGCGGACCGGTTAGGGCGGAATGGCAGCGTCAATGTGATGCGGAGCCGGCCCCGCGCGAGGATGGGCGCGGTCGCGAACGCGGCGATGCATGATGCGCGGAATACCTCGCGCGCGGTTCACCGGCTACCAGCCGGAGGGCGAGTATAACGAAAAGCCATGAGCGAAGGGGGCCCTTCCTGCCTGCACCTGGCGCCGCCAGCGGCCGAAGCTTGGCATGGATCTGCCCTCCGTGATGGCTCGAACAGCGGACAACGAGGCACGGGTCGCGGTAATGGAGCCGTGCAGCACGGGCGCGCCTACGGAGGATGGTGCCAGCCGCCCGCTTGATCCGGGTCAAGGCGGCGGGACCGGGGGACGAGACCTGTTCGGGAGGCCCTGGCTCGCACAACGCGGTCGCCCGTTACAAGTCGTGCTGGAGCTACAGCGATGGAACCGCCCTTGGCCTTGACACCAGAACCGCTTCACGACGGCGGGCGTTATCCTGGGGGGGTGTGTTTTTCGGGAGTTGCCTGTCCAGTATCTCGGGCCTCGAGAGTCCGTGAGCGGCTAGCGTCCGCAAGCTCTTGCGCGGTCGGACCCTCGCTTGCGGGGGCGGCGCCGGTCAGCGGCGCGGACCCACCGGCTTCAGCCGGTCGGGGCTTGACGCGACACCGTCGTTGCGTACGGTCGCGCGCCTACTGGAAGGCAAGTCGCCTCCATAAAAGAAGGACCCCGTCCGCGCCGACACCCATCGCCCCGCGATGGTGTCAGACACGCACGAGATCCCCGTAGAACTCTATCCGGGCCAAGCTATCCAAGCTTTTGGTGTCGGGAGGGGGACTCGAACCCCCACGGGTTGCCCCATACGCCCCTCAAACGTAAGCGTCTGCCTGTTCCGCCATCCCGACAAACCACTGGTGCCGAAGGTGGGACTTGAACCCACACGAGCTGTCGCTCACGGCGCCCTGAACACCGCGTGTCTGCCTGTTCCACCACTTCGGCGCGCTCGTTAGTATAGCAGGGGCCATGATTCGGGCGCAAGATCTGGACCCGGCCGTGACATCAATAAGGCGAGAAGGTCGACATGACCCCCTATGATATAATGAGGCGATTTTCTTCCAGGTCGAGGTGATCCACGTGAACCGACGACTGCGGCTGCAAATCGGCACGGTGGTGGTTCTTGCAGCGCTGGTTTATCTCGGCATTATGGCCGCCCACAACTTCTCGCAATACTTTGTGCCGGTGAGTCAATACCGGAGCGAGTTCACGTCATTCGCACATAAAACCTTACGGGTGCAAGGAAAGCTTCTGGCAAACTCGGTGCACTATGATCCCGCCACCGAGGTGCTGACATTCGTGCTGGCGTCGGGGCAGGCGCGTCTCCCCGTGCGCTATGTGGGTTCGATGCCCTCGGAACAGTTCAAAAACGCCAATGCCATCGTGGAGGGCTCCATGGGTCAGCACGGCGTCTTTCTCGCCAAACAGCTTTTGATACAGTGTCCGGATCACATCCAGGCCCTCCCCAGCGGGAAAGCTTCGTAGGGCCGGCCCATGAGCTTTGTCTGGCTGGGCCGCATCGCGCTCATGTTGGCGGGCATGTCGGCCGTCTACACGGCCGCGGGTGGGTTTTACGCTTATAAGACCGGCAACACCCGTCTACGTGAAAGCGTAAGAGGCGCGGCTCTGGCGGTTGCCTTCACGATTACCATCGCGGTCCTGGCCCTTGAGTACCTGCTGGTCACGGGCGATTTTTCGGTGAGCGCCGTTTACGAGACCACCAACCGGGGCCTGCCTTTGGCCTACCGGCTGGCGGCCCTGTGGGGCGGAGACGCGGGTTCCGTGCTGTTCTGGACCTGGATCTTGAGCCTCTACACGGCTTACGTGGCCGGTGTGGGGTGGCGCCAGGAACGGCATCTGACCCGCCTGGCCGTTCCGATTCTCGGAACGCTGCTGGTGTTCTTTACGGGCATGGCGACGCTGGTGGTGAGCCCCTTCGGCATCGTGCCGGGTTCGCCCATAAATGGCAGCGGGCTCGACCCGCTCTTGCAAAACCCGGTCATGACCATCCACCCGCCCGCGATGTATACGGGCCTTATCGGCCTGTCGGTGCCGTTTGCCTTCTTTATGTCAGGTTTGTGGCAGAACGCGGAGACGCGGGAGTGGATCGGCGTCGTCCGGCGCTGGATGTTATTTGCCTGGATGTGCCTCAGTGCCGCCATCGTCCTCGGGGGATGGTGGTCATACATGGAGCTCGGCTGGGGCGGGTACTGGAAATGGGACCCGGTGGAGAATGCCTCGCTTCTGCCGTGGTTGGCCGCGACGGCAGCCCTGCACCTGATGCAGGCCGAAGAGCGGCGCGGACTGTACCGTCTTTGGACCAGCATCATGATGATGGCAAGCTTTCTCCTGACGCTGGTGGCGACGTACATCACTCGCAGCGGCGTCATTAAAGACTCCGTACACTCGTTTGCCGGCACCGGTGTGGGTCCGTACTTTTTTGGCCTTTTCTGGTTCGGCCTCTTCGCCACCGTGGCGGTCATTGTGGTCCGCCGACGGCAGGTCATGGACACCGTGACCCTCGACCGCATGCTGTCGCGTGAGGGCCTCTACTACCTGATGGCCTTTGCACTGACCGTCATGACGGTGGTGGTACTCTTCGGGACGTTTTATCCGGTGATCACGGGGGCGTTGACGGGAACGCAGCGGGTTTTGCAGGTGGGCTTCTTCAACACCATGACGGCCCCGCTGTTTCTGGTTCTGATAGCTCTGTTGGTGCTGGCGCCAGTCGCCACCTGGCGCTCGGTCCGCTATCGCGAACTGGTGCAGAAGCTCCGCTGGCCATGGATCGTGGCCGTGGCGGGCGCGGTCGCGGCATTTTTCTGGGGAGCCCGGGCCCCGCTGCTCCTGCTCGGCGACTTCCTGGCCGTGTTTGCGATTGCCGCGACGGTGCGCGCGTTCACGGAGATGGCGCGCGTACGCGCGCGGGCCACGGGTGAGGACCTGGGGACGGCGCTGTGGCGGGGGGTGCGGGCGAACCGGCGCCGCTACGGGGGTTTCGTGGCGCACCTGGCGTTTCTCATCATCGTGCTCGGCGTCATCGGGTCGCACACGGGCAACACTTCTGTAATCCGGCGCTTTCAAGTCGGGCAGACCGAGACCGTGGGGCCGTATCGGGTCACCTATGCCGGGCTCGCAACCGTAAACCACTCGGCCTACGAGACCAATGAGGCGCGTCTCATCGTGAACGGCGGCGGCTTCCACAACCGGTTGTTTACGCCCGGCATCAATATCTTTCCCGGGTCATCCGAGCCGGTTGCCCAGGTGTCGATCGTCGGCAACCTGGCGCGTGACCTGTACACCGTGCTTGGCTCCTATACGGCTGGTGGCACCGTGGTTCAGGTCCAGTTTCTGGTGAACCCGCTGGTGTCATGGATCTGGATCGGCATGTTCATCATGGTGTTCGGCACGCTTATCGCCCAGGGGGGTCCGAGCCGTCCGCGTCGGCGGCTGGTGCCCGGCGTGTCGGAGTCGGTGGAGCGGGTGCCTTTGCGGGAGCGGAGGGATGAGGCATGACACCGCTCGGCCTCGTGATGGTGGTGACGCTGGTTCTGGTGACGGTGGCGCTGGTGGCGGTGCCGTACTGGCGCGCTGGGCGCGACCCTCTGGAAGAGACACCCGGCGGGGGCAGTTTTTCGCAGGATGTGGATCGGCTCCTGCGTGACCTTTTCTGCCTCGAATGCGGCATGCGCCTCGAACGTGCCGGCCAGTCTCCCTGTCCCCACTGCGGGGCGAGCCGGAGCGATGCGTCATGAGACGCCTGAGCGCGGTTCTCCTGCTGCTGGCGGCGGTGCTGTGGCCGGCGGGGGCCATGGCGGCCACACCGAAGGCCAGCCTGGAGCTTCTGGTCCTGCTCCCACAGAAACATACCCTGGCGGTTTTCGAGCAGGTGGAGATGGCGCCCGTGGCACCGGAGCCGTCCATTGGCCTTCTCCAGGGATTTCAACACCTGTCACCCATTAATGTGTCGGTCATCGCGGTGTCGCACGATGCCGCCCGGATTTCCGGGAGTCCCACGACCATAGCCGTGAAATATTCGGTTCCCTGGGACGGAACCTCCACGCTTTTGATGCAGACGCTGCCGGTTTTCACCGGCTCCGTGGTGGTGATGGTGCCGCAGTCGCTGACGCTGCCCCCGGTGCTTAACCCCAACTGGACCGTCAGCAAATCGCGTAAGATCCCGGGACTCCCTAACAGTCCCACCTTCCGGGTTTACACCACCTCCAACGTGCAGGCGGGCCAGTCGGTGGCGGCGTCGGTCGAGAGCTCGTCCAGCGCGCCCACCACGAGCCTACCTGCCTCTGGATTCCCGCTCGCCGGGCGCGCGGTGGAGTTCGGACTGGGACTTGCGGTACTGGCCGGTGCGCTTGTGGCCGTGAACTGGCGGCCCCTCACCGATTGGGCGCCGCTTCCCGACGTCCGCGACAATTTTCTGGGGCGGCTCGCGAGTCTGGAGTCGGAGAAGAGGCGGGGCGTCATCGCGGACGAGGAGTATCAGACCGAGCGGGCAGCGCTCCTCACTCGACTGGAGCAGGTGTGGCGCAAACGCCCGCAGTAGCCCTGGAGTTCACGCATGTGGCCAAACGCCTCGGAAGCCGATGGGTGCTGCGAGACGTCAATTTCACCCTGGCGCGGGGGGAGACCGCCGTCGTCCTGGGTCCGAACGGCGCCGGTAAGACGACGCTCTTGAAACTGGCCGCCCGGACCTGGACGCCGTCACACGGCAATATCCGGTGGTTCGGCGGGGAGGCGGCCGAGTCTGAGGGAGATGTCCGGATCGGATACCTCGGGCATGCGTCGTTTCTCTATCGGGCCCTATCTGGCCTGGAGAATTTAGAATTCTACGCCCGCCTTTACGGCCTGAAGCGTCCCCGCGCCTCGGCCGAGGCCGCACTTGAGCGGGTGGGGCTCACCGCTTTCCGGTTCGAGCCGGTGCGGCGCTACTCGCGGGGAATGGAACAGCGCTGTGCGATTGCGCGGGCATTTCTCGCGAGCCCCGACCTTCTGCTCCTGGACGAGCCGTACACGTCCTTGGATCTGCAGGCGACCGGGGTGCTTGACGAGCTTGTGCGGGGGACGACCGGCCGGGGCGGTGCCGCCCTTGTCATTACCCACCAGCTGCATGAGGCCGAGCGCCTGGGAGACCGGACCGCCATCCTGTGGCAAGGCCGGATCGTGAGGAGCGCGGAGTCAGGGGAGTTTGCCGCGCTGGCGGCCGCTTATCGGACCCTGTTTGAACGCCGTGAGCACGATGGGGCGTAAGTTCTGGGCCATCATCGGCAAGGATCTGCGGCTCGAGTTCCGGGGCAAGGACATCTGGGTGACGATGGCGGCCTTCGTCATCATGGTGGCCCTTTTGTTTGGTCTCGCCATCAATCCCTACACCACCCATCTGGGTCCCGTGTTTCCCGGAATTCTCTGGTTGAGCTTCCTGTTTGCGGGTATGCTGGCGGTAGGACGGGGCTTCGAACACGAAGCCGAAAATGACGCGCTTCTCGGATTGATGGCGGCGCCGGGAGACCGGCTTTCCATATTTGCGGCCAAGCTGGTTATGGCCTTCCTGTTCATGTTCTCGGTGGATCTGGTGCTGAGTCCGATCGTGTTTGCGTTCATGGATCAGCCGCTCGCCGGCTCACTGGGGCTCTACGTGCTGGTCCTGGCGCTCGGATCGCTCGGGTTTGTGTCGGTGGGGACGCTGTTTGGAGCCATGGCGGCTCAGACCCGGGCGGCGCAGGTGCTGATTCCCGTGATGCTGGCCCCGTTTGCGGGGCCCGTGGTAATTTTCGGAGTGCAGGCGACCGGAGCGGTCCTGCACGTTTCGTCCACTTCCAGTGGACCGTGGCCGTGGATTTATGCCCTGATTGCCTACGACGTCATATTTCTCGCGCTACCGCTTTTGCTGTATGACTACGTCTGGGAGGTATAGAAGCATGCGCGGTCGGGATTGGTGGCTCGTGCCCATGGCCCCGTTGTTCATCGTGGCATTGTGGCTCAACTTTATCGGCACCCCGGATGCGAAGCAGCTGCTCTCCTCCGAGCGCATCTTCTACTTTCACATGGGGTCAGCTACGGCGGCCGGTTTTGCTTTCCTGCTAGCGTTTGTGGCCAGCATCGCCTATCTGCGCACGCGGCGGCGGCGGTGGGACGCCATTGCGGCGGCCGCCACCGAGGTCGGCGTGGTCATGACCACCATGGTGCTGGTGTCAGGCATCTTGTGGGGCAAGGTGGCCTGGGGAGTCTGGTGGACGTGGGACCCCCGGCTCACCGCGACGGTCGTCATGTGGGTGATGTTCGTCGCCTACCTGCTCCTGCGGGAATGGACCGACAACCCCGAACGGCGGGCGTCTTACGCCGCCGTCCTCAATATCGTCGCATTCTTCATCGTGCCCTTGAACTATGTGGGAGTCCGGTGGCTCAATACCATTCATCCCTTCGTCATCACCGAAAAGGGCATCGCCCTGCCGGGAATGATGCAGGTGGCCATGTTCGTCTCGATGGGCGCCTTTACGTATCTGTTCATGGCCTGGATGGTGGTGCGGGTGCGCCTCTTGGAGACGGAAGCGGTTGTGGATGACATGAAAGATCGGCTGCGCACACGTCTTGACGCTATCTAGGTTGACCGTCCAAACATGCCGCGGGAGGCGATTGTGTGAGTGCCGCTGAAGGTCGCGACCTCTTGTTCCTGTTCTTTGCCTATACGGCTCTGTTTCTCATCATGTTCGGATTCTTGTTCCGCATGACCGGGAAGACCAAGCTGTTGAAGCAGGAGGTAAGCCTCCTCAAGGACGAGATGCATCTCGAAGGCTCGGACCCCTTTCAGGAGGGAACCGAGGACCACCACCTGAACGCCTGAGCCGCGGGTCCGGCACCGAGGCCGCGTGCTGTGTACAATGAATGGGGAAGGCGCCGCGTCAGGGGGCGCCCCGTGTGTATGCCCGAAGAGGAGGTAGCGATGATCAGGGTGCTGGTGGCCAAGCCGGGTCTCGACGGCCACGACCGCGGGGCCAAGGTGATCGCCCGGGCGCTCCGGGATGCCGGCATGGAAGTGATCTACACCGGGCTTCATCAAACGCCCGAACAGATTGCCGACGCCGCGCTGCAAGAAGATGTGCAGGTGGTGGCCATTTCCGTTCTTTCCGGGGCCCATCCCACTCTCGTGCCCCGCATTGTCAATCTGGTTCGGCAAAACGGTCAGGAGGACGTGCTCATCCTTCTCGGCGGCATCATTCCTGAACAGGACGTGCCCGCCATGCTGGACGCGGGGGTCGCGGCGGTGTTCGGCCCGGGAACCGACACCCGCGACATTATCGCCTACATAACCGAACACCTGCCGGCCGCATGAGTGAGTTGGGCGGTCGGGTTCTTCGCCAGGAGCGGGCCGGCGTTGCGCGTGCCCTGACCGTTGTGGAACGCGGCGGCAGTCCTGGGCGCGAGTTGCTGCGTGAGCTCTTCCCCCATACCGGGCACGCCCATGTGGTAGGAGTCACCGGTGCGCCGGGTGTCGGAAAGTCAACCCTCGTGGACGGAATTGCGCTGGAGGCCCGCCGGCGCGGACGCACGGTGGGCATCATCGCCGTTGACCCCTCAAGCCCCTTCACGGGGGGCGCCATCCTGGGAGACCGGATCCGAATGCAGGACGCCGTCATGGATGCCGGCGTCTTCATGCGGAGCCTTGCGAGCCGCGGCCAGACGGGAGGGCTGTCGCGCTCCTGTGCCGCTTCGCTGGAAGTGCTCGACGCGGCCGGTTTTGACCTTATCCTGGTGGAGACCGTGGGGGCGGGTCAGAGCGAGATTGAAATCATGGCGCTTGGCCACACGACGGTCGTCGTGATGGCACCGGGTCTTGGCGACGACATTCAGGCCATCAAGGCCGGTATTTTGGAAATCGCCGATGTGTTCGTGGTTAACAAGGCCGACCGTGAGGGAGCCGACCGCACGGTGCGCGAGATCCGCAGCATGTTGCATCTGGCCGCCCTGGCCCCGCCCTGGCCCCCTCCGATTATCCGGACGGTCGCCCAGACGCGGCAAGGAGTCGCCGACCTGTTGGACAGCCTCGACCGTCATCAGATCTTCCTGCAGGAGAGCGGCACCCTGGCCGGCCGGCGGCTTCACCGAACCGCCCATCTGCTTCGACAGGCCGTCACCGATCTTGCCGACCGGCGTCTACAGGCCGCGATGGAGGGTGGGGACTGGGAGCTGGTCCTGCGCGATATCCTCGCCGGCCGCCGCGATCCAGAGGATGTGGCGGGGACGATCTTGAGTGGTGAGACGCCCGGGTCCCCGGGGCGAAAGGAGCCGTAAATGGGAGGCGGACTTGATGACGACACACGCCTCGTGCAAGACGCGATCCTGCGCCTGGTCCACTCAACGATCCAACCCCGCAGCGCAGAATTCGATGCCACCGGACATTTCCCGCGGGAAAACCTGACTCTTCTGGCCGAACAGGGTTTTATGGCGATGACGGCGCCGGTCGCGTATGGGGGGGCCGGACTTTCGTACCTGGCGCAGTCAGTGGTGGTGGAGGCGCTCGCCTTTGGCTGCCCCGCCACGGCCGTGATCTATGAAGTGCACAATTCCCTGCACACAGAGGCGGTCTGGCGTTTCGGAACCGACGCGCAGAAGAAGGCCTGGATCCCGAAGCTGGCGGCCGGCGAGGTTATCGGTGCGTTTGCCCTCACCGAAGCCGAGGCCGGGTCAAACGCGGCCGACCTGTCGTCGATGGCGCGTCCCGAGGCGGGCGGATATCGGCTTACAGGCCGGAAAATGTTTATCTCCAGCGCCGGGGAAGCCGAACGGTATCTCGTGTTCGCCCGTCTTCCAAACACGGCCGGGCGTGACGGGATCACGGCGTTCATGGTGGACCGGGATGCGCCCGGGGTCTCGTTCGGCAAACCTCTCGAGAAGATGGGCCTTCATGCCTCGAAGACCGCCGAAATGATATTGGATGACGTGTTCGTGGCGGACGGCGACCGGCTCGGGTCTGAAGGACTGGGCTACGAAATCGCACTGACGCTCCTGGACGGCGGGCGGATCGGAATTGCGGCGCAGGCGTGCGGCATGCTGGCGGCCGCCCTTATGCGAAGCCGCCGCTATGCTATGGAACGCAAGCAGTTCGGCCAGCCGATCTCCCGATTCGAGGGCGTGCAGTTTAAACTCGCGGACATGGCCACGGATCTCTACGCGGCGCGCCTTATGACCTATGAGGCGGCCCGGCGCCGGGACGAGCCAGACATTCGGACCCGGGCGGCCATGGCCAAAGTGTTCGCGTCGGAGGCCGTCGTCCGCCACGCGCTGGCCGCCATTCAGGTGCATGGTGGATACGGGTATATCAAGGACTACGGGGTCGAGCGCATCTTGCGCGATGCGAAGGTGACGGAGATCTATGAGGGCACCTCCGAGGTCATGCGGCTTGTCATCGCCTCGGGACTCCTGCACGGGACGGACGAGGCGCTGTGGGAGGTGTGAGGCGTGGCCAGGCGTAACCTCGATGGGGCCGGCCGGTGCCCCTTGCGACGGCCCGCTGTCGCACGGGCGCCTCGGGGGACAGCGAGTCATGTGCTCGTATACATGCGGGCCGGACAGTTCGCGGCGCCTGACGGACCGGCCGAGCCGTCCCGTGGGCCGTTTGCCCGCGCATCCTGTGGTCGTGGGGCCATGCCCGGCTCTCGGGGACAAAAAGAGGGAGCGCGTCGCGCCCCCTCATCACCCTAAAAAACTGGTCGGAGAGACAGGATTCGAACCTGCGACCTCCTGCTCCCGAAGCAGGCGCGCTACCAAGCTGCGCTACTCCCCGACTTCGATATTGAGTATAGGTGTGGGCGAGTCCGGGGTCAAGGCACCATGCGTTAAGGCCGCCGGGTCCATGGCTTCATGGCAAATTGCCGGCGGATCCGCGAGCCCTTTGACGTGGGTCGGGCGCCGCCGGCAGGCGTCCGGACGGCCCTGGACACTCTCGCCAGGATTTCACCGCGGTCACGGAGAGCTGTCCCCGCTGCGCTTGCGCACGCTTGCGGGGCGGGCGAGAATGACACACAGGGTTCTTAGCTAAAGGCAGGCGAGTCAGCATGGAAGAACGATCCGACGCGACGATGGTGAGGCGTGATCGCCGTCACGCGGAAGCCGGCATTGAACGCGTGGTCCTCGCCCACCCCGTGCGGCGGAACGCCCTCTCCCGCGCGCTCCTGCAGGAGCTCGATGAGGTGCTCGCGGCCATCGAGGCGGAGGGTCGGGTGAAGGTGGTGATCCTGGCCGGCGAGGGACCGGCATTCAGCGCCGGTCATGACCTGCGTGAGCTCCGGTTCGGGGCGACCGACGAGGTCGCGGCGGTGTTTGACGCCTGCGCCGCGGTCATGACCCGCATCCGCACGATGGCGGCCATCGTCGTGGCGGAGATTGAAGGAGTCGCCACGGCCGCCGGATGCCAGCTGGTGGCCACCGCCGATCTGGCCGTTGCCGGGGCGGATGCCCGCTTTGCGACCCCGGGGGTCAAGATTGGCTATTTCTGCACCACCCCCGGGGTCGCGCTCGGTCGCAGCGTCGGGCGTAAAGCCGCCCTCGAAATGCTTCTGACGGGTGACTTCGCCTCGGCCGACGAGGCACGGTCCATGGGCCTCATCAATGTCGTGGTGCCGCCGGGTAAGGCTGAGACGGAGGCATTTGCGCTGGCCGGACGGGTCGCGCGCCACGCGCGGGCTACCCTCGTGGCCGGCAAGCGAGATTTCTACCGCCAGCTCGAAATGCCGGAAGCTGAGGCGCTCCGCTTCGCCTCCGGAATCATGGTCGAGCAGGTGGCCAGGGATGAAGCACGGGAGGGCATGAGCGCTTTTCTTGAGAAGCGCGAGCCGGTGTGGCCCGACTGACGGGCGGCGCGCGCGCGAGAAGAGTCGGGGGCCCGGGAGTGCTGCGAGCAATGGCGGCGCTTGTGGCGGGACGGCTGACGGGGTCGGTAAGCCGGCTCCTCGGCCACGGCGGCTCCTCCGTGCCGGGGGCGGTTGCGCGCCGCGTCGACCCCGCCCTCTTGCGAAAGCTTGGAGGAGGTCTCGAGAGCGGATCGCTCCTTATTACCGGCACTAACGGGAAGACCACCTCCTCACTTTTGGTCGAGCAGATCCTGACGGCCGCCGGGCTCCGGGTGCTGAGAAACCGCAGCGGCGCTAACCTCATCGTGGGACTCACGGCCACCCTCATGCAGGCGGCGCGGCTCGATCTGTCCATCAAAGCCGACTGGGCGGTGCTGGAAACTGACGAGGCGTCGATACCGCGGGCCGTGGAGGAGGTCAGGCCCCGACTCCTGGCGGTGACGAACTTCTTTCGGGATCAGCTGGACCGCTATGGAGAGCTCACGAGCGCCGTGAAGCTGGTTGCGCGGGGGGCGGCCGCGCTTTCGCCGGCCGCGATGCTGGTCTTGAACGCGGACGATCCGCACGCCGCCAGCCTCGGTCGGGAGGCACGGGGCCCGGTGGTGTACTTTGGCCTCGGCTCACCGGATCTGGCCCTCGACGCCGGGGCCGAGACCCTGGACGCGCGTTTCTGCCCGATCTGCGGCGAGGAACTTTCCTATTCGCTCCGGTTCTACGCACACCTCGGACACTACATCTGTCCCGGCTGTGGGTTTGCCCGGCCGCGGCCCACGGTGGAGGCGGTGGACGTTGTCCGCGAGGGCCCCTCGGTCCGGCGGGTCCGCCTGCTGGTGGACGGCGCGCCGACGGAGGTAACCCTCAGTCTCCCCGGCACCTACAATATCTACAACGCGGTCCTGGCCGCGGCTGTGGCCCACGGGCTCGGTGTCGGCACCGAGGCTGTGGTCGAGGGGCTTCGGACAAGCCGGGGAGCGTTTGGCCGCATGGAGACCGTGAGCTTTCGCGGGCGAGAACTGCGACTGGCGTTGGTGAAAAACCCGACCGGATTCAACCAGGTGCTGCGGGCGGTGGCCGAAGACCCCCGGCCCAAGATGGTAATGATCGCGATCAATGACCGGTACGCGGATGGCCGCGATGTGTCTTGGCTGTGGGACGTCGACCTGGAGTCCATGGCCTCGGTGATGGGCGCCGTTCAGTGGGTGGCCGCGGGTACGCGGGCGGCAGATATGGCCGTGCGGCTGAAGTACGCGGGCATCCACCCAACACTCATCCGCACCGTGGGGACGCATGCCGAGGACGCGCTGCAGGCCCTGATGGAGGAGTCGACCCCGCCGCTGTGCTACGTGCTCCCGACGTACACCGCTATGATGGAATTGCGGGGGGCGTTGGAGCGCCAGGGGCTCGTGTCCTCCTTCGTCGAGGGGTGAAAGCGAGGTTTTTCTGTGCGGCCGGTGGTGATTGGGACGGCGGGTCACATCGATCACGGCAAGACCACTCTCGTACGCGCCATCACCGGGCTGGACACCGATCGGCTGCCCGAGGAACGGGCGCGCGGCATCTCCATCGACCTGGGATTCGCCCCGTTCGTCCTGCCCTCCGGTCGGCGGGCGGCCTTCGTGGACGTACCGGGTCATGAGCGCTTTGTCCGGAACATGGTGGCCGGCGTCCACGGCATGGACGCCGTCATTCTGGTGGTGGCCGCCGATGAGGGCGTCATGCCGCAAACGGCGGAACATCTGAACATCCTGACCCTCCTCGGGGTGCATCAGGGTCTTACCGCGCTTACGAAAGTGGACCTGGTCGAGCCAGAATGGCGCGAGCTGGTGGAGGAGGATCTTCGCA
The DNA here is from genome assembly GCA_021797815.1 of Bacillota bacterium. Lineage (GTDB taxonomy): Bacteria > Bacillota > Sulfobacillia > Sulfobacillales > JAIMBI01 > JAKATP01. Next base: position 84,408 of record JAJZYZ010000002.1, read on the forward strand.
CCCGGCTCAGGGGCACGTTTCTTGCCGAGGCGCCTATCATGCCGGTGAGCGGGGTGACCCGGGAGGGAGTCGACGCGCTACTATCAGCTCTCGACCGGATGTTGGAGGGTGTCGTCCCACGTGATGAGAGGGGGACGCCACGCCTGCCGGTCGACCGCGTTTTCACCGTGCGGGGGTTTGGGACCGTGGTTACGGGGACGCTCACAGCCGGCGTCCTGCGCCTCGACGACCCCGTTGAACTGGCCCCGGAGGGCGTCGAGGCGCGGGTGCGCGGTCTGGAAGTTCACGGCGAGCGGGTCGAGGAGGCCCGCGCCGGTCAACGGGTAGCGGTGAACCTTGGGGGCATCAACCGTGCACAGGCTCGCCGGGGACAGGTGGTGACCCGGCCGGGAACGCTCAAGGGGGCGGAGGTGGCCCAGCTCGAGGTGAGTCTCCTGACCGGCGCGCCGAGTTTGAAGCATCGCGCGCCGGTTCACGTCCACGCCGGTACCGACGAGGCGGTCGGGCGCCTTTACTGGTACGACCGGACGGCTCTCGAGGCGGGACAGACCGCCTTCGGCGAACTCCGGCTGCAACGACCGCTCGTGCTGGCGCGGGCCGACCGGGTGCTGCTGCGTTCCTATTCTCCCGTAACCACGATCGGGGGAGCTAGCGTCGTCGAGATCCATCGTCATCATCGACGGCGGGAGCCGGGACTCATCGACCAGTTGACGCGTCTGGCCAAGGCCGACCCTGTCGATCTGGCGCGGCGCCGCATCGAGGAGGCGGCGGCGCCAGTCGCCTTCGAGACGCTGGCCCATGAGGCTGACATTCCCGTGGCCGTTCTGCGCGAGGCCCTGGCGGGCGACGCCGATGTCCTGGTGCTGGAGGGGCGCATGGCTCTTGCACGAAGGGCGGCGGAACGTACCAGCGAGGCCGTGAAGGGCCAGGTGTTAGAGTTTCAGGCGGCTCATCCCCTCCGGCCCGGACTGCCGCGAGAGACGCTGAAGCCGTTGGCGCGGGACTGGGACCCTCGCATCTGGGCACAGTTCCTGGGCGGACAGGAAGGGCTCGTGGTGGAGGGGGACTCCGTGCATACGCGCGGTTTCGCGCCACATGCATCCCCGATGCAGCTCCGGGCCGAAGAGACGGTCGCGGCCCGCCTGGAGGCGGCCGGCCTATCGCCGCCCCCTATCGAGACGCTGGTAGCGGAGGCCGGCGTCGGAGAGACAGACGCGGGAGACTTCCTGGCCTGGCTCGCGGGCCGCGGCCGCGTCACGCGCATCGACGAGCACCTGTATGTGAGCGCTGCGGCTTTTGACGAGGCTATTACACGGGTCCGAGAGGCCCTGGCGCGCGAGGGGCCGCTCGGTACGTCCAGCCTGCGGGAGGTGCTGGGAGTCAGCCGGAAGTACGCGGTGCCCCTTCTTGAACGCATGGACCAACTTCGTGTCACGCGGCGGATGGGCGACACACGCACGTTGGGGGGAGCGTCGTGATTGGTACCCGCATCGAGGTAGCGTGGGCCAAGATGCCCAAAGGCGCGCTCGGGGAGAGCGGCGACAGTATCGAATTGGTGGAGCGCCCGCTGGGCGGCGTGTCCCTGGTGCTGGCCGATGGTCAGGGCTCTGGCCCGGCGGCCCGGCGTATCAGCCGCATGGTGGCCATGAAGGCTATCGGACTCGTGGCGGATGGAAGCCGGGACGGGGCGGTTGCGCGCGCGGTGCAAGACATGCTCTACACGGCGCGCGAAGGCCGCGTCACCTCAACCTTGACCATTTTGTCGGTCGACCTCTCTACCCGGACGGCCGTCATCGCGCGAAACTCGTCGTGTCCCGTGGTCGTGCGCCAGGAGGCGGCCATCTTCCGGCTAGAGGGCCATGCCGAGGCCATCGGCACCTACCGGCGGACGCGGCCCGCCATGACCGAACTGCCGCTCACCTCCGGGACCGTGCTGGCGACGTTTTCCGACGGGATCATCCACGCCGGCCGCCGGGTGGGCAAGAGCCTTCCCTGGGAGACACTGGATGAGGAGCTCCGCGGCCTGGACGCGGTCCATCTCGGCGTTTGGGTGCAGTCGGTCCTGGACCGGGCGGTGACGCTCGATGGCGGACGCCCCCAAGACGACATGAGCGTGATGGCTCTCGCGGTGATGGAAGACGACCGCCCGCCCCTCCGCTGGCTCCGGGCCAGCATTCCCACCTGATGCGCCCCCTGGTGGTAGTCGGCCCCTGTGCGGCCGGGAAGACAACGCTCGTCGAGGGGCTTGTGGCCCTCGGGGTAGACGCGCGGGCGGTGGCCCAGGAACATTCTGCCATCCCCAACCTCTTTTGTCGGAATGTCCCGGACGATGCCGTTCTGGTCTATCTTACGGCCGACTATCGAGTTCTCCATGGGAGACGGCCCCACTCGAGCGGCCGTCCGCAATACGCGGCGGAACGGCCGCGCCTCGAATCCGCCCGCGCCGCCGCTGATCTTCTGCTGCACACGGACGGCGTCGGGATTGAAGAGGTGCGCGCGCGGGTGCTGACGTGGCTCGAGGAGCTTTCGACCCGCAAGCCGGGATGAGAGTGCACGCAGGTTCATTTGACCGCCGTTTTTGGGCCGGTCTATAATCGGACGACATTTCGGGGAGCGTGGAGCGGTATGCGAAGAAGAGCCCGCACCTGGTTTCTGGTCATCTTCATCGTGCTCGCCATGGGCGGCTTCTATTTCGTGCACGTGAACCCCATTACGAGTCATCTCCACTACGGCCTCGATTTTCGGGGCGGGGTGGAGGTCGAGTACCAGGCGCATCCCGGTCCCGGACAGGTGCTGAACTCCGCGACCATGCAGCGCTTGCTGACGCTCATTCAAGAGCGGGCCAACAAGCTCGGGGTGAGTGAGCCGGTCATTGCCCAGGTAGGCTCGAACCGGATTATGGTCCAGCTGGCGGGCATCAAGAGCCAGGAGCAGGCCCTGCACTATCTCGGGGAAACCGCCTCGCTTGAGATCAAGGACCCGACCGGCAAGCACGTGCTGCTCACGGGGGCCGACCTGTCGTCGGCCACAGCCGAAATTGACCAGACCCAGGCCGGCAGCCCCTATATCATTGCGCTCACCTTCAATGCGAAGGGCACCAAAGCGTTTGCTTCGGCCAGCCAGACGTATCTGGGCCAGCGGCTGCCGATCTATCTGAACGGGAAGCTCCTGGAGGCGCCCACGGTCAAGAACGTCATCACCAATGGTCAGGCGATCCTCTCCGGTGGCTTTCCGACACTGAAATCGGCCGAGACCATGGCCCTCCTCCTGCAGTCAGGGGCGCTGCCCGTGAACTTGAAGGTGCTGGACGTCCGCACGGTGTCGGCCACGTTGGGTCAGGCCTCGGTTCAGGCGAGCAAGCTCGCCGCGGCCCTCGCGCTCCTGCTCATCGGCATCTTCATGGTGGTCTGGTACCGGCTCGCGGGGCTCCTGGCGGATGTGGCGCTCTTTGTCTACATGTTCTTCATGCTGGGCGCGCTCTGGGCCCTGCACGCCACCATTACCCTGCCGGGGGTCGCCGGCATGATCCTGTCAGCCGGCATGGCGGTGGACGCGAACGTCATTATCTTCTCCCGGGTGCGCGAGGAGATGGAGGCCGGCAAGAGTCCGCGGGCCTCGGTGGAGCAGGGCTTCCGTCACGCGATCCGGGCCATCATCGACTCCAATGCCACTACGTTTCTGGCCGGGCTCCTGCTGTTCGTGCTGGGATCCGGCGAGGTGAAGGGGTTTGCCATTACCTTGATGGTCGGCATCGTCATCTCGTTCGCCACGGCCGTATTCGTCACCCGCGAATTTATCCGGCTGGCGGCCGACGCCGGCTGGGCGCGTGTGCGCACCATTTTTGTGGGCTAGCGGGGAGGCCATCGATGCATTTTCATTTCGACTTTGCCCGGCACTGGAAGCTCTGGTTCGCGTTCTCCGGCACGCTGGTTGTGATTGCCATCCTAGCCCTGACCCTGCGGGGGCTTAACTATGGCATTGACTTCACGGGCGGCACGCAGATGGATCTCCGTTTCACGCACGCCGTGACCAGCCAGGCCATCAGCCGCACGCTTGACGCTCAGCGTCTCGGGAACTCGACCGTGGTCTTCATCGGATCGGGGCATAAAGAGGCTCTCATTACCACGCCCACGATATCGGAGACCGAGCGGACCAGTCTTCTCCGTACGATGCGGACCAAGGTGGCGCCCTTTACGGAGGTGTCCACGAGCCGGGTCTCGTCCATCATCGGACAGCAGACGGAGCGCACGGCGCTCCTGGCCGTGCTGCTGGCCACGGTCGGCATTATTCTCTACATCGCGATCCGGTTCGAGTTTCGCTTTGCCATGGCGGCCATTATCGCCCTCATCCACGATGTGCTCATCACGGTGGGTCTCATCGCGCTCATTCACATCAGTCTGTCCGAGTACTTCGTCATGGCGGTGCTTACGATCTTCGGGTATTCCGTCAACGACACCATCATCATCTTCGACCGCATCCGGGAGAATCTCCAGCGCCAGCAGAGGAAAGAACCGCTGGAAGATCTGGTGAACCGGAGCCTGAATCAGGTGCTGGTGCGGTCCATCAACACATCCAGCACCGTTCTGCTGGCGCTGGCCGCCATCCTCATCTTCGGCGGGTCCAGCATCAAGGACTTTGCATCCACCATGCTGATCGGCGTGTTTCTCGGCACCTACTCGTCCATCTTCATCGCAAGCCCCATCTGGCTTCTGTGGCGGCAGCGCCGCCCTGGACCGCGGGCTCGAGCCGCCTGAGGATACGTGGCACCGGATGGCGCAGCGGGATCGGGATGGGCCGTCGGGCGGCGCGTCCGCGCTTGACCCAGAGCAGGACATCAGGTGGCGGAACGGCGGTGCGCGGTCCAGGCGGTCAGCGAATGCCACGGCGCCCGCGTCATCTGGCGCACCTTGTCGCTGCACCCGGGTCGACTCTTTTTGAAGCTGGTCGTTCCTGCCTTTCCCATGCCCCAGCAGCGTCGGGGGGTGCGCTTCTGCATGTTAGACTCGACTCGGGAGGCATCACCTTTCGCACCAATCTTCTCCTGTCCATGAAGGGGCCCGCCTCATGCTGACCGAGGGAGCTTTCGAACCTCTTGCGGCCGCACTCGGTGTCCCGCCGCTCTGGGGGCGCATCCTGCATGCCTGCGGCATCCGGGAGGAGGCCCAGTACCTCGCCCTGGTGGAGTCCGAGCGCCTCTCGGACCCGGCCGCTCTCTCGGACCTCGAGCGGGCAAGCTCGCTGCTGGCGGAGGCTGTGCGGGCGCGTGGGCGCATCCGGGTGCACGGCGACTACGACGCCGATGGCGTGACCGCAACCGCCATTTTGGTGCGGGCACTCACGCTTCTCGGGGCCGAGGTCGACGCCTTCATTCCCAATCGGTTTGACGACGGCTACGGCCTCTCGGTCGAGGCGGTTGACCGTGCGGTACGAGAGAACATAAGCCTCCTGGTCACGGTCGACTGCGGGTCGAGTGCGGCCGAAGCGGTCGGTGCCGCACGTCGGGCGGGACTCGGGCTCATCGTGACCGACCACCATCGGATTCCCGAGGCCTGGCCGGAGGCGGAGGCGTTTGTGAACCCCGAGCGGGAAGGGCCCGGGCATCCGATCTTGTCCGGAGCGGGAGTGGCCTTGCAGTTGGCGCGAGCGCTGCTGGGCGAGGAGCCGCCGGAGGCCTTGTGGGGACTCGCAGCCCTCGGCACCGTGGCCGACGTGATGCCCATGCGGGGCGACAGCCGGGTCATCGTCAAGCGCGGTCTCCACGCGCTTCGCCAGGGTCTCCCTGTCGGTCTGGCCGCGCTGCAGCGGATGGCGCGCCGGGATGTGGCGCACACAAGCGCCCGGGATCTCGGTTTTTCGCTGGCTCCCCGCATCAATGCGGCGGGGCGGCTCGGAAGCCCCATGCCGGCCCTGGGACTGGCGCTTACCGATTCGGAGGCCGAGGCCGACTCCCTGGCCCGTGAGCTCGAATCTTTGAATCAGCGGCGGCGCACGCTGGCCGAGGCCGTCTACGAGGAAGCCTGCCTGGCCGTAGAGCGGCGTGGCAGCCCCTTGCCCCCATTTTTGGTGGTGGCGGGGGAAGGCTTTCACGAAGGCGTGATCGGGATTGCGGCCGGGCGTCTCAGCGAGCGGTACGCACGGCCCGCGGCGGTCGTGGCGGTCGGCGCGGAAGGCAACAAAGGCTCCGCGCGCGGGGGCCGCTACGGGGATGTGTTTTTGGCCCTTGACCACCATCGGGAGCTGTTCTCCGCTCTCGGCGGGCACCGGGGAGCGGCCGGTTTCACCGTTCGGCCGGAGGCGTTGGCGGGTCTCGAGGCGGCGCTGTCGCGTTCTTTTGTGGCAGACGCGGTGTCTGCCGGACGGGGTCCGGTGCTGGACGCCGAGCCGGAGGCGCTTACGGCCGGCCTGGGTGCATTTCTTGACAGCCTGGAGCCTTTCGGGCCGGATTTGGAGGCACCCCGCTTCCGGGTGGCGGGGGAAGTGGAGCGGGTCCGTCGGATGGGCCGCGACGGTTCCCACGCGCGATTCCAGATGCACGGCGCGCCGCTTGAGACGGTTGCCTTCGGGGCCGGCGCGGCGGCCGCCGAGCTTGCCGGCCGCAAGGCGGTCACGCTCGTGACCCTGGAGTCCAACTGGTGGCAGGGGCAGCAGCGCTACGAGCTGCGGCTGGACGAGCTCTTGTGGCCCCCCGCGGCGGGTCGCGGCGCCCTGACCCGCCAGCGCTGGGACCTGTCAGACACGGTATCGTCGCCGGCCACCCTGGTGGTGGCCGCGTCGCGCCGTCGGGCCCGTGCCGCCGCCCTCGGCGGCGAGCCCGTGCTGTGCTGGTGGCAGGACTTCGGAAACCCCGCCCACAGCGAGCGCGCCGACCCTCGTATCCTTGGGCGTGTGGACACCGTGCACATCGTGGACGGTCCTCCCCATCGCTGGGCGCTGGCGGCGCTTCTGGCCGCGCTGCCGGAAGATGTCGCGGTCCACTGGCAGTCCTCGGCCCTCGACCCCGGGCCGGTTCTCCGCCGCTGGCAGCGCCTGGTGCCGGACGCCGATCACCTGCGCGGCCTCTGGCGGCGGCGGCGGGAGGGCGTCGCGCCGCTCTGCGCCGGTCGCCGGGTCCTTGTGGACCTCGGCCTCTGGAACGGAGAACAGCCGGACCGGCGCCATGAGCTCCAGGAAAGTCTGCATTTCCGCACGGCCTGGGTCGAGAGGCGGGCAGCCGAAACGGACTGGGCGCAAGGCGGCCCCTGGGCATGGCGGGAGGAGGAGGGCGCGCGTGGATTGGCGGAGTAAGGTGCGGACCATTCCTGATTTTCCCACGGCCGGTGTGCTGTTTCGCGACGTTCTGCCAGCCTTTTCGGACCCGGCTGCGTTGCGGGGGCTTGTGACGGAGATGGCGGAGCGCCTTCGACCCGTTCACCCTGACGTCATTGTGGCACCGGAAGCCCGAGGATTTCTGATAGGCGCCCCCCTGGCTCTGGAGCTGGGGGTCGGGCTCTTGCCAGTCCGCAAGCCCGGGAAGCTTCCCGGCCCCGTTGTCGCCGAGGAATATGCTTTAGAATATGGGAAGAGCCGGCTTGAGGCGTCAGCCGAGACGAGGCTCACAGGGCTTGCGGCCGTCGTGGTGGATGATGTGCTGGCGACGGGCGGTACCGTGCTGGCCGCAGCAAGGCTGGTCGAGGCATTGGGCGGTCACGTAGCGGGGTACCTCTTCCTCCTGGAACTTCTGGACTTAAAGGGACGGGAACGGCTTACGGGGGCCCCGGTGGAGGCCCTGTGGAGCCTGTAGGAGGCGAGTAAGCGTGGCGGCGGCGGGGACCCTGGAGGACCTACTCGGGTTCGAGCCCAGCCCGGCGGATGCGGAACGCATCGGCCGGGCGCTGGATCTTGCCCAGGCCGCCCATGAAGGGCAGTCGCGCGCGTCGGGTGATCCGTACATCGCCCACCCGATGGCGGTGGCGAAGATCCTGGCGGGCCTCAACATGGACACCGATACCATCGTGGCCGCCCTGCTTCACGACGTTGTCGAGGACACGCCGGTGCCCCTGTCCCGCATCGAAGAGGAGTTTGGGTCGGATGTGGCCCAGCTGGTGGACGGTGTGACCAAGCTCTCGCGGCTGGAAGTGAAAAGTCGCGAGGAGGAGCAGGTCGAGAACCTGCGCAAGATGTTTCTCGCCATGGCGCGGGACATCCGGGTCATCATCATCAAGCTGGCGGACCGGCTCCACAACATGCGCACGCTGAAGCATCTGCGGCGCGAGCGCGTTGAACGCATCGCCCGCGAGACTCGGGAGATTTACGCCCCGCTGGCAAACCGCCTCGGGATCTTCCGCATTAAGTGGGAGCTTGAGGACCTGGCGTTTCAGTTTCTGGAGCCGGAGGCGTTCCAGGCCATGCGCGACCGTGTGGTCAAGCGCCGCCTCGAGCGCGAGGCGGACGTGGAAGAGGCCATGGACGTCCTGCGGGGCCGCCTGGCCGAGGCCGGCATCGAGGCTGAGGTGTCGGGCAGGGCCAAACACCTGTACAGCATCTATCAGAAGATGCAGCAGCAGCACAAGGGCTTTGATGAGGTTTACGACCTGGTGGCGGTCCGCGTCCTGGTCGGCAGCGTCCGCGACTGCTATGCCGCGCTCGGGCTGGTGCACGAGATGTGGAGGCCGCTGCCCGGGCGGTTCAAGGATTACGTGGCGATGCCGAAGTCGAATCTCTACCAGAGTCTGCACACGACCGTGGTCGGCCCTGGCGGGGAACCATTCGAGGTCCAGATCCGGACGTTCGAGATGCATCACACGGCCGAATACGGTATTGCCGCGCACTGGCGCTACAAAGAGGGTACGCGCCCGGACCGAGACTTCGAGCAGAAGTTGTCGTGGCTCCGCCAGCTGCTTGAGTGGCAGCGCGACATGCGCGACGCCAACGAATTTATGGAGACGCTCAAGGTCGACTTGTTTGCAGACGAAGTTTTCGTGTTTACCCCCCGCGGCGACGTGATTGAACTGCCGTCAGGCGCCACGCCGGTCGACTTCGCCTACCGCATCCACACGGATATCGGCCATCACTGCGTAGGAGCGCGCGTGAACAGCCGCATCGTCCCGCTGCCGACGGAGCTCGAGAACGGGGACATCGTGGAAGTCCTGGTCAACCGCCAGTCACCCGGCCCATCGGCCGACTGGCTGCACTTCGTTCGCACGCCCCAGGCTAAGACGCGGATTCGCCAGTGGCACCGCCGGGAGCGGCGTCAGGAGCATCTCGCGCGAGGACGGGAGGTGCTTGAGCGGGAGCTTCGCCGCCAGGGTCTCAAACCCGGAGAGGAACGGCTGCAGGAACTGGCGCGGCGGCTCGGTCATCAAACCCTGGACGAGCTGTGCATCAGCCTGAGCGAGGGGACCCAGAACCTCTCGACCCTCGCTTCGCGGCTCCGCGAGGAACCGGTTCGCCCGACTCCTGTCAGCCGCCCGTCCTCGAAGCCGCGTGAGAAGAGCCACGGCGGAGTGCTGGTGCGGGGGCAGGGAAGCCTCCTGGTTCGCTTCGGACGCTGCTGCCAGCCGGTGCCCGGCGACCCCATCATCGGGTATCTCACCCGCGGCCGGGGCGTCTCCATCCACCGGCTCGACTGCCCGAATCTGACCGAGCTGGCGCGGGACCCCGAACCGCGCATGGTCGAGGTGGCCTGGGACGATGCGACCCCGCCGGGGCCGCGGGCCGTGGAACTTTCCGTCCGCGCCTGGGACCGGCCCGGACTGCTGGCCGACGTGGCCACCGTAGCCGCCCATACCAATATCCTGAATGCGACCGCCCGGAGCTTCAAGGACCGCACGGCGACGGTGACCCTGCGGCTGGAAGTGGGTCATCTTGATCAGCTGAACCGCATCATGGACCGCATCGGAGCCCTGCCGTACGTTCTGCAGGTCGACCGCGTCAGTCGGGAACTCTGATGCGGGTCGTTCTGCAGCGGGTGACAACCGCGGCCGTCGCCGTGGACGGGCACGAGATCGGACGCATCGGCCCGGGCCTCCTGGCTCTCGTCGGGATCGGAGCCGGTGACGATCATGCCGTCGTCGAGCGGATGGCCGCCAAGGTGGCCGCGCTCCGCATCTTTAGGGACGACCGGGGCCACATGAACCGCGACGTGCGCGATCACAAAGGCGCCGTTCTCTCGGTGTCGCAGTTCACGCTGTACGCGGACGTGCGCCGCGGCCGGCGGCCAGGATTTACGGAGGCGGCGGCGCCCGAGGTGGCAAAACCCCTGTGGCTTGCTTTTGGCGAGGCGCTGAGGGTGCAGGGACTGCCCGTCCACGAGGGTGAGTTCGGCGCGGACATGGCCGTGTCGCTGGTGAATGACGGACCGGTCACCATTCTCCTGGACAGTGCGATGTGGGGAGGCGGCGATGCAGGAGCAGTATAGGCGGCCGCGCGGTACCCAGGATGTGCTGCCGGAAGCGAGCGAGCGGCTCGAGGCACTCCGGCGGCTCACGCGGGGAGTGACGGCCCGTTATGGCTACGGCGAGATTCAAACGCCGGTCTTTGAGCAGACGGCCGTGTTTGTGGATGGCGTGGGCGAGGGGACCGACATCGTCCAGCATGAGCGTTACACGTTTACGGATGCGGGCGGTGTGTCGCTCACGCTGCGGCCGGAGGGCACGGCGGCGGTGGCGCGGGCGTACGTGGAGCACAATATGGCCACGTGGCCGCAGCCCGTCCGCCTTTACTACTGGCAGCCCATGTTTCGCCGGGAACGGCCGCAGGCGGGCCGCTTCCGCCAGCACACCCAGTACGGGATCGAGCTTGTGGGCAGTGAGCACTTCAGCGCCGACGCGGAAGTGATTGCGGTCGGGGTGCGGATCCTGGCCGAGGTGGGCAAGGCGCCCCAGGTGCTCGTCAACTCGATGGGGGATGAGGTCTGCCGCCCGCGTTACCGGGAGGCGCTGGTGTCCTACTACACGGACCATTTTGAGGCACTGTGCGAGGACTGCCAGGCCCGGCTTCGCATAAATCCCCTGCGCCTCCTAGATTGCAAGCGGGACGTGGGTTTGAAGGCGGGAGCGCCTGACATTGCAGACTACTGGTGTGAGGCGTGCCGTGCGCACTTTGATGGGGTCACGGCTCTTTTGGGCGCCATGGACGTCCGGTGGACCCGGGACAGCGGTCTCGTGCGTGGTCTCGACTATTACCACCGGACCGTGTTTGAGATCCAGGATCCGGCCCTCGGCGCCCAGAGCACCCTTATCGGCGGCGGCCGCTATGATGGGCTCGCCAACCGGGTGGGGGCGGCAGGGCGCACGCCGGGCGTCGGTTTCGGGGCGGGGGCGGAGCGTCTTCTGCTGACGCTGCCGCCCGAGTACGGGCAAAATCGGCGGCCCCGCGTCTTCGTGGCCCGGGTAGGAGACGGACAGGACGCGTTCTTGTGCGCCGAACAGATCCGGCGGGCGGGACTCGCGGCCGACGTGGACGTGATGGGTAGGAGCCTGAAGGCGCAAATGAAAGATGCGGCCCGCCGCGCTGCATGGGTCGTCATTGCGGGGGGACGGGAGTGGGCCGAAGGGCGGGCCCCGGTTCGGGATCTCGCGTCCGGTTCAACCGAGGAGGTGGCGCTCGGCGATTTGGTCGGGTATTTGGCCGAGCGTGTGGGAGCGGACCGGCCCTGACCCGCAGGAGTCCGAACATGGGGGGCGAAAACCTGTCGCCGGTCGGGCCCGCACGCTGGGCGTGATTGCGACCGCACCGCCGCCCGGCTATAATGTGACAAGACCCTGCGGTGTTCGTGCGGTGGTTCGATAGGTTTTGAGCCAACACCAAGACCTAGGGAGCCTGATCCGTCCGGGTGGCCGTCCTGCCCCGTCATCGGGGACTGCGAAAGCTCGGAGGAGGCACCCACCTGCCAGCGGCAGGTTCAAAACGTCGGAGCCCACGGCATTGTGGGGCAATTTCGCGGGGCGTGGCCCCGCGTTTTTCGTGTGCAGGCGAAGTTCGCGACGTAAAGGCGGGCGGCTATGAGCGTTGATCTGCGGAGCGATACGGTCACCCGACCGACAGGCGCCATGCGCGAGGCGATGGCGCGGGCCCCGGTGGGTGATGACGTGTACGGTGAAGACCCGACGGTCAATGAGTTGCAGGAATTTGCGGCGGCTCTTCTGGGCAAGGAACGCGCGCTCTATCTTCCGAGTGCCACCATGAGCAATCAGGTGGCGGTGCTGGCGCATACCGAGCGGGGTGACGAGCTCTTCTGCGATGTCGACGCCCACGTCTACGGTGCGGAGGCCGGATCTCCGGCCATGCTGGCCGGGGTCATGTGCCACACGCTGCCGGCCGTGGGCGGCATCGTGGCGGCCGACGTCCTGGAGGCCGCCATCCGGCCGGCTAACATTCATCACCCACGTCCCCGCTTGCTGACTCTGGAGAACACCCACAACGGAGCGGCGCTGCACCCGGATCGTCTCGCGGCGACCGTAGCGGTCGCCCGCGCGCACGGGCTTAGCATCCACCTCGATGGAGCGCGCCTCTTCAACGCGGCCGTGGCCCTGAACCTGTCCGCCCGGACGCTGACAGAGCCGGTGGACAGTGTCACGGTGTGTCTGTCAAAGGGTCTGGGGGCTCCGATGGGCGCGCTGCTGGCGGGTTCTAACGCCTTCATCGAACGGGCCCTTCGCTACCGGAAGGCGCTCGGCGGCGGCCTGCGTCAGGCAGGCATCGTAGCGGCCGGCGGCCTTTTCGCGCTTCGCCACCACGTGGAGCGGATGGCCGACGACCATCGGCGGGCGCGGACTCTGGCGTCGGCCCTGTCGGGACTTCCGGGCATGCGGGTCGTGGAGGCGGAGGTGCCCACCAACATGGTGATGGTCGACCTCGATGGTGCGTCGGGGCCCCTGGTCGACCAGGGCCGCGGCGTCGGTGTCCTGTTCGGGTCCATGGGTCCGGGCCGGCTTCGGCTTGTCACGCACCTCGATGTGGACGATGCCGGAATCGCGGCGGCGGCTGACTTCTTTACAAAAGTCGCCCGCGAGCGCCGGGGCGCGTAAGGTGCGCGAGGATCTCTTCGGGGCGGCGGGCGAGCGCGATCGCGCCCGCTCCGCACCCCTGTCTGACCGGATGCGCCCGCGGGTCCTCGCCGAGGTGGTGGGACAGGACCACCTGTTGGCCCCGGGTCAGGTTCTGGAGCGCATGGCCGCGGAAAGGCGGCTCCGTTCGCTCATCCTCTACGGGGCACCGGGCTCGGGCAAGACCACCATCGCGCGGCTCCTGGCGGCCGCGGTAGAGAGCGCCTTTGTCCCGCTCTCGGCCGTGGAGGCGGGGGTGGCCGAGGTGCGCCGGGTCGTAGAGGCGGCTCGTGAGCGATGGCGTCTCGAGGGCCGGGGTACGGTCGTCTTTCTGGATGAGATCCATCGGTTCAACAAGGCGCAGCAGGACGTGCTCCTGCCTCACGTGGAGACCGGTACCCTCACGCTTGTGGGTGCGACCGCCGAAAACCCCTGGGTCACCATTATCCCGGCGCTGTTGTCGCGTTGCCTCTTGCTCCAGGTGAAGCCCCTCGGGCGAGACGACGTGGTGAGTGTGCTGCGGCGGGCCCTTGACCGCCGGGCGGAGTGGCGGCCGGATGCGCGGGTGGACGACGCGGTCTTGACGGCCATCGCCAACCGTGTGAGCGGGGACGCCCGGCTGGCGCTGAATTTGCTGGACTGGACCCTGCTCTTGACGGCCCCGGGAGAGGTGGCCGGGGAAGAGCGGGTGGACCAGGTGTGGAAGGAGGCGCCGCACTACCACGACCGGGCCGGTGATCGGCACTATGACCGCGTCTCCGCCTTCATCAAAAGCCTGCGTGGTTCGGATCCCGATGCCGCCCTGTTCTGGTTCGGGCTCATGCTGGCCGGCGGCGAAGATCCTGAATTTGTGAGTCGACGGCTTATGGTTCATGCCGCCGAGGACGTGGGCATGGCCGACCCGCGGGCGCTCCTGGTAGCGGTGGCCGCCCATCAGGCCCTCATGGCGGTCGGCCTGCCGGAAGCACGCATTCCCCTGGCCGAAGCGGTCATCTACATTGCCACCGCCCCCAAATCGAACAGCGTGGTAGACGCGTTGGCCAGACTTGACGAAGCCGTCAGCGACCACGCCGATGCCGAGGTGCCCGTCGCCCTGCAAAGTCCGCAGTACAAGGGCGGGGCAGTGGCGGGCTACCGGTACCCGCATGGAGCGCCCGGCCATTTCCTGCCAGACGCGCACCTGCCGGACGATTTGCGGGAGCTTTATCTGTACCGCGGCAGCGACCAGGGCGAGGAGCGGCTGACACTCGCGCGGGCGGCCGCATGGCGCGCGGCGCGGGAGGCATTTGCCCGGACGGCTTCGGAGCAAACTCTATCCGCGGACACCGTCCCCAATGCGGATGGGGACCGTACGCCAGGGTGATCACCCCCCGTCGTCTTGACATCGGACCACCTCCTCATCCGCGCCGTTCCAGGCTCCGGGCGGCACCTGCCCCGCCGCGCCTCGTTGACCGCAGCACCCGCGCGGTGTTAGGATTTTCGTGTTGACAATTCGCACATTGACGAGACGGCATCTTCGATGAAAGGACGGTGAGACTATGCTGCGGGTGTCGGCGCGCGGCCGTTACGGCGTGAAGGCTGTCTTTGAACTGGCCCGCCGGTTTGGCGAGGGCCCCGTGTCTCTGTCGCTGATTGCCCGGGAACAGGGTCTTGCCGAACCATATCTCGAACAGCTGATGCCGGCACTGAAACGGGCGGGGCTGGTAGAGGCCGTGCGCGGTAGTCAGGGTGGATATGCCCTGAGCCGTCCGCCGTCCCGGGTGAGCGTCGGGGACGTGGTGCGGGCGCTTGAAGGCCCCATCATGCTGACCACGTGCACGAGCGACCTCCCGCACGACTGCCCCGAGCTTTCCCGCTGCATCGGACCGGACGTATGGTCGCGGGTGCAGGAGGTTCTGGTGGCCAGTATGGACAGCATGAGTTTTGGCGCGTTGGTGGCCCAGAAGGAACCGTCGCCGGACGCCGTGATTCTGCAGGCATCTGGAGGAGGCACATGAGTCGAGCCACAGTCGTAGTAGGACTAAGCGGCGGCGTCGACTCCTCGGCAGCCGCCGCTTTATTGCTGGACGCCGGCTATGAGTGCATCGGCGTCACCATGCGGCACCTGCCGGCGGAGGCAGCGAACAGCTGCTGCTCTCTGGAAGCGGTGGTGGACGCAAGGCGCGTGGCCAAGAAGCTCGGGATCCCCCACTATTTGGTGGACGTGGAGGATGCATTTCGACACGCGGTCATCGAGCCGTTCGAGGACGCTTACGTGCGGGGCGTTACGCCAAATCCGTGTGCGATGTGCAACCGCCACATCAAGTTTGGAAGCCTCTGGGACTGGGCACGGGACCGGGGCGCCGACTATATTGCGACCGGCCACTACGCGCGAATTCGGGAAGGCGAAGATGGGCTCGAGCTCTGGCGCGGCGCGGCCCGTGAGAAAGATCAGAGCTACATCCTCTACACCCTGACCCCGGACGATCTCCGCCATGTCCTGTTCCCGATCGGTCATCTGCAGAAGCCGGTGGTGCGGGACCTGGTGGAGGCCCGGGGCCTCGCCACGGCCCGCAAGCCCGACAGCCAGGAGCTCTGTTTCGTGCCCAAGAACGACTACCGGGGATACCTCCGCCAGCATCGGCCCGATTCCGTCCAGGAGGGCCGTATCGTCGACAGCGGAGGGCGTGAGCTGGGACGGCACCAGGGTATAGCCTTTCACACCGTCGGGCAGCGGCGGGGCCTCGGGATTCAGGCGCCGGTGCCGCTCTATGTACTGGGGGTGAACCCCGAGGACAATGAGGTGGTGGTGGGGCCGCGCGAGGAAGGTCTGGCCATGGGGTTCACCGTGACCGACGTGGCGGGACCCGACGCTCCCCCCGGCATCTTTTCGGGCTCCGTGCAGGTACGCTCGCACGGCCACGATCGCCCCGCGTGCTGGGTGCCAACGGAACAGGGCGCGGAGGTCCGGTTTGAGGCGCCGGAGTGGGGGGTGACCCCGGGACAGGTGGCCGTGCTTTACGAGGGTGAACGGCTGCGCGCCGGCGGCCGCATTACCCGTGACATCCGCCGGGCCTGACCCTCTCGCCTGACGGACCCTCCTCGCCGGGCGGCACCCTGCCTCACTGCTCCGGGAGTTCTCCGCGGACGGTCTTGACGACCCCCAGGGAATGCTGGCGCTCTTTCGGCCGCACGGGTCTCATCCTGGCCGACAAGTCGATGCAGGCGGACCCGACGGTGGAGAACCGGAAGAGATTCGGAAAATCCATCCCGCCCTCTTCACGTGACGCGGCCAGGAGGCGCGCCTGGCCGGCACAGGCTGGCTGCGGGTGGCTGTCCGACGCTTGCGGACCTGGTGTCCGGCGGCGGCCGGGTCCTTGCGTTGAAGCTCGCGCGCGAGATGGGGCGAGGCCGAGCCGCTTTATCTGGCGCCGATCCTGGCCCGCGTCCCGGACGGTCATCGTGACGGACGCGGTCGCGCGTGCGACCGGCCGTCCCGGTTTAGGCTTAGGCGCGCTGGCGGCCCCTCGCGGTTCGGGGGCGGCATGGACTGTCGCTGACCCTGGTTCCTCGGCACGAGGGCGGGACCGGCGGGTACGGGCGCGGACGGCTTCACCAAGTTTTCGGGGATCTCGCGAGGCGTAGGGATCTACGGTGCCTATGCGGAGGGCGAGCGTGCGCCGCGCATCGGCGAGCCTGCCGCTCCCGGAGGACAGCTGTCGCAACGGGCAGCGCCGGTCGAAGCTCGAAGAGCCTCGGCGCGACCACCCGGCGGCGCTCCGTCTAGCGTGGGTCTCGCGTACCGGGCGGCGTCGTGGTTAGTTTGCACGTCGTCATGGTCCGCGCCGACCGCGTTTGTTGTGGCCGAGCTCATCAGCTGGCGCCGGGCCCCGCCGACCGCTCGGGAGCAGCAGCCGCCGGCCTCCACCGGGCCGCTCCGATTCCTGTGCCGACCGGGGCTCCGGCCCGTCATCGTGGGCGCCGGAGCTTGAACCCCGCGCCCATGAGCTTGATAATCAACCCCAAGTGCGCCGTGGCCCGGATAGCCACGGCCGAGGTTCCGGGGGCCGCACACAAGGCGAGGAGGGACTGCCGGTGGCGAACGAAGAGGACGAGATTCTCACCGAGGCTCAGATTGCCGTTCACTGGGGTGAGGAAGGCTACATCGCACCCCCGCCTGCCTTTCAGGAGCAGGCCAATCTGACTGACCCCGCCATTCGGGATCGGTACAGCATGGACAAGTTTCCGGGATATTTCGAAGACTTCGCGGCTTTGTTGGATTGGGATCGCCCCTGGGACGAGGTGGTGGACCTCTCGCACCCGCCGTTTTACCGGTGGTTTGTGGGCGGCCGGCTCAACGCCTCGTACAACTGCGTTGATCGGCACCTCGAGCGCAATCGGAACAAGACCGCCATTCACTTCGTGCCGGAGCCGGAAGGCGAGCCGACCCAGCATGTCACCTACCAGGAGCTTTACGTACGGGTCAATGAGTTCGCAGCCTATCTGCAGGACCTGGGTCTCCGGGCCGGTGACCGCATCACCATTCATCTTCCGATGGTGCCGGAGCTGCCCATCGCCATGCTGGCGGCGGCACGGCTCGGTCTCATTCACTCCGTCGTGTTTGCCGGTTTCAGCGGGAAGGCCTGCGGCGAGCGGATCGCCGACTCGCAAAGCCGCGTCCTGGTCACCATGGACGCCTACTGGCGGAGCGGGAAGCTTCTGGAACACAAAGACAAGGCCGACGTGGCCGTGGAGGAAGCGGCGCTTCAGGGCGTCCAGGTGGAGAAGGTCTTGGTGTTTGAGCGGTATCCCGGCCAGTACCGGAGCTCGAGCCTGCCGCGGGACGGACGGGACGTGGTGATGACCGACGTTTTGAACGCCTATCGCGGCCGCCGCGTCGAACCCGTGTCGATGCCCGCCGAGGCTCCGCTGTTCTTGATGTACACGAGCGGTTCCACCGGGCGGCCGAAAGGGGCCCAGCACGGCACCGGCGGGTATCTGGCCTATGTGGCCTGGACCTCGAAGATGGTGCAGGACATCCACCCGGAAGACGTGTACTTCTGCATGGCCGACATCGGCTGGATTACCGGGCACTCGTATATCGTGTACGGCCCCCTCGCACTGGGCGCCTCGAGCGTCGTCTACGAAGGAACGCCCGTCTACCCCGACGCCGGCCGTCCCTGGCGCATAGCCGAGGAGCTCGGAGTCAACATCTTCCATACCTCGCCCACGGCCATTCGGAGCCTGCGCAAGGCCGGCGGGGGCGAACCGGAACGCTACAACTACCATTTCAAGCATATGACCACGGTCGGAGAGCCCATCGAGCCTGAGGTGTGGAAGTGGTACTACGAGACCGTCGGCAAGCGTGAGGCGGTGATTGTCGACACCTGGTGGCAGACCGAGACCGGCGGGTTTCTATGCACGACGCTGCCGGCCGTGGACCCGATGAAGCCCGGCAGCGCCGGTCCCACCGTGCCCGGCATCCACGCTGCCATCCTGGATGAGAACAAGAACCCGGTGGCGGCCGGATCCGGCCACGCCGGCAACATCGTGCTACTGCATCCCTGGCCGGGCATCTTCCAGACCATCTGGGGCGATCCCGACCGCTTCCTCAACACCTACTTCGCGAAGTACTGCCGCGATCCTGAGAGTCGCGACTGGCGGGACTGGCCTTACTTTGCCGGTGACGGCGCCATGGAGAGCCGCGACGGCTACTTTCGGATTCTTGGCCGCATTGACGATGTCATCAATGTCGCCGGGCACCGCCTGGGCACCAAGGAGTTGGAGTCGGCGGCCCTGACGGTGGACGAGGTGGCGGAGGCGGCCGTGGTGGCGGCCCGGGACCCCGTTAAGGGCATCACTCCGGACCTGTACGTCTCGCTGCAGCCGGGCGTGCAGCCGACCGAGGAACTCCGGCGGCGCATCGCCGGCGCCATCGCGACGGAGATAAGCCCTATCGCCCGCCCGCGCAGCGTATGGATCGTACCGGACCTGCCGAAGACCCGTTCGGGCAAGATCATGCGCAGGATCCTGGCCGCGATTTCCAACGACAGCGAGGACGTTGGCGACGTCACCACGCTTTCCAACCCCGAGGTGGTGGATATCATCCGCGATCTGCATGCGCGGGGCTGAGCCAGGCGGACCCGACCGTAAGAGCCGTGCTATTCTGGAAGGAACGCCCCCCGACTTTCGTTCGTAGGAGGAGGCAGACGGTGACCGCGGACAGCCTGAGGGCCCGATATCTCGAGTACTTTGCCCGCCGCGGCCACACGGTGGTGCCAAGCTCCTCGCTGGTTCCGGCCGAAGATCCGACCCTGCTTTTCACCAATGCCGGCATGAATCAGTTCAAGGATGTCATCCTGGGACGGGAGAAGCGCAGTTACCAGAGGGCCGTGAGCGTGCAGAAATGCGTGCGCGCGGGCGGCAAGCACAACGACCTGGAGCAGGTGGGACGGACCGCGCGGCACGGGACGTTCTTCGAGATGCTGGGCAACTGGTCATTTGGGGATTACTTCAAGCGGGATGCCATCCGCTTCGCGTGGGAGTTCGTGACCGAGGAATTGGGCCTTCCGCGCGAGCGCCTGTGGGTGACAGTTTTTCGCGATGACGACGAGGCGTACGCACTCTGGCAGGAAGAGGCGGGGGTCCCGTCGGAGCGGATCGTGCGCCTGGACGAGAAGGACAATTTCTGGGAGATGGCCGACACCGGCCCGTGCGGCCCGGACACGGAGCTGTTCCTCGACCGCGGTGCGGAGTTTGCCTGCGGCCCGGACTGCGGCATCGGTCGTTGTGAGTGTGACCGTTTTCAGGAATTTTGGAATCTGGTGTTCATCCAGTTCGATCGTGGCCAGGATGGCTCCCTGACGCCCCTGCAGCGTCCGACGGTGGACACCGGGATGGGACTCGAGCGCGTTACCGCCATCCTGAACGACCAGCCGTCGATTTTCGAGACCGACCTGTTCTGGCCCATCATCCGCCGGGTCGAGGAGATGGCGGGCGGAAAGTACCAACCGCTTCCGGATGTGGCGGGACTGCCGTACCGTGTCATCGCGGACCACGTCCGGGCCGTGACCATGCTGCTGGCAGACGGGGTGCTGTTCTCCAATGAGGGCCGTGGCTACGTCATGCGCCGGATTCTTCGCCGGGCCGTCCGGTACGGCCGCGTGATCGGCCTTCAGGAACCATTCTTATTCGAGCTGGTGCCCGTGGTGGGAGAGATTCTGGGCGGTGCGTACCCGGAGGTGCTGGCCGGGCAGGGAACGCTGACGGCTACCATCAGGGGTGAGGAAGAGCGTTTTCAGGAAACGCTCGAAGGCGGACTGCGCCAGCTGTCGGACATGCTGGGAGGGATAGAAGCAGGCGGGCGGCTGTCGGGCGAGGCCGCCTTCCGTCTGTATGACACCCACGGTTTTCCCATTGACATCACCATGGATGTGGCCGGCGAGCGGGGCGTAGAGGTGGATGTCGACGGGTTTGCCGCCCTGATGGCCGAACAGCGGGCACGGGCGCGGCGGGAGCGACCGGTCCGCGTGCGTGACCTGCCGCCCATGCCTCCTTCCCATTTTCTCGGTTACGAGACGCTCGGCGATGAGTCGACGATCGGGATCTTGTGGCGTGGCGGGGAGCCGGTGCCGGAGGCCGTGACCGGTGATGCGGTGATGGCGTACCTGCCGGACACGCCCTTCTACCCGGAGGGCGGGGGGCAGGTGGGGGATCGCGGCCGCCTCATCGGCCCTGACGGGATTGTGGTCGTAGAAGACACCCAGAAGGAGTCGGGCGCCATCTGGCACTTCGGGCGCGTCGAAAGTGGACGCATCCGACGCGGAGACGTGGTGCAGGCGGTAGTGGACGGAGAGCGGCGCGCCGGAGCCATGCGCAATCATACCGGGACACATCTCCTGCATGCCGCGTTGCGCGAGGTGCTGGGCGACGGGGCGCGTCAGACCGGCTCACTCGTGGCCCCTGACCGTCTGCGGTTCGACTTCAGCCACCCGCAGCCGCTCACGGCCGGCGAGGTGCGGGATGTGGAGGACCGGGTCAACCGGTGGATCCTGGAAGATAGGCCGGTGCAGACCGTGGAGACGTCGCTCATGGAGGCGCGTGCCGCCGGCGCCATCGCCTTCTTCGGCGACAAGTACGGGGAGCGCGTGCGGGTGGTGGAGGTGCCGGGGGCCTCCAAGGAACTGTGTGGCGGCACCCACTGTCGGCGTACCGGTCAGATAGGACAGTTGCGGATCGTGGAGGAAACGGGGATCGGCAGCGGAATGCGGCGCTTGGAGGCCGTCACCGGCCTTGGCAGCCTGGAATGGTCACGGACCCAGGAGGAGCGCTTGGATGAAGCCGCCGCGACCCTGAAAGCCACCCGCGAGTCGCTGACTGAGCGGGCGCATGATGTCATGGAGACAATCCGGGAGCTCGAGCGGCGGGTCCGGGAGGCGGAACGGCAGGCCCTGGAACAGACGGCGGTCGAGCTTCTGGAGAGAGTCGAAGACGTCGCGGGACTCCGGATGGTGCGAGCCGAAGTGCAAGAACGTACGCCCGAGGAAGTCCGGCTTCTGGTGGACCACTTGCGGGAGCGCGTGGATGTGGCCGTCGTGGCGTCTACCGTGGGCGGTCGGGTCAACCTGACGGCTCTCGCTGGACCCCGGGCTCAGCGGGTGGGGCTGAAAGCCGGGGAACTGGTGCGGGAGCTGGCCCCGTTGGTGGAAGGCGGCGGCGGGGGTCGTGCGGACCTGGCCCAGGCGGGCGGCAAGAATGCGGCCGGAGTGGCACACGCGCTGGCGGCCGCGCGAACGGCGGTCGAGAAGCGTGCCCTGCAGGACATCTCCTCGTAAACCGCGAAACACGGGAGGCCGCCGTTTGTGGTATGAATGGCGAGCCGAGGCGTAAGACTTCGTCAGCCCACCGGGTCGGTTGTCGGCGGCGCGGTCGAACCTATGGGAGAGGAGGCCCCGATGAGCGACATGGACCAGACCCGGAGGTTAAGCGCCCGGGGGGATGTCGCCAATGAAGCTGACGCCATCCTGCAGGCGGTCTACCAGGCGCTGAAGGATCGCGGATACAACCCGATAAGCCAGCTGGCAGGTTACCTCCTGTCCGGGGATCCCGCGTTCATCACGAGCCACCAGGAGGCGAGGAGCCTCATCCGTCGGGTGGAACGAGACGAACTGGTTGAAGAATTGCTGCGGCAGTTCGTCGAACGCCTGGAGAGTCAGCCCCTCCGGTGACGCCGGGACGCATAATGGCCCTGGACATCGGGGAAAAGAGGGTGGGTGTCGCGGTCAGCGATGAGACCGGCACCATTGCCACGCCCCGCGATCCCATCTTGCGCCGGAACCTCGCCCAAGATCTGGCCCGCATCCGAAGTCTCGGCGAAGAACTGCATGTGCAGCGGATCGTGGTGGGTTGGCCGATTAGTTTGAACGGCACCGTGGGTCCCCAGGCTCAGCGGGTCGAGGCGTTTGTAGAGCGCCTGCGCCAGGCCCTGGCCTGGCCGGTGGATCTGGTGGACGAGCGCTTCACGACCCGCGAGGCCGAGAGGATCCTCGTGGACCAAAACGTGCGGCGCCGCAGGCGTCGGGACCTTGTTGACGGTCTGGCGGCGGCCGGGATTCTCAAGACATATTTGGACCGCCGGGCGGCGGGCCAGGAACGGGGTGACGCGTGAGCGACGAGGACCGCATTCACAAGATGGGTGAAGAGGGCGATGAGGACGAGGTCATCACCCTGACCGACGAGAACGGGGAAGACCACGACTTCGTCGTGGTGGACGTAATTGAGGTCAGCGCGCATGAGTACGCCATCCTGCTTCCCTATGAGACGGCCGACGATGAAGAGGCGGAAGCCGTCATCCTGAGGCTCGAGCGATCCACCGATGGAGAAGATCAGCTGGTGGAAATTGACGACGAGTCCGAGTGGCAGGCTGTGGTGGATGCGTATGAGGCCGTACTGGATGAAGAGGGCGACGACGGCGAGTAGAGGCGGGAGGGGGTGACCCCCGTTGGCCGTGGGGTGCAAAGACCCCGCCGAACCGTGCGTCGCGTGATGGGCGCCGCCCTGGGGGCGGCGCTGTTGGTGACGCTTGCAGGGTACGTTCTTTGGCGTTACATGAGCGGCGCCCCGATGCCGCAGGCCCGGCATACGGTGGTGGTCACCGTTCCCGAGGGTGCCCCGGCCTCCACGGTGGCCCGTATCCTGCAGAGCTCGGGTGTGATCCGGAGCGCCTGGGCTTTTTTGATTCTGGCGGGGGTCGACCACCTGGATGCGCGCCTCCAGCCGGGCCCGTATCGGATGTCGTCTGCGTGGCCGTTGCGGACGGTTCTAAGTCACCTGGCCCAGAACGACATCCTGATCGTCCGGGTGACGGTGCCCGAGGGGTTTACGGTCTCGCAGATTGAGGCGCGCCTGGTTGCGGACGGGATCGGGAGCCCGACGGCGGTGGCGGCTGCCGTGAAGCAGGCGCAGCCCCCCGGATCGGTGCCGTCGGGGGTGCGGGATCCAATTGAAGGATTCTTGTTTCCCGACACCTATCTCATCCCTTACGGCACTGCGCCCAAAGCCGCCATCGCCATGATGCAGCACGATTTTCTCGTGCGTACGAGAGCACTGCGACACGAGCTTCCGCCGGGCGAGAGCGTCTGGCAGTGGGTGACGCTGGCCTCCATCGTGCAGGCTGAGGATCGAGATCCGGTCGATGCTCCACTCATTGCGGCGGTATTTGCCAACCGTCTGCGGGTGGGGATGCCGCTGCAGTCGGACGCCACCGTGCGCTACGCGCTCTTCAATCGGGTCAAGGGCGGGTTGAGCCTCCAGGACCTGACCGTGAGGTCTGCCTACAACACGTACGTGCACACGGGGCTCCCGCCGGGCCCGATTGATTGTCCGGGCCTCATGGCGCTTAACGCCGCCCTCCATCCGGCCCATGTCGGATATCTTTATTTCGTGAGCACACCAAGTGGAGGCGATCTGTTTGCCACCACTTATCAGCAGCACCAGCTGAACATGGCCAAAGTCGCCGCCATGACTAAAAGCGGCTCGTAGGCGCCCGCCGATGGCTCTGGTGTACGGGACGGTGATGGCGGTGTCGGGGGCGTTTGCGCTGGCGGCCTTTTTCTTGCGAGACGCCGACTGGCGAGTGGCCCGACGACTCTGGTGGCTCACGGCCCTGCTGGCGGCGGGGACGGCCGTGCTGGTGTATCTTCTGGCCACCAATGCGGCGCTTTACCGGGCATTTTTCGGAGGACCCTAGGCACAAAGGCGGGGAGTCTCAGACATGTGGCAATATCGGCGGGTGGTGGGGGTCGCGCCGCTCGGCTGGGCGGTGTGGTGCGGACTTGCGGCGCTATTGCCCTACGCCTTCGTCCTGTGGTGGGTGCGTGCCCGCCTCGGACAGCCAGACGGATGGACGCGGGCGATCCTCTTCTTTGGAATGTTCCTGGTTATCCGCTACCTGGCCGCGGTCTGGTATTCGTTCAGCGCCAGGCGCTACGGGGGCTGGGAGCTTTTCACGGCAGGCGGGCAGATCATGGAAGTGAACGCCCGTCGCGGTTTGGTGGTGGGACTGTGGCTGTGGCCGACCGGCGTCCTGTTGGGAGCGGACGCCGCCTGGAGCGGGCTTTTCGGGGCGCCCCCGGGCGGCTGGGTGTGGGCCGTTCTGCTTGGGGTGCCGTTCGCCCAGGCACTGCTGTTTTTTGGCACAGCGTGGCTCTATACCTGGCTCGTTGTCTCGATGAGCCGCCCGCTCCGGTTGATCGGCGCCGCGCTGAACGCGGAGTCGCACCGGGTGGCGCGGATGCTTCCGGGGTCGGCACGCACGGTGGCCGGTACGCTGGCGTACGCCTGGATCGTGTGCGGAGCCATCATCAT
The DNA here is from genome assembly GCA_021797815.1 of Bacillota bacterium. Classification (GTDB taxonomy): domain Bacteria; phylum Bacillota; class Sulfobacillia; order Sulfobacillales; family JAIMBI01; genus JAKATP01. The sequence continues at coordinate 109,277 of JAJZYZ010000002.1, forward strand.
GATCGTGACACTGTTCGCGGGGCTCTTTGTCCTGGTGCACCATCTGCCGGCGGGCTACTTCGGTCTCGGGGTGGCCCTGTTCGTGGGCTTTGCGGTGGCCGTAGCCGGATTTCCGTTGGCGGTGGTGCTTGGAGTCTGGTTTCAGCTCCTGGCGGCGTTTTACAATGCGGCCGGCCGCGGTCCGTTGTGTCTCCGCTGGCAGGAGGTGCGCGTCTCGGTGCCGGTGGAATGAAACGGGTCAAATATTGGGCCGTGGTTGAGGAACGTCGGCTGACGGCCCTGCACGAGCGTCTGCCGGAATGGTTTACGCGCGAGGGGCGGCCGCTCCCCTGGCGAGCGACCCGGGATCCGTACGCCGTCGTGGTGTCGGAAATCCTCCTCCATCAAACCACGGTCGCGACGGTGGCCCCGGTGTATGAGCGATTCCTGTCTCGCTTCCCGACGGTGGCCGACTTGGCCGCAGCGCCGCTCGCAGACGTGAAGGCCATCACGGACCCCCTTGGCTACAAGGTGCGGGGCAAGTGGCTCCACGCCATCGCCCGGACGGTGATGGAGGAGTGGGACGGAAGGTTTCCCGACACCCTGGAGGGGCTGATGACCCTGCCCGGCGTGGGCCGCTACACCGCCGGCGCCGTTCTGGCGTTTGCGTATGGCCGACCGGCGGGCATCCTCGACACCAATGTGGCACGGGTGATGGCGCGCCTCTTTCGAGTCGGGCCGGAACCGAAGGGCGCGGAACGCCTGCATCGGCTCTGGGCCCTGGCCGAGGCGGTGGTGCCGGATAACGATGCCTGGCGATTCAACCAGGCGCTCATGGACCTCGGCGCCACCGTCTGCCGCGCCCGTAAGCCCGCGTGTCTCACCTGCCCCCTGGCCGACATATGCCCGTCACGCGGGTTCACGGCGGAGGCGGCTGCATCGAACGATCCCGACGGGGTCATGTTCTGGGAGCGGCCCAAAACCAAGCGCTGCCGGAAGGCCGCCGACGGCCCCGAGGCGTAGGCCGCGCTCCCGAGAGCGGGCGGGAAATTCAGACCGGCCGGCAGTGGATGGCGGCCTCCCCTATCCACAGTTCCTTGCGGCGAAACACCAGTCGCCCCTCAACCACGATAACCGCGCCTTTTCCGCGCTGGCGGAGTTGTTCCCACTCGGTCTGCGTGCGCGCGACCGCCACCTCGCTCAGGTTTACGTGCAGTTCGCCCCCGTCCGGTGTGCCGAGCACCCAGTGCGTGCCGTCCGCTTCCGGCAGCCGACGTGAATAAAGGGCCATATCGACGACAGCCGCAATCCGCGGTGAGCCCACCTGTAGCGTCTCCATCACGATTCCTCCTGCTCGCGAGATGTTTCGGGCGGGGGTGAGCCCGTCCCGGTCGTTCCTGAATTTCTCATGCTAACATCAAAACCAGCGGCATCTATGGCCATCGGCGGCTTAAGGTCGGGTGCTTGGTCGGCGGCCCAGATGCAGCCGAGGTTCGTCGATTCAGAATCCCAGATTCGCGCCCTGCGTGCCACTCGCCTCGCGAAGAAGCTCGCGGGCGTTCTGCCCGGGAAAGGGGCCGCCATGTTTGCGGTGGATGAGACGTTGGTGGGCCGAAAGTCCGAGCCCGTGGTGAATGAGATCGAAAAAGGCGCCGTGCGGCGCTTTATGGAGGCCCTCGGAGACACCGATGCCCTGGGTCTGGACGAGGAGGCCGCGCGGGCGGCCGGTTATCGAAGTCTGCGTGCCCCGCCCACGTTTGCCGTCACCCTTCGACGGAACCCTCCCCCGGGTCTTGTCATGCCGCGCGCCGGCACGATCCATGGCGAGCAGCACTTTACATACGGCGCGCCGATTGTGGCGGGCGACCGCATCGCGGTGAGCAGCTGGCTCGAAGACGTGAAGGTGCGGAACGGGAGCCGGGGCCCGATGACGCTGGTGACGGTGGCGACCGAGGGGATAAATCAGGACGGGGTCAGCGCGTTTGTTGGCCGGGCCATCCTCATCGTCACCGAAGCGGCCGCCCGATGAAGGCGGGCGACCGGCTCGGCCCCTACAACCACGAGATGACGCGTGAGCAGCTGGTTCGCTATGCCGGCGCCTCGGGGGACTTCAATCCTATTCACTACGACGATGAGCGGGCGCGCGAATTTGGCCTTCCTGGAGTCATCGCCCATGGCATGTTGAACATGGGTCTCATCGCGCGCTATCTGTCCGCCGCCCTACCGGAAGGCGCGCGCTTTGAGGAGTACGGCGTACGGTTTCGCGCCTATGTACGGCCGGGCGAGCGGCTGAGCCTCACCGCGCGGGTGGACGAGGTCGTGAAGGAAGCTCGACGAAGCTTGGCCACCCTGTCGATTGAGCTCATGACGGGATCGGGGGTGAGCGCCGTGACCGGGCGGGCGCGCGTCAGCTGGGCGACCGATGTCGAAGAGACGCGGCCCGCAACCTAGTCGGACGCATGACGGATCGGAGAGCCTACGAACGGAGCCCGGGTAATCGGCGGATCCCATCATCGCAGAATCCCGGTATCCCAGAGTCCAAGGAGGATCAGCGCATGGGGCAGCTGGATGGACGGGTGGCGGTCGTAAGCGGAGCGGGGCGGGGCATCGGCCGGGCGGAAGCCGAGCGGCTGGCGGAGGAGGGCGCGGCGGTGGCCGTGCTCGACCTGCGCGAGGAAGACGTGGCGGAGACGGTGCGGCGGATTCGCGACAGTGGGGGGCGGGCGGAGGGGCTCGTGGCGGACGTCACCGAGCGCGATCAGGTCGAAGAAGCTTTGCAGGCATGTGCTTCGCGCCTCGGCCCCATAGGGGTTCTGGTCAATAACGCGGGCATCCTGCGCGACAATCTCCTGTTCAAGATGAGCGACGATGACTGGGACATGGTCATGGCGACTCACCTGAAAGGCACCTTCCTGTGTTCACGGGCCGCGCAGCGCTACATGGTTGAACAGCGGTGGGGAAAGATTGTGAATACCTCGTCCACCTCGGCTCTTGGAAATCGCGGGCAGGCCAACTATTCGACCGCCAAGGCCGGCCTGCAGGGATTCACCAAGACGCTCGCCATCGAACTCGGCCCCTTCAACATCAACGTGAACGCTGTAGCCCCCGGGTTTATCGAGACGGATATGACGCGGGCCACCGCCGAGCGGCAGGGCTTTGACTTTGAGGCCTCCAAGACGGCCGCCTCCGCCCGCATTCCGCTCCGCCGCGTCGGCCAGCCGCGCGACGTCGCCAACGTGGTCGCGTTCCTGTGCTCAGAGGAAGCCGCCTACGTCACCGGGCAGGTCATCTACGTCCGGGGCGGGCCCTGACGGGGGCATGGCCGAGAGCGACCCGTCCCGGGACGGGCAAAGGCGTACGTGAAGGAGGCTAAGGTCTGTATACCCGGCTTAATCCGTCGGTGTATCTCGGCGACTCGGGCGATGGGCCGGCCATGATGGCGGGCGGCGCCACGCGGCTTGTGGACTTGCGCGGGGAGACTACCCCGCCCAGATACCGGGTTCCAGTGGACCACTTCCCCCTGGCGGATCTGCGCGGCGGTCAGCACGAAATGCTGCTGGCGGCCGCGCGCCGGGTGAAGGAGCTGGCGGAGGGGGGCGAGACGGTCGGCATCTACTGCCAGGCTGGGGTCTCCCGAACCGCGGCCGTGGCTGTCTTGTATCTCATGCTGGCGGGCCTTTCCCGGGCGGATGCCATGCGAATGGTGCGCGAACGCCGTCCCCAGGCGCACCCCGCGGAGGCTCTTGACCGGACACTCGACGAACTGGCGGTCGAGCTGTCAGAAGACCGCCTGCAGCCGTTCACGGTGGACGTCGACGGCGTACGGGTGGCCGGCGTCCGACGGCGGGGTCCGGGCGCGCCGCTCGTGCTCCTGCACGGTGCCTACGGTGATTGGACGCACTGGCGCCGCAATCTGGAGCAGCTGGCCACCGCAGCCGACGTGTATGCCCTCGATCTACCCGGTTTCGGAGAGTCGGGAGACGTACCGGGGGCTTACTCCCACACCGCATACCTGGAGATTCTGGGCCGCGCCATCCGGGCGTTCGTGGACCCGCCAGTGATACTGGGCGGCTATTCGCTCGGCGCCGGTCTGGCGGCGCGCCTGGCGGTTTCCGACCCGGATCTGGTGCGAGCGTTGCTGCTGGTGTCGCTGGTGGGGCGGACCGGCGACCCTGCCGCCCATCACCCCGTAGACGAGCGCCACTTCACCCATCCCTCAGATCTGGAAGACCGGCTGTCGGTTCTGGCGCACAATCTCCGCCACTGGCATGTGGCCGACCCCGCCATCGTGGATGAACGGCTTGTCGCCATGACCTATAAGAGCGTCTTCTTTACCCGTCTCACACCGCGGCGGCTCAGGACCGCGCCCCATCCCATGCCGACCCTGCAGGTTGTGGAGCGGTTGTCTGGCCTCCCGACCCTGATGGTGTGGGGAGAAGGGGATGCGTTCTGCCAGCCCTCGGCGGCCGAATGGGCAGCGGCCTGCGCGCGGGTGCTGCCGGGGGCGGCCCAACGCGTCATCCGGGGCGCGGCGCACTTTTGCCAGTGGGAGCGGCCGGATGCCTTCGTCGCGGCGGTGCGGCCGTTTCTAGCCTCTCAGACGACGGGCGGGCTGGCCGCGGAAGGAGAGGGCAGTTGTGGAGTCTGAGCGCAGGCGCCAGCTCACGCGACTCCTGGCACCGGCGTCGGTGGCCGTGGTGGGGGCCTCTCCCAACTCGCGCTACGGGATGCGCATGCTGGGAAACCTGGCCCGTCGGGACTGGCAGGGCCGCCTGTACGGGGTGAATCCTCGATATCGCGAGGTTGCCGGATATCCCTGCTACCCGAGCCTCCGGGACCTTCCGGAAGCGGTCGACCTGGTGGTGGTGGCCACGGCGGGAGCGGCCGTGCTCACGGTGCTGGAAGAGGCGCAGACGGCGGGCGCCGGCGGGGTCATCGTGCTGGCCGCGGACGTTCCCGACAGCCAGCGGGCCCGCATCGCCGAGATCTCGCGCGGATCGGGCGTGGCGGTGCTGGGTCCGAACTGCCTCGGATATGTCGGGGCGGCGGGCGGCCTCACCGGCGCCTGGTCCATCGGCCTGCCCGAGAAGCCTTTCATCGGTCCGGGGCCGGCCGTGGTCTCGCAGAGCGGGAATCTCGCGAACCATCTTGTCAACTATTACGTGGGCCAGAGGTTCAGCCATGTCATCTCGTCCGGCAATCACTGGGGCGTGAGCCCCATGGAGTTTGTCGAGTGGCTGGTGCCGCGCGGCGAGGTGCGCGTTCTGGGCGCCATCATTGAGGGAAAGCCGGATGCCGAGGGGTTTGCCGCCGCGGCCGAGGCGGCGCGGCAGGCGCGAAAGCCGCTGTGCGTGCTCCACCTCGGGCGCAGCGCGCTCGGCCGGGCGATGGCGGAGGCGCACACGGGGGCTCTAGCCGCCGGCGACGAGTGGTGGCGGGCCATGCGCCGGCGCGTGCCTTTTGCCGAGGCCACCGACCTGGAGGAGTTTGCCGCCATCCTGAAACTTTTGGGCCGGCTCGGGGAGCCCGGTCATCTCCGGGTCGGACTCGCCGCCAGTTCCGGTGGGGAGTGCGGCCTAATGGCCGATCTGGCCGAGACGCTGGGGGTGGACCTGGCGGAACTCACCCAAGAGAGCCGGGTCCGCCTGCGGCGCGCGCTGCCGGTGTATGTCCATCCGCAAAACCCGCTCGACTACGGGGCCAGCACCTGGGGCACCGAGGAGCCCTATCAGACCGTGGTGACGGAGCTCGCGGCGGACGCCCATGTGGACCTTGCCGGGGCGGTGCAGGACTTTCCCGGACACCCGGACCATGTGGGACCCTGGGAGACGATGATGGACGGCGCGGCCCATGCTCAGCGGAGCACGGGCAAACCGGTCCTGGTTATGACGACCATGGGCGGGGTCCCGGAGCGGTACTACGACCGCGCGGAGAGCTTGGGACTCCAGATATTTGCCGGGCTCAGGCCCACCATGGCCGGGCTCGGAGAGGTAACGCGCCTCGGGCGGGAGGCCGCCGCCTGGGTCCGGCCGCAGCCGCGCCCGGAACGGGCCCGGCCGCCCCTCGGACGCGGTCCCTGGAACGAGCAGACGGCCAAGGAGGTACTGGCCGAGTGGGGACTCGGCCATCCTCGGGGAATGCGGGCCGACTCCCTGGCGGAGCTGCCGCACGCCGCCGATCTGGTGGGCTATCCGGTCGTGCTGAAGGCTTTGAGCGTGCGCCACAAATCAGACGTAGGCGCCGTAGCCGTGAACCTGGCCGCCGAACACGAGCTTCGCGAGGCGGGCCGCGAGATGGAGCGGCGGCTCCGGAACGCCGGGGTTCAGGCCCACGGCTTTTTGGTGGAGGCCTATGTCCCCGGTCGACTCGAGTGGTTTGTGGGTGGATCCACCGTGAGCGGGGTGCTGGTGACGGGCCCCGGCGGCGTTGATGTGGAGATCTGGCGAGACACGGCTCCCATTCTCATCGGCGCCTCCCCGGAAGAGGTGAGCCGGGCCCTCGATGAAACCCGGGCAAGCCGGATCCTGGCCGGCCATCGCGGGCACGCTCGGTATGACGTCGACGCCCTGGTGGGGGCGTTGGTGAATCTCTCGGACTTTCTTTCACATTATCGCGAGCGCCGGATTACGGTTGATGTGAACCCGCTTTTGGTGGGAGAAGTTGGAGAAGGCGTGCTGGCCGCCGACGTGCTTCTTCTGGAGGAGGATCTGGCGGTGCAGGAAGGGAGCTCGTGATGGCGTTTGTGGAAATAGCGGTGCAGGAGCAGGTGGGGGTGCTGCGGTTAAACCGTCCTGAGCGGCTGAACGCTCTGTCCTTCGATGTGCTGAGCGAGTTTCGGGCCGCGCTTGCCGAGCTCCGCGTCCGGGAGGTTCGCGCCCTCGTCCTCACAGGGACCGGCCGGGCTTTTTCAGCCGGAGCCGATGTGAAGGAATGGGCGTCTTCGGAGCGGGACCCGGGCGCGCCGTCCTGGGGCGAGTTGGCGCACGCGCTGATGGCGGAGTACTACGAGTTTCCGGTGCCCAAGGTTGCGGCCGTGAATGGCCTCGCGTATGGGGCCGGCTGCGACTTCGCACTGGCCTCCGACATCCGCATCGCGCACCCCGAGGCCCGATTCTGCGAGGCGTACATCCGTCTTGCCATCCCTCCGGATGTGGGCGGCACCTGGCTTCTGCCGCGAGTCGTCGGCGAGGCGCGGGCGCTCGAGATGATAATCACGGGGCGGGAAGTGGGGGCGGAAGAGGCGGCACGCATCGGTCTTGTGAATGTGGTTACCGGCGAGGACAACTTCTGGCCCACGGTGGAGGAGTGGGCGGGACGCCTCGCCCACGGACCCACGGCCGCCATCCGCCTCGCGCGCGATCTGGTGCGCGGCTCGGCGGGTCTCCAACTTCGGAGTGGTCTCGCCGCTGAAGATCGGGCCACCCAGTCTCTTCATGACAGCCACGACCATCGAGAGGCGCTCGCGGCTCAGGTGGAGAAGCGGGCCGTAACGTTCCTGGGACACTAACGGGGAGGGACGCATGGACTTCAATTTTTCGTCGGAGCAGTATCTCCTGCGTGACAGCGCCCGCGATCTGTTTTCGGCCATCGCGGGTCCGGGCGTCGCTCGCACCGCCTACCGCGATAAAGCCACGGTGGCCGAGCGCCTGCGCGCGCCCCTGGCGGAGCACGGCATGCTGGGTGCCGGCGTCCCCGAGGCGCTGGGCGGAAGCGGGCTTTCCCCGCTCGACATGGCGCTAATCTTCGAGGCGAGCGGGGCATCGCTCCTGCCTTATCCCCTGATGGAGACCTATGTGGCCGCGCGCGCCCTGGCGCGGGGATCGCAGAGCCCCCTGCAGGACCGTCTGGGTGAGGCCGTGGCCGCCGGGGACGAGACTGTCACGGTCGGGTGGGGCAGTCCGGACGGCCTCTTTACAGGGACCGGCGTGCAGGCGGTGGGATCTTCGCCGGTGCGCCTGTACGGCCGGCGGACGTTCGTTCCTTTCGCTGCCGCCGCCAGCCTGATCGTGATGCCGGTGGAGTGGAAAGCGGCCGGCGGCATCGCCCTGGTGCGGGTGGACCCTCGCGCCGAGGGCATCGATGTCGTGGCTCTCGAGAGCCTCGACGGCTCCTATCCCCTCTATGCCCTTGAATTTCACGGAGCGGAGCTCACACCCGACGCCGTGGTGGGCTACGGGCGGGAGCTCTTCGTGGAGATGCGGTCGACGGCCTGGGCAGCGCTGGCGTTTGAGGCGCTCGGGGCCGCGGAGGAGGCGTTTTCGGCCACGGTTGAGTACGTGAAGGTGCGCGAGCAGTTTGGCCAGCCGGTGGGGCGATTCCAGGCCGTGAAGCATACCGCCGCCGACGACTACCTCCTGGTGGAAAGTGCGCGTGTGGCCGGCCGTTATGCGGCCTGGGCCGTCTCCGAGGACGGGGCCGAGGCGCCGCTGTACGCCGCGCTGGCCAAATCCTACGCGTCGGAGGCCGCCCGTACCGTCACCAGCGACGCGATCCAGCTCCATGGGGGCATCGGGTATACGTGGGACAGCGACATGCATCTGTACTTCAAGCGCGCATGGCGGGTAGCCGCGGAACTGGGAACGCCCATCCAGATCCGAGAACAGATGGCGCGTCTGGTGTTGGACGGGACCGGGCCTTTCAAATCCACAGCGCCGGTGGGGGGAGGAGACGCATGAATATCGCGTACACGGAAGCCGAGGAAGCTTTCCGCACCCGGTGCCGGGAGTTCCTGGACGAGGTGCTGCCGGAGGGATGGGGAACCCCCGCCCACCCGGCTCCTCAGGACGCCGAGGAGCGAGCCCGGGTCGGATTGTGGTGGGAGAAGACCCTTTACGCGCACGGGATGGCCGGTCTGTCGTGGCCGCGGGAGTATGGCGGCCAGGGCCTCTCCTGGGTCGAGGAAGTCATCTTCGCCGAGGAGTGCGCGCGTGTCGGTGCGCCTGCCGGCATCAACGGCCTTGGCAAGGGACTTTTGGGCCCTACGCTGCTGGTGGAGGGGAGCGAAGCCCAGAAGCAGCGCTTCCTGCGGCCGCTGCTCGCAGGAGACGAGGTCTGGTGTCAGGGATATTCGGAGCCGAACTCCGGGTCGGATCTGGCTTCTCTGCGCACACGCGCGGAGCTTCAGGGCGACGAGTGGATCTTGAGCGGCCAGAAAATCTGGACGTCAAACGCCCACCTCGCGGACTGGTGCTTCGTGCTGGCACGGACCGACCCCAGCGTTCCCAAGCATCGGGGCATCACA